>CBDUBC010000037.1:0-22705 GCA_965365285.1 uncultured bacterium
CGCAAAGAAGCGCACATCATCTTGCTTTTCAGCATTTTGAAGAAGTTACTTCTATTCATAAAACGTTGGTGGAGAGTGGGGCAGATATTAGGGTAATCAATCAGGTGAGGTCTCTTTGCTCTGAAATAAAGGCCGGAAGGTGTCTTTCTTATTTTAATGGTGCTCAAATTTACGAATACATAGCTTCGGATATTCCTGAAGGTGATGATCTTTGGACTTCCAGCTCTATCTTTCATTATCAAAAATTCAAAGCTCCGAAAGAATTCATAAAAGAAACATTTAAGGGAAAGATAAGAGAAAAATTACTTAATACACACCATTCACCAAGAATAGCATCTATCGAAACTCAAGTCCTTTTGAATCCATCCTTATTAAAAAAATTAAGTGACGAATTTTTTATAGAAGAAGAGATTTTATTCTTTGAAATAGAAAATGAATTTCCTGATGTCTGTTATAAAATGCTAGAACAATTTAAAGAAAATAAAAAATTAATATCCTTTGATGAAATCAATATACCTTTGAATGGAGAAGTTGGTCTAGGCGGACGAAACTCACACTTTGTTTTATATATGGCAAAATTAATCTTTGAAGATAACTATCTTCATTTCTGTGAAAATGAGCTTAGGAATATCCATTTGGGCAGTTATGCTACAGATGGTGATGATGGAAATTCTTCCCTAGCGGGGGCCTATTTTAATTATGAACTTTACCAAAAGGCCAAATCTCTAAAGCTTAATATGATGGACTTTTTAAGTGATTTTAATAGCGCTAATTTCTTTAAGACTTTAAATTGTACCTATCAAAATAATCAATCAATGAATCTAATGGATGTTCGTTTTCTTATTCGAAACTAAGATCTAGAGCGAGTCCAAATTGAATCCCACTATCAGAATCAAGCTGGACATCTCTGGAGTTATAATAAGTATTGTTGTATTTAGCGATGTCGAATTTTACAGCAAGGCGGTCAAAATAATAACTTGTCAGGAGATGGTATCCATCAATTTCACCACTGGTATCAATTTGAACTTCCCCCATATCAATATCGACACCATATTTTGCAAACCATCTTCCGATTGTTATTTGAAGATTATCCATGAATCTTAAACCTAGTAAAAACTCATAGTCATGGTAAACAGAACCTATCCAAAAGACTCGATTACTTCCATTTTGGGCAACTAAGGTTCTACTTTGTATACTCGCTCCGGCAGATCCTAATATTGAGAATGAATGACTCCATGCCTTTGCATTTTTTTGACCGTCACCAAGGACTTGCCACTTAACTTTTAATTTAAAGGGGCCTGAGAGTGTGTAATCAAGACCTACATCGAGGTTTTCTAAAACCGCGATGTCGATTCCGCCCCCTAACCCAATAGATGTAGACAGCTCTCCCGGTTCTCGATTAATGGGACTACGTACAAGTTCCGTTTCTAAAAGCACATCACTACTTCCAGAAACAAAGGCATTTCCATTTGCACCACTTTCTACAGACTCAGCACTTTGGAATCGGTTGATGGGGTACTTTGGATTGATCGCACAGCCAACTCCAAAGATAAGAATGAATAATAAAAGAAGAGTCTTCACATAATTTTAGCGACATATATGCGAAAACTCTTTAAATAAATATTATGAAGAGGAATTAATTTCCGGGAATCGCATCTAGCGGATTACCTTCCCCCACCAATTCCCACATTTTTCTGATCTTGATATCTAAAGATCCAGGAACAAAATAGACTTGAAACTGTTCAGATGCCACAATAGATTTTTCAGTCAGATCTCTAATTCTCGCTTTAAAACTAACCTCAAGATATTTACCCTCAGGCTTTTCCCCAATGAGGCTTTCTTTATGGTGACAATTTAGCCAGAGATTACCCTCAAAGGTAAATCGAATATAGTCCGATCTTCGCTTGTAGGGCTTCCAATAGATATTGTGAAAGGTCGCACCGTTAGGCTCACTGAGATAATAATTTCTTTTAGGGCAGTCGAGTTCACTTTTTAAATTCTTAGTAATATTGATGATTTGATCATCGAGATAAATCAAAACCTCAGGGAACTGATTAGGGTCTTCACTATTAAAGCTCACAACCTGGATTTTATTATTCGTAGGAAAAAAAGGTGCTTTTTCTAAGTTTTTTTCCACCATTAAAGAGACTTTGACTCCAAGAAGATCCAAAAGAGTATGATCTTTTTCGCCGGTGTGATGTCCGATCTCATGGACCAAGAGAGCTACAGCTTCAGCTATTGTAAAGGCCTCAATCTTATTGGGATATCTTCTGTACAATAAGTCTCTGTTGATAAAAATGGGAGAACCAGGAATTGTCTTAGTTTTAGCGATTTTGACGCCTTCTCCATAGTCGAAGTTTTCTTCATTTCGAATGTGGGATTTAAACTGGATAAAATTAGAGCCTTGTGGTTCTTGCAGGTATACTTTTTTAATTTCTCTTAAGATTTCTTTCTCGCTTTGATCCACTTTACAAGAAGGAGATCTAAGACATTCATCGATATATTGATCGAGAGAAAGAAGTGCCATGAGAATATTTTTTTCGGCAAGTCCACCACCATTCCAGACGCGGTCTCCAGCATGAGTGGTCGTAACAATCATAAATAATAAAACGAGGTATTTCATTGTTTTGCTCCTCTTGAGACAGGAAAGAGGTGAAAGTTTAAAACATAAACTTCTTTAGGAGTCTCATCTTCCAAAGTATTTTCGATTTTTGAAACAGTTTTTCGAATAATTTCTTTTGCCTTATCAATTTTTTCAGGATTGATTGCCATAGTAATGGAGTTAAAGTTTCGATTTTTTATATCATCTTGATCCAAGGACTTTTCAGCGAGGTGAAGCTGATCCCGATGATGCTTACGGATAGCTATGGATGCTATTTCATGAGTTGTTGTTAAAGGCGCCGCTGTTCGAATGATTCTTCCTTCTTCAATTTTAATAAGATCAAGTCGAACAAGTCTTTCAAGGGCCTCTTGAATGGTGGAGGCAGGCAAACCAAGCCTTTGGGCGAGATAGTCTGCATCAGCATAGTTGTCGGGAAGATTGGCGAAGTTTAATAGGGCAAGATAATACCAGTCTGAAATAAGTCGAAACTGATCCTCTCTTAGTTCAAGATGCTGAACTTCTTCTTTTGATTTTTTATAATTGCCTTGGATTTCATTTTCAATGATATCGAGCTCTTTTGGTGAAAGCGCTAACTTATCCGCAACCTTTTGAAGGTTCTTTTTAGAGAGTCTTCTTTTATTTGACATGACATCCGAAAGTGAGGTCGAGCCAATTTGGAGGTCTCGAGCAAAGGCCCGTAAAGAATAGGAGGAATTTCGTAGTTTTCTTTTGTAGAGCTCTTCTTTAAGAATCTGAGCGCAATAACCTGTATTTTCCATAATAAAGATTATTATAGAAATGAATCAATACATCAATAAAAAATAGGGACATAATGTTCCGAGCACAGCGTCATATTGTTAGAAACTGGGCGGTTATGCCGCCCAGCACAATAAATTACTCTTCAGTTGGTACGAAATTTAGAGTTTTGCCTCCGAAGCTATCCACTTCTTTATAGATACTCATGAAATTGTGTGGAGTATTTCCAACATTTCTAAATGCTTTCTTTACTCTCTTTCTATTTCTTCTGCTTTCAGCGCTATCAAGTGCCATTTGAAATTCAAATTGATCAACTGATCGACCACTTCTCGCAAGCTCAAGAACCTCTCTTGGAATAACATTGTGAATATCAACAAAGAAAGCAAGACCATTTTCAAGTGGCTGATCACCTGTATAAAGCCCAACCGATCCTAGAACACCCTTGATATCAAAACCAACAAAAACGTTTGCTCCATTAATGAGGTCTCCTACTTTTTCAAACTCTGCAATAGAAACTGCAAAGCCAAGAACAGTCATTTGATCACTTGCACCAAGGTAAACTCTAGAATTAATTTTATCGATTACGAGTTGAAGCACATCACCATTATTCATACCAGCAATTGGTAATTGACTTCCATTTGGTAAAGATGCCACTCCGCCTTGAACCTCAGAAGAGGCGGTTAGGTTAAAAGAAAGACCAACTTGGTTATATCCTAACTCTTCCTGAGGAGTGAAGCTTACTTCACCATAACGAATACTACTGTCATTGGGATCGACAATGGGAAAAGAAATTTCTGTAAGACTTGCTTCACCCAGTTTGAAAGTTGATTTAAGGTTAATCCATACATCACCATCTCTAAGCTCTGTATAAACATCGACATCTTTAACAATGTCTTGCTCTGGATTCTTACCACAAGAAGTAATAAGAAAAGTAGCGCCTAACACAACTGCTAAGCTTGATTTTTGAAAAATAGAAATCCATTTCAACATACATATACCTCACATGTTTAAAATTAGTCCGTGGACTCAATGCTCTAGATTCGTCCTTTTCTATTTTTATTTTAATAGGTTTTTGCTCGGAGATACGATTCAGAAGTGTTATAAATAGCTTTTAAGGAGCTATATTATGATGCCGTCAACATATTCGCAGCAGGCCCTCGAAATACTAAGAAGGCCCGAACTAACGTTCCAGTGGTACATTATCCCTTTTTTACTGATTGTTATTTTTATTTATTCCAACGAGATATCAAAAGGTGAGTTATCAACAGTATTTGCTGGACTTGCCTTGTGGGGGCAAGATTTGATCAATGAAACGATCAATGGTTTAGTTTTTCATTTTAGTCAATTTGCTCCAATTTGGGGTGCTCCTGGAAAAACTGCATGGCTTTTAATGATGGGTCTCAATATTGAAATCACATTTATGTTTGCAATTATGGGGATAGGGGCCGTCAAACTTTTGCCTAAAGATAAGCATGCAAAAGTCTTAGGAATGAATAACAGACTCTTTTATGCGATTGTGAATAGTATACTTTCAGTTGCGGTTGAATGTTGGCTTAATCATGTTAACGCTTTGACTTGGGAGTATTCATGGTGGAATGCTAAATTTCCTTATCTTATTTTTCTTTTTGGCTATCTTCCATTTTATCTCATGTGCTTTTATGTCTATGACATTGAGTCATCTAAAAAGCAAATCAAAGTCCTAGGTTTCCAATGGGGACTAGTTCTCACTTCATGGGTGATATTTGGTAGTCTTGGTTGGATTTAGAGGCAATACTCTAGATCCACATTTCTTTTTTTTGCAGACTCATGAATAAGCTTTAGACCCTCACGAACATGGTTTATAAACTTGTAGGCAGTTTCTTGATGAAAGCCCATAACAAAAACAAAATCTTCCCCTTTTTCACAAAGCTGATTAAAGATTTCTAGAAAGTCTTTCCCATGCATGTAATCAGCTAGGCAAGCTGAGTTGGGGTACTCGAGAAGACCAGGTAAAATGGAATAAGGTTTTGTATAAGGAGTAATTTCTTTCCATATAGGTTCTATAATATTAAAGAGCGTTTCGTTTTTTCGCTTTCCTTTCATCAATTCAGGGGGCAATGCAGAGAAGTCATGTGTATAGCCGCTCTCTTGGAGAGCATGAAGAGTTTCTGAGTTGGCCACCCAACCTCCGGCCCTAAAATACTTGTGGGTAAGTAGGTTTTTACTATTTAAAATTTTTTCACTGGTCTTAATCAGCTGAATATTTTCAATTTTGTCATAAGCACTTAAGCTTAAGTCATGTCCACAATCCACCTTTTCTAATTCTTCAGCAGGAATACCGTTTTTATAGACAAAACTCGGTTTTGTACGAAATTCAAGTCCGGCCCTTTGAACGAGACTTCTCCAACAATGAATATGAAGACCAAGTATATCGTTGTCTTTTAGACCGGTTCGAATTTTCTTTTCTACCTCTTTGTCATCCATTCCCTTAGTAAAATATGCGGCGTTCATAAAATGGAGGGTGGGTATTTCAAGAAACTCCGTATTAAAAACTCTCATCGCCTCAAGATTTTCTCTTTCGAGACAACGTCCTTCCCAGTCAACGGTATTAATGATTTTAGCTTTCATGGCGCGGTTATAGCATTATTAAAACGCGAATCCTACCCCAAGCTTAAATTCTCGATTACTATCTGGATTTCCTACAAAGGTATAGTTCGTAAAGACCCGATCAATATAGCGAAAGAGTGGAATTTCAAAGACATAACCAAGCCCAATCGTGGTAAAGATAAAACGATCGCCTTCATCATTATTCCAAACTTGATAGCCTCCACCAAACTCATAATAAAGTTTCTCTGGATTGTATTGAGCATAGGCACCTAATTCAAGAAGGGAAAAGGAGTTTTCTGTACTCCCCTGAACCTCTTTAATGAAATGCATCCCTGCATTTCCACGAATAGTCCAACGGTCGTTTAAAAGATAAAGAGGAGTCCATGAAATATTAGTCGTTCGTAGAGAGTCGTCTTCACTTGCAACTTCAACCATCGATGCTGTTGCTCGAAACCATTGGAATTCACTGATAAAGCGGTCATCAGAGCTCGTGAGTCTTCTAAGCTTATAAATTTTTGTCATTCCATCTGGTTCAATGGTTGTTTGAAGAACCCACTTCACATCTTCTTCCGTAAATGGATCATAGTCTCTATAGACAACATCATCACTGATTTTTTCTCGTTTTAAGAAGGCCTTTATATCTTCATCATCTCTGATATCGTCTGGGGATAATCCTTCACTTTTTAAAAACTCAAGGATTTCATTATTGGAGCTTACTTCAGGCTCATTAGGGAGGATATCTTTAAGTCTAGCAAGCCTAGCTTTTCTTTCTCGCTCTTCTTTTTCTCTTTCAGCGAGTTGCTTTTTCCACTCAAGAAGTTGTTTTCTTTTTTGGGCCATTTCTCCCACATCAAAACTCGGTTGTTTATTGATTGGTATGATGATTTTCAAATCATCATCTTGAACCTTAGTTTTAAAACGCCCCATTTTTTCACGAGTAGAGGTTATCATGGTGATGCGATTGAGTTTTTTTGTGATTCTGGTACATTGATATTTTCTCGAGCACTGAATCCTGCTCGGATTTCGAGGAGTATTGACACAGTTCCATGCTGCTATAGGCTTTGCTACGAAAGGTCCACGGCATTGATTTACATCCATGGCCATTTGATATTCGGCCTTTGCCTGTGCGTATCCGCGATGGATTTTTGGCGCATAGACTTTAACTTCAAAAGGCTTTTCCGGAATTCCACGAGGAAAGGAAAAAACGTTAAAACTAACAAAAATGAGAGAGATGATTAAAAATTTCATTTTAAATAAGTTCCTGTAATTTCAATCATAACTTATTTTTGGTGTCTCGTCTTTGACTAGAATTAGAGTCACTTTTTTCACTCACCTAAATTTTTCAATTTTTCTCAACCTCTACTAAGTGCCGAAAATTATAAACCTCGGAGGTTTCCGACAAAAACACTTTCTAAATGTCTACTAAACTGATCCAGTAAGAAACCTATGAAAGACGCTAAAAGTTTAGAGATTTCGGAACGATAGGGTGTTGAGTGAATATGAATATGATAGTTGAATTGAAGTCTTTTTTTAGGCAAACTTTTTCTCTAGTTATGAGTGCCGCAATTTTTATAAGTTGTGTCGCTGGTGATATTGAAAAGAAAACTGCTGCCGAAGAAGCTGGTCTTGACGAGCAAGGCCTAATCGATAAAGTTAATAAAATTAATAAAATTCAAGTTACTCACAATATCTCGGCATTCAATGTAAAGCCAAGCCCTGAGCCTTTTCAAACACCAAACGGAATTCTGAGTCCTTTTAAAAGAAATATTGTTCCATTTAACCTTTTAATCTCTGTCGATAATCCTTTAGGAGAAGATTACACTCATAAATGGTATCGAAACGGGGTGAACGTTTTTACTGAAAGTAATCAAGTGAGTGCTTTTTTTGTCGATCCTAACAATGAAAGTTTATGGCCTCTCGGAGTCAATACAATCGTTAGCTCTATAATTGATTCTAAAGATGGAAGGCTCGTCGAGTCTGTTACTTGGAGTTTTATTTTAAGTGATTACAACGATCCAACGTTCACGTTTGTTTGTTCTCCCTCTTCTTTTGGTAGTTGTGCTCCTCTTCCACAAAAAATGACAACGATCACAAATAGTGATCGACCAACAATTCTAGCAAATATTAGTAACCCCGATAATGTAGACTACTATATAAAATGGTTTTTTAACGGTGTAGAAAAAACAGGTCCAAGCTACCCATCTCGTCCTGCCGTTAATTATTTAATTGATCCATCAGACAATATCAACTTTCCAAAAGGGAAACATACCCTCTACCTAGAAGTAAGAAGAACTCCTACGGGACCAATCTTTCTTCAGAAATCATGGGATATTGAAATCACTTATCCGCCACCAACACGTTTATCAGGTGCCGCAGCCATTACAACTCCGACACCGTCCTCTATTGCGGATCCCGCTGTTGCTATTATTAATCTCACTCAAGACTCAACAAACGATCGAGTATTTACAGACTCGACTTTATATCATGCAACTTCAGGGAATTCTCTTGATGAAAATGCAAATGAAAGCAGTCGCTTTGGATTTACCAAGGCACCAACTCTAAGCCCAGATACGACGAGAGGTGAACCTATCCACGATTTCTGTGTTTACGTTGAAGATGGCACTGGACTTTCCGCTGCGGAGGGAATTTATATTGTCTTCTTTGATGAAAACGGAAATACCATAACGGCCGATGGTTCGGTTAATCGTTTAACTTTTAAGGGTGGACCAAATCCAGACCCTGTTTGTCTAAGCGGTTATGGAGCTCTTTCAGGCAATGGGAATTCAGGGTACTCTAAATCTCTTAATCCAATTGATAGTCTTGTACCGGCAACGAACAAAGAGATTTGGGCAAGAGTTATTGATGGACTAAGCGGACAAATAGTGGGGGAAGTCCATTGGGATAATATTACGATTATGCCGGCAAATACGAGTCCTATTATTGCAAGAGATGAGAGTGGAATCTATGTAGACAATAATCAAGCGGGGATCTTTCAAGGTGGGGGAACCGATGCGGAGTTTGCTCTATCTATTGTTGATAAAGATAGCTCAGAGACACCAGGATTAAATCTAACGGATTACGCTATTAATTTTAGTATTTGTACTCCTGATAAAGATTGTTCAATATCTGGAAATTTTAGTCCTATCGATGGTGCGAACCCGTGGTGGCTTTTAGCTGATGTTCCAAGCCCAGATTGTACACACACAGCCGTTCAGGCCATTTCTGGAAAAAATATTTGTAAGTTAAGATTTCCATCCTATCATGATCTTGATAGCAATGGCTCAACGACGCCAGCGCCAGCAGGTCTTTATATGATAAAGGCAACCATTACTGACACGCAGACAAATGGTGTAGATGGCCCACCAAGAACTTCTAATGAAGTCATGTGGACGATTAATGTAGGGGAAACTAACACAGCACCTACACTAGATCCTATTCCACCAAATCTGTCTGCAGGGCAAACTCAGGCAGGAATGGATGTCAATTCTCAGAGTTATATTTACAACATTATTGATGATACCGTTGCAGTCGCCGAGGCCACAGAAGGGGACACTGTTGTAATCAATCTTTTTATTAAAGATCCTGAAAGAGATAGCTTTCGAGTAGAAGTTTCTTATCGAGGGTACACAAATGGAGTCCAAAACTCGACTTTTACAGCTGTGCCTGAGCTTACTCAAAATAATGTACCACACCCCGGGACAAGGGTTGTTTACAATCAATCTTGGCAGATACCTCAAGAAGTTATTCAAGGCTCACCCGGTGACAATGTAGCGGAAAATGTAACCATTCGAGTAACGATTACTGATCTACCAGGTATAGGTGTTAACTCACTTACCTTAACTCAAGATTTTAATATGAGGGTATCCAACAATAACCCTGCTCCCTCAATTAGTTCTATTGGTCTGGATCCTGTTGAGACAACGGATCACCGAGTCTTTGAGGGAAGATTATTTACTCTTTATCCTGGGGATATTATTGATTCATCTCCTTCAGGAAGTGACGGTACGAATATCACATTTAAATGGCAAACCTATACTCAAACAACGACTAATGATTGTAGCGCTTTAAGCAATAGCGATTGGATTGATGTTGAAGGTGCAGTCGGAAGTTTTTCTAATGCAATTACAAGTGAGCAACCAACTAATCTGAGATGGACACCTCCATCCTCACTCTTTGGACCAAATACGGTTAATCCTTTTGATGGAAGTAATCTATTTGATCCCGCCAACAATAAGTTGTGTTTTCGAGTTTGTGTCGGAGATGATGGGATTGGTAATAACGTTGACGATTGTACTATTAATAGAGTTTGGGGTGGATCTCAAGGTTATGGAATCGTACGTTTCATGAACAGAGTTGAAAATGAAATCCCAAACATGGCCGCAACTCCAGGAGCGAGTCATGATCTCTGGGTGGATGATTCAACGATATCGGATCTTTCTACACAGGATATGGATGTTTGGAGCGTTCACAGCGAGGGAACTAATCTTTATATTCAAAAACTTAATGTAGATGATAAAGGAATTATTACAGAGCAGTTTAAAACTCCAGCGATTCCTTCAGATGCTGTCGATACAGCTTGTACTGCTCCGGTGACTCCTTCCGCCTCAGAGGTACCAATTGATGTTTCTATTACAGGAAACGATAGTCATATCTTTGTCGGATACAGAATTGTTGAAGTGGATACGATTCCCACGGGTGCTCCTCTCATGAGGATAATAAGATTAACGAAAGCAAACATAGTTACGGATCTGACTTGTTTAAAATTAGATATTGTAGCCTCTAAAATGGGTAGGATTTCAGCATCTGAAGATGCATGGTATCTTCCTTTTTTAGAGACAGTCAATGATAACAAAGTCGCTGTAGCTTTTGGTAGAGAGTCCGACGATACATTGTTAGCGACTCAGGCCTCAATCGGTGTAGATGGAAACTATGTCCGTCTTTCAACAAACCTTAAGGCGATTCGAGTAAGAAACGTTATTGATGAGTACAATACCATTAAAAGATTAAACCTTGCCATCCAGTTTGAAAATGGAAAGATTGGGCTTTATGGACATGAGATTCGAACGGGAACAGATTTAAATGACTGGGATACTGATGGAATCAATGACAACGATCCACGACCTCTTCAAGGTGGAAATGATGTTATTCCTGATAGTGACAATACCTTACTTGACCCAATCGATCAGTATGAAATAGGGATAGCAACCCCAACGCTTAGACTAAGTAAGGAACTGTCAACTCTTACCTTAAATTACACAGGTATCAACAGTGTCGTTACAGAGCTTAAAAATATCGTTATTTCTGATATTGAAGGAGCTGATTATGATGCTGGAGATTGGCAAGTAAGTTCTATGGTTGGATGTAAAAATAATTTTTCTACCCAGACATTAGCTGCGGTTGGAGCGGGTGACTTTGGTGCTCAAACCGATACTGCTTGTGCTCTGGTTCTCACCTATGTTGGCCCAAGAGATCTTAATGGAATTAGTAAAATTACAGCAGACTTTAAAGCAGGCGTTGAAGCTACTCGGATGGATAATGTTTTCTTAGCCTTTTCAGACGGAAGCAATGAAACGATTGTCATCTCTCAAGCCTATCAAGATGCTGGTACCGTCGTGGACGTTACCGATACTGAGTTTTGGGGAGAGGCCTACAACCCTTATCTGTATGTCGTGGGGATTAGCCCAAGCAGTGGAAGTTTGGGTGAGTTGATGATGACAAGAAGAATCACAGAGGAGTCCAATTATCTTCATGACGATCTTTCAGGAATTAGTGCAGGAGGATTAGTTTCCCTCTACGCGCAAAATAGTTCAAATGATTCCGACCTCAAAGATGTGAAGGCGCTAAGTATAGCGGCCTCGGATAATTTTAAATCAGCAATTATTGGTGTTGTAAATGATAGTAATGAAATTAAGGTGATTCATGTCGGCTGTGAAAATACCAGTGATACGGAATGTATCGATGCAGATGGTGATGATCGAATTTCAAGATCACTAAATAGCACTGGAATACCTATTACTAATATTACAAACGATTCTTTTAGAATGTCGACCTTTTTACCGTCCATCGTTCATGGAACAGATGGAAGTATTAATAATCAATCTAAGATGGACACTGTTTGGATACAGTACGTAGATCTCTCTAATAAGGTCTATAGTATTTCGGCCGGAGTGGAAGCGATTGATTATGACTTTCCTAAATCACCTTCTATTCCCAATTCCGCTGTTGGTTATCCGATCCTCTGTCGATCAGGAGCAACCAATGGTTGTATTCTGGGAGACTAGAGTTCCATTCCTAAATAAACAGCGTAGTTATAGTAGGTCGTTGTTCGTAGGCCTTTAATTGAACTGTATTGGTAGGCACCATTGAGAAAAAATTCTTCACTAAAATTCCATCGAAGTTTAGCAATGGCCTTAAAAGAATTAAGATTTTGTTCGAGTTCGTTTTTATTACTGGTGGCCTCACCCAGTAAAGAGACACCGGCCATAAAGGTCCAGATAGCTTGTGAGTCAAATAGACTCATATGATAGCGCGCCCCAAGAAGAGCATTATAAAATAATCCTTTGGTTCCACTGATTTGGTCAAAGACATTAACCGTAGAGAGATCCAATTCCTTATCCGCACTTACATAGGAAATCTCTTCACGCTCAGCTCCTATGATGGGTTTAATATCTCGATCCCAACTTTCATGGATGAGAAATCCTCCCATGGAAATCGTATTTTGAGTTTTATAGGTTCGTGAAGTTTGAGTGAATTCTGCATCACCATAGATGGCAAGCTTACCGTAGGCATAGACATCAAAGTCTTCATCAAATTTTTTAGAAAATTCTAGAAGAGCTGCTGTTCCTAGCATTCGTCCTTCAATTTCGGTTTGTCCATCAAGATCCTCATTAAAAGAGGTGTTTTCAAGTCCTAGCGAGAGATCAAGCCTATAGTCTTTCTTTTTTCCCTTGAGTCTTTCAAGTTTTTTTTCTTTAGAAGGACTCTTTTGATCGAGCATTTGATCGATTTCATCCTCTAAGGCCAGCTCGTTTGGCTCCTGAGGGATTGGGATAGATTTTTTACCATCCTTGGCAGAAGGAATGGAGCATGAAGAGACAATTAAAAGAACAAGCGGGAATAATAATTTATTCATATCTCTATTCTAATAAAAACGTTTATTTTTGGTAACTTGGCCACTCTTTCCGGAGTGAGTTTGTCTGACACTCAATAAAATTTATTGGGAGCTGCCAATAGGGAATGGCGTATTTTAAAAAAGTGTTTTTCTCTGCTTTTCCGACTGAAAATTAATTACAGTCCTAAGTATAGAATAATCCCTATCTCCTTAATTTTCCTAAAGAAGACCCCATAAAATCCCGAAACTTAAAAGTAAAATATTTATAAGTGAATACTGTTTTATTAGGCCAATTGATGAAGCTAACTTTTTTAATACCAGTTCTTTTATTTGTTGCAGGTTGTTTACCCAACCCAAGCAATCGAGGCGCTATTAAAATTGGAAGTGAGGCCAATGTTGGTATTGAGAATTCAAATTTTGTTCCTGTAGATACTTCTATTAAAATTGATCGAGTTCAAATTTATAATAATCAGCTTTATATTACTGGTGAAAATCTTGATCGAGTAAAAACACTTCAGGTTAACGGTCCAGGGCTTGATGATCGAATGATCATTGAGAGTCAGCAAGCAAGACAAATTATAGCAAATGCTTCTAAGCAAATTTCATTTCTTATCAGTGAAACATTTAATTTAATTCTAAATACTGCTAACGCTTCCGCAACCTTCCAAATTCTTTTTGATTTTGTGGATAAAAGCATTACTGCAGTCAAGCTTAATAATATGGGTGCTAACGATGGAGATGTTCTCCGATGGAATGCTACTCAGGATACCTGGGAGCCGGCAGATTTAAACAACCTTAGTTACGGTGGAACATGGGATGCAACGGACGGAGGAATCCTTCCAGGGAAAATCGATTTCATGAATATTATTAATCCTCCTAATGGAACGTACTATGTAGTTAACGTGGCCGGTAGCTTTAATCTTGGAGGTATCACTGATTGGAAAGTAGGCGACTGGGCCATTTACCGAGATGATTGCTGTTGGGATCAAATTGTTAATAGCAATGAAGTAACTAGCGTATTTGGAAAGAAAGGAGTTGTCACTTTTGGTATTGATGAACTTGATGATGTAGATTCATCTTCTTCGGCCCCTGCGGCGGCTGATTATACCGCTCTTGTTAATGACAGCGGAACTTGGAAAAGTGCTTCTGTTCTGTCGGGAGCCGACGGTTCAGTTATCACGGCAAAACTAGCCGATGGATCCGTTACAAGTGCAAAACTAGCAGATGGTTCAGTTTCTAATTCAAAAATTCAAGACAATGCAATCACCTCAAATAAAATTGCTGATGGAGCAATTCAAACTCAGGACTTAGCTCCTGGATTTGGTCTTAACGCCGGTCAAGTGGCGAGTGGGTCTTGTAATGTGACCAACGCCAATTATTGTGCTCTGGCAGGTCTTTCTCTTGGTGGATCAACTCTTAATAGTGAGCTTCAAAAATATCTCAAAAGAGATGGTTCTGTTCCTATGATTGCTGATCTTGATCTAAATGGGTTTAGTCTTCTTAATGTTGGTGGTTATAGCGTTGCAGGAAATTTTCAAGTTCAATCAACGGATACAGACATTAGTGCAGGAAATGCAGGTGGCAGCGATATTGGGGTGATCATTCAGGACGATACTTCTTCTTCGAGTTTTGGAGTTGATACAAGTGGACGAATGCTTCGATTCCAAAGAACGGCCGCTATTGGTACGGATTACGTCTACGATATTGGTTTAGACAGTGCTCATGAGTTTACAATCTTTAGAAGAGACTCTCTTGATAGTGCCTTTAAAATTGACGATTCAGGCAATATAGGAATTGGACAAGCCGATCCTCAATCTCTACTCCATCTTAAAGGCAATGCAGGTATGGTTCGCCTTGAAGGGACGGATCATACTTTTATAGAATTGTATCCGGATGGTCCGGCCACGAGAAAAGGAATTTTTGGATTTAAGTTAGCAGGTGATGATCATATTACTCTTGAAAATGAATCAGTCACTAATGGAAATATAAATCTCGTTCCTGGTCCCGATGGTGGTGTTGGGGTTAATACCTCGAGTCCTCTCCAGCTTCTTCATCTAAAGTCGAGTGAAAACAGATCGGCCCTTGTCATAGATAATGATAATGATGATGGAGACATCTATATTCATTTTAAAAACTCAGATACAGGACCAGTGGTAGATACTGGTTGGTTTATGGGACTAGATGAGGGAGATGGGAATAAATTTAAAATTATTTCAAGCAGTGGGGTATGGGACCCAACTATTGCAGATCTTACCATAGATGTCGATGGTAAAATGGGTTTAGGAATCATGAACCCAGAGTCAAAGCTTCAAATTAAGGCCGAACCCTACACACTCATAACCGATGGTCGATCAACACTCAGTCTTCAACCAACAAATCAATTTGATGATATTGGCCTTAGTTTTCGTAATTCATCCGGCGCTAATGTCTGGTCTATTTTTAGAGATTTTACAGGTGACAACACTTCTACCTACATAGCTGACCTTGTATTTGCTGGGGGCGATCCTGAGAATGATCCAGCTAATCTTACGGAGCGTATGAGAATTACTCAATCTGGTCATTTAGGACTTGGGACTTCCACTCCTGTTGAACCACTTCATATTTATCAATCCGCAAACACAGGAACTGAGCTATTAATTGATAGCCCAGGAGCAGGTAGTGATCAAACATCTAGACTTAGTTTGATGACTTCTGGAGGTGATGGGACCAAAGCAATTGATGATGCTGCCACTAAAGGGTGGTCAATGATTGCCAGAGGGGAAGCTTATGGAACTGCTAATGAACAAAATGACTTCCACATCTGGTTTAATAATCTTGGAGCTTGGAGCAATTATTTTGCAATTGAGCATGATACCGGAAATGTCGGTATTGGAACCAGGACTCCATCTGCAAAACTTGAGGTCATAGGGGCCATAATTGCAACCGATATTCAGACTACTTCAGGTGCAGCCGATTTTAGTGAAGTAAATATTTCGAATAATGTCGTAACAACCAATACTACAGTTGGCCCGGATAGAAACTTGATTCTGACCTCTAATGGAACAGGAGTGGTGAATCCAACAAAAATCGATACATCCTCAGGTGTTACTAATGTCATGACCATCTCCCATGAAAATTCAGGTGGAAATGGAGCGAATGGAATGGGTGTTTCGATGGATTTCTCAGCAGAGGATGATGCTGGAAATAATGAGAGTATTGCCATGATTGAAGCGGTTCTCACAGATGCGTCTGACGGCGCTGAATTTGGTGAATTAAATTTTAAGACTACTAATAGTGGTACCATGACAACGGCAATGTCCATAAAAGGAACAGGTGACATTGCTCTCGATTCAGATACTCTTTATGTCGACTCTGTTAATAATAAGGTTGGTGTAGGAACGGTCTCACCGACTAGTGCTAATGGTGAAAGTAAATTAGTAATTGAAGGCCCAGTCAGTAGTGTGAATGGTCCTCATATGAGTTTTAATATAGACAGCGACAATAACCCTCTTCTTCATATTTTACCCTATTCTCATGACAATATTAATCTAGCTTTTGATTCATATTGGGAAGTTGGTGGATGGAGAAGTTCCGATGCTGGCTCGAACTTTCTTTTGCGAAAAGCCGGCGATAATTTAGAAATCATGGGTAGCGGAGGAAATACTCCTGGCAACCTTATAACCTTTGATAGCCTATTTAAGGTGAATACCTCTGGTGATGTATCCTTAGGAGGTGGCACTGCTGAGGAAAAACTTGATGTTCAAGGAAACCTCGTTGTAGGAGATAACGCTGCTGTTGGACAGCTTTTATTAAGAACAGATAATGCGACCAACTCAGTTGCTTTACGGGCACCAGCAGGTCTTGGTGGTAACGTGGCCTTGACTCTTCCGTCCACGCCAGGAGGTGTAGGAGAGATTCTTATATCAGATGGCACAGGGGTTCTTAGCTTTACGAGTAACCCTGCCATCTCAAATATTTCAGATGATGATTTAGATACCTCAGTCAATGTTGAGGCAGCAGCAGATGAAGATAAGATTCGTTTTACAACTGTTGGTTCGGAGCGAATGATCATTGATGAAACAGGAAAGATTGGTGTCGGTCTTTCAACACCAGTAGTTCCTTTTCATATAAAGCCTGCAGATAATGTGACGAATACCACTGGAAGAGGAACATTAGCGCTGCAAACTACAGATCAGTTCGATGATATAGGTCTATCTTTTCATAATTCAGGCGGAGCCTATGTTTGGTCCATTTTTAAAGAGTTCTCAGGTGATAACGTAACTACTTATACGGGTGATCTGGTTTTTGCTGGAGGTGATTCTGAAGCTACTCCAGACCTACTTTCTGAGAAAATGAGAATTAAAAGTGATGGGAATATTGGTGTAGGGACCTCAACACCGGCCCATAAACTTCATATTTTTGAAGCGAGTACTGCAAATACAGAGCTTCTTTTAGATATAACAGGGGCAGGCACGGGACAGTCCTCTCGACTTAGTTTTATGACCAATGGTGGGGACGGTGCAAAGCAAATCGCAGATGCCACTACTATGGGTTGGACTATGCTTGCAAGGTCAAATGCCTACTCCTCGGCGAATGAACAAAATGATTTTCATCTTTGGTTTAATAATAATGGTGTATGGTCGAATTATTTTGCTTTAGAGCATAATACTGGAAACCTTGGACTAGGTACCATGACGCCCTCTGAAAAACTTCATGTCGTAGGTAATAGCTATGTAACAGGAAATATGGGTGTAAATGTCACTGCGCCAGGAGATCGACTTCATATTGTGAGCTCTACTAATAATCAAGGAATCACCATTCAAGGGACGGGATTGGCAGGAACAGGAGATGTCCGCTTAACTCTTGATGGCTACAGAGGAACGGATCAAACTGAGATGGGGCGGATAGATTTTGATGTCAGTACTAATGACGGAGCTCGAATTGCTTCCCTTTCTACTGCTACTAATTCAACAACTACAGGGGCGCATCTAAGCTTTAGCACTTCTCCTAATGCCTCTTCGCTTACAGAGAGAATGAGAATCCTTAATACTGGTCAAGTCGGAATTGGGGCGACAAATCCAACCTCCTTACTTCATATTTACGATTCTACAAACACTGATGGCCTAGATGTTTCTCCTGGCCTAACTATTGAAAGTGGTCGAGCGGCCGATAGCCCTGTGGTTATGGTTCTTAGAAATAATGCAATTACTCCAGATGACGACCCTGTTTTTATTACGATGGGAGTTTCTGATTCAGGAACAGAAGGAGCAGCAGGGACAACAGGTGAAAAAGGTTGGAAGATCGGTAATATAGTCAATAATACCGCCCGATTTAGTATTGGTTACGATGAAGATGATATTGATGATCTTGATACTGGAGTACAAGAAAACCTGATTATTTTACCTAATGGAAATATAGGAATTTCTGGTGGAGCTGCTATTAATAGTTTTACGCCAACCTATACTCTCCAAGTTCAAGGAAATGCAGGTCTTTCATCTGGTACAAGCTGGACCAATGTATCTGATATTCGTTTAAAAGATATTCACGGGAAATTCGATAAAGGTCTTCAGGAAATTTTAAGTCTTGAACCTATTATTTATAGCTATAAAAAAGATAATCCAATGGGGCTTTTAAGTACTCATGAAACAATTGGATTTGTCGCTCAAGAGGTCGAGAGAGTGATCCCAGAGGCCGTTAGTGAAAATGAGAAAGGCTATCTTCAGCTTAATGTGGATCCTATTCATTGGGCCCATATCAATGCGACGAAAGAGCAGCAAGTTGAGATTGAAGCTAATAAAGAGATGCTTAAAGTCATGCAAGGTTCTTGGGAAGAGTTGAGCAGAAGAGTCGCTTCCCTAGAGGAAGAGAATCAAATTCTAAAAGAAGAAAACGAAAAACTCAAAGAGCGACTTGATCGAATTGAGGCCATGCTCAATATAAAAAATTAGAGTCGAGTATAAAGGCCTGGCTCCATTATCACAAGCTTTGAGTCATTAATTTTTTCATTCTCATCTGTAAAAAGAAAACCATTGATATTAAGAACAGAGCAGATCTCCGTAATAATTTTTCCTCTAATTTCTTCATTAAAGTTACGAAGAACATTATGACAAAATATGATATCAAATTTTTTGTTAAGTTTATGTAGGGATCTTAGGTCTTCAATTTGAAAATCAATATTTTGTACATATTCGGGCAAAGGTGAAAAGGACCTTTCTTCTAGGATGAAATACTGTTTTTTGTCTTCTGGGATAAAATGATATTCCTTTGAAGGATATCGAGCTGATTTGGCGACTTCAATGGCAAGTTTATCGATATCAACGCCAGTCATAGTAAATTGAAAATTATTTTCTTTTTTTAATCCATGTAGATAAATACTATGAGAATAAACCTCTTCTCCACTCGAGCAGCCCAGGGAAAGTAATTTTAGGGGAGTTGTTGCATATTGATCTTTAGCTATAGCGAGTTTGTTTTTTATAAAGTGGATATGCTCTTGATTGGTAAACCAGCCTTTACTGATCTTTAGAGCACAGTGAAGAAGAATTTTTCCCTCTTCAGGATCATTTTTAATACGTTGAATATAGTCATTGGTTCCTTTGAAACCTTTTTCTTTTATCCTTTCATTTATAAAAAGGAGTATATCGGCCATTCTTTCTTGAAAGTCTATTCCTGTTTTGGAGTAAATGAATTGAACGATATCGTGAGTATCACTTGCCTCAAACAATGCAGTGTTTTCTACTTTTTGGACGACTTTGCATTCGATTTCAAAGGATTTGATATTAAAGCTAATCATTCGTGGAAACTCTCCACCGACATCCTTTTTGAGTAATTTGAATTGATTTTCTTTGAGGAATTTTTCACCAACCTCAATATTATCCTCACCGCATTTTTTGGCCACGGGATTGTCTTTAAGAATATTTGCACCGCCGTAAAACTTGGCCTGGATGCGTCCAGTTTGAGCACCTTTTTTAATCATTTCTTTTTTGAGTGCTAAAAGTGCCACATCTCCAAAGAAATAGTTCTCTGGGTCATTCTGTGCCTTATATGCGCTTACATAGTGGCACATACCACCGACTTTAACGATAGGATCCCATAGGCAGATGGCCACGCATGATCCAAGAAGAGTTGTTAGGGTAACGTCTTCATCGGTGATAACAAGATCACCTTGTATAAGATTAATTGTTTTCATTAAATTGTAATGGGCATACTAATTCCAATATAGAATTGAGAATGCTCAAAATCTCCGGATGAGGCACTTGGAAGATTGCTTTTCTCTCCTGTGCTTTGGTCTTTTAATGTATCGTATGTAAAGGTTTTATACTCAAGGTTAAGACTTAAAAGAGGAAAAGGAGTAAAGCCTACGCCTAGTCCAAATCCACTTCCTTTAAGTTCATCTCCTTTATCGAAAATAGCGGTATTATTTGTGTCTTCTAAAGTGGCGCTAAAGTAATAGGTGAGCCATGCTCTCACTAAAATTGGAAATTCGACTCCCGCGAAAAAGGCCCAAGTTCTCGAATCAAACTCTTCTTCTAACCCAGCGCCACTAGCACTTAGAGTGTTGACGGTAGATTGAGGAGCATCAATTTCCCAGTTTTGGGTTCCCATGGAGTAATCGAGTCCAAAATTAAACATCAGTAGTGAATAGCCTGCCTTAAGACCGAGGTTGACGTCGGAGGTATCATATTCCTTATTACTCACACCGCCCTCTGAGGCACTTCCAAATAAACCTATAGAGAGGTGAGGTTCAAGAAATAAATCCGCCCGCGCACCGGTACTAAACATCATAAGAGAAAGTAAAATCATCCAATTCTTCATAAAATACTCTCCTTGAGTTCCCTTAATTCTGGAGAAACTCCATGAACGGTTTCGGGATCGATATAAGTCTGAGTTACCTTGGCATCATGATGACCTAAATAATCTCGAGTATAAATAAGGTCCTTGGTTTTAAGATAGATATTAGTTGCACAAGCTTTTCTAAAGCTGTGAGGAGTGAGGGCAGGATTAACTTGAGCTTTTTTAAAGAGCTTCATAATTCTATTATACAAGGTTTTAGTGGTGTAAGGTGAATTTCCATTTTTTGAAAATAGAAATCCACTTTGTTTCCGAAGATACTCCAATTGGTTAAATAATCTTGTTGGATTATCAACTTTTAGACTTTGCCTGTATCCACCTTTTCTTTGAATATTGATCTTATGAGTGTCAAAGTTAATGTCTTCCCATTTGAGAAGGGCAAGTTCTTGGAGCCTGAGTCCAGCATAATATAGAAGATAGACCATAGTCCGATCAACAGGCCGTGTTATGGCCTCTTGAAGCTTTTTCCAATCTCTAGTTCTTAGTATTTCGGTGTGTTCAATATCAATTTCTTTTAATTTGATAGCATGTATCTTTGATTTGACTGGATTAATCAAGAACAATTTATTTCGATCTTCGTTGTTTTGTTTTAGAAATTCAAAAAAGTTCTTCACCGCAGAGAGATGTCTTCTACGTGAATTAACTGCTAGAGGAGACTGCTCAAGAAGAGGTCTTGGTGAAATGGCCTTTTTAAAAAATAGTCTTTGTAAAAAGGCCTTAAAATCTCTTTTTTGGCGCTGAAGAACCGTTCCGCCAAAGGAGAGAAAGTTTTTGTATTCACTGATGGTATCGCCATTGGCCTTAGTAATGAGGACTGGATGAGTATTTTCAAACCATAAAAAGAACTTTTGCAGATCTGCTTGATAGTTTTTAATGGTGTGATCACTTTTATTAAGAATCTGGCAATTCTCTAGATATTGCTTAACCCATTCTCTGTGTTGTTGATTTCTAGGCCATTCCATTTATTTATAATAAAGGATATGGAGAGTGATGAAAATAATATTATAAATTCAGAGAGCCGTTAATAGCTCTCTAGTATCTTTAAAAACTGTTTATTTCTAAGTATTTTGGTAGCGATATAATCACCGAGTTTTTTTCCTGCTACGAGATCCGAAGGATGATGAACGCCACTGATGACTCTCGTGAGAGCAATTTCATTGGCCCTGTTTAAAAAGTCTTCTTTACGCTCAGGAAATTTCTTTCCTAGCACTCTTGCAAATACTCTTGAAACAGTCGCATGACCACTTGGATAGGCATATCCTCCTGGATCCTTTATACAAGGTTGGAAGACGCTGAGTGCCTCAAAAGGTCTAGGTCTTTTAAAATGAGACTTAGCAATCTGGGACTGAATGCCAGATCGAAGAAAATAAAACCAGAAAACAAAACGAAGTCGCCTTAATTCTTTGCGGCTAAGAAGCGGATTGTCTCCGCCGTAAAAACTATCAAGACTTACCTTTTTATAACTTTCGGCCTTCTTACAATCTGCTTCTGTTCGATTATTTTGGTAATACATAAGAGTCGTAAAGTCATTAATTTCTTCTTCCGACCCAGCTTCAGGATAGTTTCCAAGAAGGCTTTTGTAAAATCCACGACCAAGAGATTCAGTGGAATGAACAGAGGTTGTGAAAAGCAAGGCAAAGATTAATATAAACTTCATAACAATTCCTTATGTATCTTTTGAGTTTAGCAAATTAGCACTTAATTCAAAGATTAATATTCTTACACTGAAACTAACTTGTTGTGTGATGATTTAAAACTTTACCAAGAAATTTTTTCGCCATTTGTATGCCAAAAAGTTCCTGTTTCCTTTATATCTTTTTTGT
>CBDUBC010000038.1:0-22557 GCA_965365285.1 uncultured bacterium
GCGGGGAAGCGACAAACCAGAAGGAAAGCCCGCACATGACTGCACAGAATATGAAGCCGACAATGAAGCCTGGCGGGCAGAAACGCTTCCAGCCTGATGAATGGCTTACAACCACCCAGATAAAGGCTTACTTTATCCGTTCGCACTCGATAACCAAGAGCAAGTAAGTTTTCTAAAACGAGGTAACTAAAGTCTTGAGGCACTTCATTAAAACTAAGTCCCACTTTTATTTCTTTTCTCTTCTTTCCATCAATCGCCATTAAAATTCTTTTTTCTGACCAGAGGCCCTTTTCATATCGTTCATTTAAAATATGAAAACGCTGATTTATGAGTTCTCTATTTCTAAAATTTTTAAGGGCCTTAAAAAAGGAGCTTCTTTTCCCTTCATCCATGAGAGAAGAAATTTGAGTATCAAGGGAGCCCATTTGTTTACGTAGTCGATCTGAAGCCGATTTTTTATCAAGTCTAGCAAGAGCGAAAAATCCTTCGTCAGTTTGATGAACCTGGGTTATTTCAACTCCTTCAAGAAGTTCATCGACACTCTCTTTTAAAAAAGAAAGGGAGTCACTTTTGGTACTTCCCTTCATTTCTTCTTGGTTGGTAATAGAGGTCTCTGTGGTTTCAAAACTTGAAGAGGATTTAATGTCTACTTTAAAGACTTTCGCAAGTTCTGAACGAGCACTCGCCTCAGCAACTAGCTTTCCCGTTCCCTCACCTACAGCGCATAGGTATTCAGACGAGCAATAATCATAAGGTGATGTTACCCAAGAGGGTAAATCCTTACCAAATAAGCTTGATACCCAAGCTAAAATAATGATGTTTAATACTTTCGTCATACCCGTCTTATTGTACCTTATCTAAGGGTATAAAAAGGAGTCTTAATTTTGAAGGAATATTGCGAGAGCTTCTATATCTGATTTATTTAGTTGTTCCTTGAAAATTCGCATGAGCTTACTAGGCATCTTGGGCTTATAGCCGTTAGGATAAGTCCCCAACAAAACTTTATTATGAATCAATTCCATTGAGGCATTTTTTAGAGGCGGTCCACTCGGCCCTGGTCGACTTGGGTTGGGATTATGACAGGCAATGCAATGAGTTGTATAGAGCTTTTTACCTTGATCATACAGCGCCTGCTTTTCAGGTGGGAGCTGTTTTGTGCAGCTCCCAAGAATCAAAAGAAAATAAAGAACTCGCATTAAACTATTGAGCCGCTACGAGTTTTACATCCACAGTAAATTCATCGTGAATGAAGTTATCTGTGAGATCTTTAAAAAAGCTTTTTGATTTATACTTGATTCCCCAAAGGGTTCGATCAAGAGTCAGCTTTGTAGAAAAAACTATAGTATCGCCGGCCTTTGATTTTTCGGCCTTAAAATCGATTGGTTTAGTTTGACCATTGATAGTAAGATCTGCAGTAATATCAAGATGACCGCCTTTTCCAAGTTGTACATCTTTAATAAAAAGCTTCGCCTCTGGGTGTTTGCTAACATCAAAAAAATCTGCCGACTTTAAATGATTCACAAGTTTGGCATTATACTCCTCATTGTTTATGTCTTCACAAGTGATACTAGTCATATCAATAATAAATTGACCGCCCTTAAGATCATTCCCTTCCATAGTGAGGTTTCCTTCTTTAAGAGATATCTTACCGTAGTGCTCACCACCTACTTTTTTACCATTCCAACTAATCGTACTCTGATCCTTTATAATATTGAAATTTGCAGCACTTAAAGAAAAAGAAACAAAAAACAGGGCCAAAAACTTAAAATATTTCATTTAACTTCCTCCTAATTAAGCCGTTAAGTAGACTATGAAAGTAGGTCAATACTATAAAATTTATTTAACTGAGCAAAGAGAAATACTTCGAGTTATGGGATCAACCGGTGGACAAACGCTTACCGTCCTAAAAAAAAGTGAGGAAGCTGTCAAAGCGGCTCAAGAAAACATTACACGCCCTCCCAAAATCAACACTCAATTCACTAAAAGAATAAATATTATCTAAGGCCTTAGAGTCCAAAGAAGCTTCCATGCACCATTATTATTTTCAAAGGCCGCGATTGTAGCAGTTTGAAATTGTACAAAACCTTGAGGTCCACCTAATATATAAGAGAGCTTTGACATAAAAGGGTTATGGCCTACAAGAACTCGGTCTTCAGTCCCTTGCTCTAATTCTACGACCCATTGAGCAGGATCATCTTCAGGAGTAAGGTTTTGAACTTCTTTTTCTTGATTTTCACCGAGTACAATTTGAGAAATGAGTTCTGCACTTTGCTTTGCTCGAAGATAAGTGCTGTGTTGAATAAGACTCACATCGACTTTCTTTTCTTTAAGCTTTTTAGCAACAGAAGAGATTTGAGCGATCCCTCTGTCTGTCAGCTCTCTCTCAGAGTCAGGAATATTATCTCCAGCTTCACCATGTCTAACAAGATATACAATCATAATTCTATTATAGGTTCATTTTGCGGCAGAGTTAAGTATTACTTTATTTATGATTCTCCAACCTTTTTAGTCTCATAAAATAAAAAAGGCCCAAAATTAGGCCTTTAATATGAAATCAATTTATTGATTTTATCTTAATGAAAAACACTATCTTCAACAAGTTCCTTTGGAATTCCTCGAGGAATAGCCTCTAGAAGGGCCTTGGTATAGTCTTCTTTTGGATTCTTGTAGATCTCACTCGCTTTAGCGAATTCAACGATCTTACCTTTATTCATAACCCCTACTTCATCAGAGAAGTACTTTACGACTGAAAGATCGTGGCTAATGAAAATATAAGTCAAATCAAATTCTTCCTGGAGATCAAGAAGAAGGTTAAGAACTTGTGCTTGAACGGAAACATCAAGGGCCGAAACAGACTCATCACAAATTATAAATTCAGGGTTAAGGGCAAGCGCTCTAGCGATACAGATCCTTTGTCTCTGACCACCAGAAAACTCGTGGGGGTATCGAGAAAGGTGATTTCCTCTGAGGCCTACTTTATGAAGAAGCTCATTGGCTTTTTGATACCTTTCCTTTTTATTGCCACCAACTCCATGGATAACCATTGGTTCTGTTACAATATCTCCAATCGTCATTCTTGGATTTAAAGAAGAATAAGGATCTTGGAAGATGATTTGAATTTTCTTTCTCATCTCTCTCATCTCTTTAGGAGATAGAGACATAAGATCAGTCCCATTATAAAGCGCTGATCCAGAGGTCGCCTCTACAAGTCGAAGAATCGTTCGTCCTAATGTCGTTTTTCCACAACCTGATTCACCTACAAGACCAAGTGTTCGACCTTTTCGGACCTTAAAACTGACGTCATCAACGGCCTTTACATGCCCTTGAATTCTACCAAAGATTCCCCCTTTGACAGGGAAATAGGTTTTAAGGTTATTGACCTCGAGAAGAATAGGATATTTGTCTTCATCCATTACCTTCTCAATTTTATCTGGTCCTGCTTTTTTCTCTGTCTTAATTTCATTTCCTTTCTCGTCCATGAAATCAGATACCGTTAGAAGTCTTCGAGGATTGTATTCTACTCTTGGCCTACAAGCGAGAAGGCCTTTGGTGTATGGATTTTGTGGACTTTGAAAGATCTCTCTGGTTGAGTTTGTTTCAACAAGATCTCCTCGATACATAACCGCTACGGTATCCGCGATATCTGCGATGACCCCAAGGTCGTGTGTAATGAATAGGATACTCATCCCATGCTTTCTTTGAAGATCAAACATGAGTTCAAGAACTTGCTTTTGAATGGTAACATCAAGAGCGGTTGTAGGCTCATCACAGATCAAAAGCTCAGGCTCACAGGCCATGGCCATGGCGATCATAACCCTTTGCTTTTGACCACCTGACATTTGGTGAGGATAGCTATTTACTCTTTCAGCAGGATTAGGAATCCCGACCTCATCAAGAAGTTCAATGGTTCTTTTTCTAGCCTCTGACTTACTCATATTTTGGTGAAGCATAAGAGCCTCATCAATTTGATTACCCACTGTAAAAACAGGATTTAAGCTGGTCATTGGCTCTTGGAAGATCATGGAAATTTTATTTCCTCTAATCTTTCTCATTTGCTCATTATCATAGGCGAGAAGGTTTTCACCTTTAAATAGAATTTCACCCGAGCTTACTTTACCTGGAGGGTTAGGAATAAGACCCATAATAGCAAGTGAAGTAACACTTTTTCCTGACCCGGACTCTCCAACAAGTCCTACCGTTTTACCTTTGGGGATATCGATATTGAGGTTATTCACAGCTCGAACGGTACCTTCTTCGGTTTCGAAATCAACAGTTAAATTTTTAATACTGAGAAGAATTTCTGACATGCACAATCCCTTTGGTCATTGAAAACAAAGTAATACAACCTTTATCCAACTATTTCAATTTAAAGGAGATCGATTTTGCGCTTTATATCAACGGATTATTTCTTCACCCGTCCAATTGCAGACGTTTCTTTTTTCTAATCGTTTGGATTTAGCTATTGCGTCAGTACGTAAATACCATCGATTATTGATCGGCTCCCCATTTTCAAGAATTTGCCAGACACTGTCTTCAATATGCTTCCGGATCGAGCATTTATCGGTGGTGGGCGTAAAACCGGATGAGCAGCTAGCGAACAGGGATATAACGCACATCGTTTTAATTAATTTATTCATAATCTTCTTCATCCTCATCACAATTTTCAACCCTTCTAAATCGCTCCAATCCGCCTCTTCCTGGAATTGGTTTATAAAACCAAAAATAGCACTTGTTTTCCTGGGACATTTTTTCTTGATTTAAAATTGCATCACGAATGTCCCATGGCTCATCTTTAAGATTTTTATTGGTGTTGGGATTTTTAGAGCTGACTATTTTCTTATCCTTTGCGACTGCAATGGCACCTACCGTTGGAGTAAGGGATATGGGCACAGCAACGGGTATTTGACGTGGCTCAATTAAGGGTCTCATTAGATCACCAGGGTTTTTAAATGTGCCGTTTGGCATTTGAATTTCTGGTAGAAAGGATTCCGGATTCATTTTCAATTTTGTGAGATCCTTAGGAGATAAAGTTTTAATCGAATCGAGGCTTTGAGTTTGGGCAAGTTCATTGGAGTTAAAAACCTGTCCAGGATTTAAATCGACATTGTTTTGAGGAAAGTCAATTTTTTCTAGATTGGCATTCACTTTTCCTTCCAGAAGAGCAATATCCTCTGAGGCTTTTCCTATCACATCATATGAGTTGATTAAGAATTCTGTTCCACGAACACCTATAGATACAACGCGTGAGTTAAATTGAATTTCCTCATCACTTTGAGCTTTTGAAATATTAGCGCGTATTTTACCTTTAAGAAGATCAAAAGAGTTTTGTCTTCGATCTCCACTATAATCCGCCTCTTTTAAATGAAAATGAGAACTGGGACCCACAAGAATTTTACTGCCATCCACCATTTCTAGTTTAGCGAAAGATCTTTCAAGAGTGTTAACGTGGTCTCCCTCAAAAACGTCACTTCCTATTTGAAGAGCTATCCTATTTTCCTCTCCATCTGCAACTCGATAGACCTTACCATTTAGTTTGGTAATTTTTCCGATAGGAGTTTGTGCAAAGAGATTAAAGCACAGTATAAAAAAAAGTAGAAACTTCATCCATATTACCTTTTTCAATTTTTGTTTATTCTATCTGATAACTTTTAACTTTTAAATTTTTTTTAGCAGCACCACACCTTAACTCTTAAAACATATCATCGTATAAATTTTTAAAATTAATTTTGAGGAATCTATGAAAACTATAATTTTTTGGACATTTCTTTTTGCCCTTTTCTCTCAGCCAGGCTTTTCGAAACAATGTGATCGCAAAAGTGATAAAGCATTTAGGAAAGCTCTCAATAAATGTATTAAAGAAGGTTATTATCAAGTTAAATTTGATAATGAATGTCCGAGTAGAGGTGACAACTACTCTTGTTTTAGTGCCTATGAAGACGAAACTGCGGAGCTTCCAGAAACAGTTCTTTTGAGATCAAAGACTCAAACCTTTAATCCTTACTGGGATTTTGTTCTTCATAATCATAACATCTGGGTTAAAAGAAGAAACCAAAGTAATGCTGAGTGGATTTATCTTGCTCCTCATAAAAAAAATTACCGACCATATGAAATTTCTAGTGACGACCGAAACCTCATAGCTCTTGATCCCGATCGAAAAGTATATACGATGTTTGGTGCCCTTGCAGAAAGCACATCCAAATTTTGGTGGAGGGACACTTGGGGATTACCTTTTTGGTTAGGTGGTACATGGAGAATTCCACAGTGGGTCAAATCCTGGGATATTTCATTCTTTTCTCCAGCTTATGATAAGTACCATGCGGATACGGAAGGAAATCTTCATGATGTTGGTGTCGGTGTAACGCATATTTGGATGCTTAATGAATCAGGACAAAGAGTTGTTTTCAATGATCCATGGCTTCCCCATGATACTAGTTATGAAACCTGTTCTCCTCTGCGAGGAAAGTTTAAATCTCATGTCATCAGCACTAATGGATCTAAAATCTTTGTTATGAATGAATACGGAGACATGTTCACAAAATCTTACGATTTCGATATGGCCGGCTATAATGGGGTTGCTTTTGATTATACCTACAGAACAGTAGGTCCTATCATGACTGACCCTGAAAAGGTTAGTAAGGATAATCGAAAATGGCTTCCGAGAAAACTTCCTGTTGAGGATTGGGTTAAACAACCTAAAATTAACGGAGTCATCACCAATAAGATTAGTGTGCATAAGCTTGGTCCTGGAGGAGAGCATAGAGTTCTTCGCGTGGAAGGTATGAAAAATGGTATAACGGGATATTTTGAAAAAGAGTCCCAAAAAGATGAACCATGGACCTTTGTTCCAACCGGCGAGCCTCTTAAAGGAAAAAGGATTCAAAACTCTCTTCAAAACACAACCCATCTTACTATGGCTAAAGATGAATCCGTTCAATATAGAGGGGAGAAAAAGGATTTTACCTTTAAACTTCTAGATTTTCATCCTTATTGCACTCCCTCCACCCTTCGAATTACAAATCCAGAAGGAAAATATGTCGATGTCCTATTTCATCATCGAGGACAAATTCGAATTGGAAAGTCTAAAAGAGGTATTACAAGAAAGCCAAAAGGTTTTAAAGGGGCCATTGAGATTCCTGAAAATGTCCTTTTATCTGATGATTTTGAAAAGGTCTTACCATCATCGATTATTCAAGAAAGGATTATTGATATAGAGGGATCCTTTGATCATAAAAAAATAGAGATTGAAGCCAAGAAAAAACTTAAGCTAAATCTATCAAGGATTATCTAAGTAATCTTCAGCTCTTAATCTATTATTTATAATGAGCTCTTTAAGAATGTTTTTAAACTGAGGTCCTTCAATCTTCCAAATTTCAGAGCCTTTTTTGTCTTTATTTTGTTTAATTATTTTTTCATCTGAACTAATCGTCCAGAAGTCAAAAAAGAGCTTGTGGAGAAGAGATCTCATCTCTTCTGTCTTCGCTTCTCCTCCAGCTACTTTCTTTCCGTCTAAGTAGAGTAAAACAGGATCCATAATAGGTTCTTTGGAAATAATTTTATAAAAAGTAGAATCTGGTAGAGCATTATAAGTATTTACCAGTTTATAATGATAAAGAGGGATATACTGCTTTTTATTATTGGTACCGTAATAGTCTTCCTCACTGATCAGCCTTTGGACAAGAGAGGAACAAACAATTCTTTCAATCCTTTGTGAATCAATGGTGAAGTCATACTCAAGGCCAATCATTCTAAATAGCTTAGTCATGAAGGAAAACCGATACTTTCTCGCCTCTGGTGTAGAATCATGAAATCCTTTGATTCTTGCCACAAGAAGATCATCAATATTGAGAAAGTGATTTAAATTATTTAGTACAACTCCATTATGTAAGGCCTCTACTACACTTTTACCTTTCTTGACTGCTTTCTTATATTCTGGTTTGAGAAATTGCCACACACCTATTTCTTTAAGCTGCTTTTCTGTTCCAATCCATATGGCATTATGGTCCCAAAATCCTGGAGTTAATAAAGCTCCAGAAAACTTCGATCGTGTTTGATCCCAAATGATATCACCAGGTTTTAAGTAACCTAGAATATCCTTAACTACATCAGGTCTATTCAGTAATTTACCTGGCTCCGATTGAATTTGCGTAATAGTTACTCCACCTGCTTTAAAAAGAGAGTTTTGAATGGAGTATCTAAATTCAGCAAAATTATCGAGAACACTATTAAACCAATTACCGGCCTTTCCTAGTTTATTTTTTAAAAGGACTTCTGCTTTTCTAAAAATACTACTGTCTTTTTTTGACACAAATCTTTCTTTAATATTGTTATAGTGTTCAAACCTTTGAATGTGATTTTTCATATATTTCATCTGAGGATCACTAAAAAATGAATCAGTTAAAAGTTTAACTGGACCATTTAATCCCTTTGGACGAAAATTATCTCTAGTGGGAGCAAAGGCCTCATAAAGAACAGCTCCCTCGGTAAGAATCTCATAGTTTCGAGCTGCTTTAATAAAATAATTCCACTTAGATAGCGTTTTTTTTGGTAAGTTAAATTCTTGGTTACTTCTATCAAGGTGTCTTCTTAACTCTTTATTTTTATCAAAAACTTCCTGAGTGCTATAAAACAATTCATAGACCAGAATTAAAGTGTAGAACTGAAACATTTTTTTCTTAAATTGTTTCAGATCAGGTTTCTCTACATCAAATTCAACGTCTTTGTATTTTTCATAAATATTTAAAATCGTATTTTTGAGATCAACACTATCCTTTTGAAAACGAACGAGAACCTCTAGGGCATAAACTGGCAAAGGATAGATTTTTTTTTCATCAGCACGAGAGGCAATGGATTTTGCCTTTTTGAAGTTTTCCTTGATCCACTTAATCTTACCCTCCTGATTCATGACGGTAACAAAGTCACTGTCAAACTGGCGATCGCCTGAGTTGGTTAAACTGGCCGCCGTAGAGCTCAGGGAATACAACATAATTAAAATGCTAATAAGAGCTTGTTTCATAGGTTTTTCCGTGTTTTATGCATTATATCATTTTTCGGAAAATATATGAGATTACTGTAGTTTGGAAACAGTTTTACATTCAAATAATACACTGCTAAATAGTCAGTGTTTATGAAAAAACTAGTTTTATTTACATTCCTTTGGAGTCTTTCCTCCCTTGCAGCCGAAGTGGACCACTTTATGGCCCTAAATACCTCAATTTTGGACTCCGCTGAGCTTTTCAATGAAAAGGTCAATAACCAGATTCAAAAAGGCCTAAAAAAGATTCCAGCAGATGAAGCTAGCTGCTTAGAGGCTCAAAAAGTTGTCTTTAAGGAAATGCAAGATGGGATTGGTTTTAAGGTGAACAAATATTATAGAAAAGAAATTGCTTCTGAATTCAAATTTCCTCATGGGATGTCCAAATTTGAGCTCGTAAAGAGTAGTATCTATAAAGATGTTTTATTTATGAGAGTCGTTCCTGTCATTGAAGAAATTTTAAATTTTAATGGTATCTACTTTGGAATTGATAAGCTTAGCCACTTTTTTGCCATGGGAAGAATCTTTTTTAATAGGTATCTTCGCTATAAAAAAAGAGGTTTAGCGGAGCAAGAAATTGAAAAAAAGCTTCTTAAATCAGGGGACTTCTCAGAAAAAACTTATCTAGGGCTATGGGGAACACTCACTTACTCTTATGCTGATCAGGAGTCTAACTATCAAGGCTTTTTATTCTTTAAAAAATTTTGCTATGGTGAACAACCTTATCTTGTACAGGGAAATCAAGGTTGGAAGCTTTCTAGAGAAGTTGATATTAGAGACTACGTAAATCCTTATTGGAATGAAATCTTTAACCCCAGTGCTTACGCTAAAATTGGGGCCAAAGCCATTTCAAAAAATATCCAAGCGTATTGTGAGGACTTAAAATTTAGTCCCTTTTTTCATAGAAGAATGAATTACTATAAATCGCGTGTTTGGAAAAAAAGTAACTCTCAGATTTATTTTGAAGAATTAATGAATAGAGGTGAGTCACCAAGTAACTCACCTTTTAGTATTGAATCTTTATGCCCTACTTGCAGGCACCACTAACACATTGATTTGATTCACAATGCTGATTTTTTCGGCAGTAATCTCCCATGTCACCAAATCCATCGATTGGAATACACTTAAAAGATCTTGCCGTTTTCTTCACGATATTATTATCGCAACGATCTGTATAACAATCACTATTTTTCATACATTTCTCACCAACTTTAGCAAGCTCTTGTCCCTTAATATAGCTTACTGTTTTAGCGAGGTCTTTTGAAGCAAGCTTACAATTCTTAGCAAAGAGCTGCTTTTGATTAAATTTTCCCTTCGGACAAAAGTTCATTTTCAGTCTTCTTTTTACTTTTGTTGGAATTTCACTTTTTCTAACTTCAAATGCCCTTACACCATAGTTTTCAGAAACTCTCTTTTTCACTTGCTCAACATGATATTTACTAAAAACTCTTACAAATACATCAAGAGCTTCATCAAGTCCTAACCAGTGAAGATCTTCTTTAATTCTTACAGTTCCATCACTTTTTAATGAGACATCAAAATCCATGGAATACTCTCCGTTAAAGAGATTTCTATAGATTCTTTGAACTCCAGGGTTTTTACTATTTTTAAAGTTCTCAGGGAAAACAATGGTAGCTTGAGTATTGTAGCCACCTTTCACATACATAGTCATACGTTTGTAAAAAGGCAGACTAAATTTTTGCCCTTGGATATCAAGATCAAGATAAGAAGGATTAATTTCTGAATGCCAATCTCGAAGTGTGGCTTCCATCCGAACACCTTTTAAGTAAAGAGAGCCTTCAAAATCTGCAACCTCTTTTGGACCAAGAGCAGAACTTCCTTTAACAAAAGGTCTATTGAGCTTATGTCCAGTTGGAATGAATTTCCAATCAGAAGAATTTTTAGCGTAAATAGGTTTTTCAAAGAAACCTGTGGAAGCACCAACTTTACCCTCTACTCTAAGAGTGAATCCACTAGAGCCTCGTTTTCCATTTTGAAAGATGGTAATCGAGTCTGTGATTTTCCCATTAGGAACCGATGGCTGCTTTAACCAATCTTCGTTGGGAAGAGTTCGGATAATTCTTCTTTCTATGAACTTACTTCCTCTATTTTTTTCTCTTTTAAAGGTGTATTGAAGGAAAGGATCATGTCCAGCTGAATCCCAATCATACAGTCTAGTATACATATCTCCAGCCTGAGAAATAATAAAAATAGTCGATCCACTAGAACTTAAATTAGAAGCAATTACTCGTCCTTTTTCAGGAGTAAAAAGTTTGTGGGCCGTTTTACCCCATTTTGGAGGAAGCCAGGGATCAATGTATTGAATCTCGTTACCCTCTGGCATTAGAGCATAAAGGGTTGTTACCCCAGCAGAAATGTATTGAGGGTTACCATCGATATCATCATAGTACTCCATGTAAGGACCTCTATGAGAGATCGCCCACCCTTTATTTCCTGGTGGAACCGTGAACGCTTTAGCGAGAAAGGCAAGTCCCCACTTCTCTTTCCAAAAAAGTGGTCCACCTGGATTTCTAACGGCCTTACCGGTGAAGTAATCTTTGAATTGAGCTATCCAGTCTCTAGGAAGTGTTTTTCGAGGTCTTTCAAATCCAAAGAGGTGACTAATTTTGGTGTAATAAATATATTGGTTTTGATCAAGAGCAATAAGGTTGTCTCCATCAGCGTGAATGGCACTCACTCTTTTAACCTGTGGAAAAGGTGCCATAGACTTACCACTTGAAGGTAAACCATCAAATGGAACAATTTCCCAATCACTTTTAATTCCCGTAACGATTTCATTTGGCTTCATCCAAATTCGACCATCTCTCAAGGCAAAATAAAGTCTGTGGGTAAAGGCCTCTTTACCGTTATTAAGAAAAACATGCTCAGGCAGGTCTGAAGGTTTTTTAATCTCCGCAGATTGAAGAATCTGAGAAAAAAGGACGGCCAACAATAGTAATTTTTTCATCACTTTACCCTTGGATATTAATAATTGAATTTATGAGATATTATACATCTAAATTAAGATACTTTTTTAAAAAAATAATATGCTCAAGTTTATCTATTTATTTTTTCTGCTTCTTCCCTCTTTGGTCTTCTCACAGAATGAAAAAATCACTAATTATCGAAAAGCAAAAAAAGTTTTAGCTGATATCTATAAGGACAGACAAAATACATTTTATTGTAATTGTGCCTACGAAAAAAAATCTATTGATATTAAATCCTGTGGAGTCGAGACAAGTAATCACCGCAAAAGACTCCGTAAAATGGAGTGGGAACATATTGTTCCGGCCTCTCGATTCGGAATAAATTTTATTGAGTGGACCGAAGGAGATGACAAATGTGTAAAAAAACGAAGACCTATTGTAAGTAAGGCAAGATCTGCTGCTTTAGGGAATACAAAAAGCTCCCAGCTCACTGGTATAAAAAAATATAAAGGGCGTAAGTGCGCGAGGAAGGCTTCAACAGAGTTTAATAAGATCGAGGCAGACCTTCATAATCTTAGACCAAGTGTTGGGGCCATTAATGGTACTCGAGAAAATTTTAAATTTGCGGAGGGTATTCATATTCTGGCCCCTCAGTTTGGAAAATGTGATCTTAAAATTATAGACGACCAAATTGAGCCACGAAATGAAATCAAAGGCAATATTGCGAGAATCTATCTCTACATGGCGTCCTCTTATCCAAGTAAGGTGGTTCTTTCAAAAGAAGAGCTAGAGATGTTTAATAACTGGTCAAAGTGGGATCCGGTAGATCAGAAAGAATGTTCCCTTGATCAGCTCATCGCAGATAGACAAGGGAACCATAATTCTTTTGTTTTGGAGCAGTGTAAAAAGCTTAAGTGATTACCACTTTTGTGGAACTCTTTTGATATCTTTAATATTATAACCCATTTTATCGATTCTAGAGACGATCATATTGAGAGTCCTGTCGTCCATTCTCCAATCATCGGCCATAATCCAAACCCATTTTTGGTTCGGAACACCAACTACTGTCCATGAATAATCAGGAGCGAGATCAATGATTAGGTAGTCAAATTTAAGGGGCCAAAAAGGGCTAATCTTCCAATGTGCTTTAGATACATGGTTATGGATCCATCCCTTTTGAGGTATCGCTCTTCTTTTAGCAGTGAAAGAACCTTTACTCATGGTGAAGCTAATGTCGATTCTCTTCTTTTTAGCATTCCATTTGTACTCTTCGATAGCGTTATGCGCACCTTTTTCTAGAGCGGTAAGTCGTCCAGCGATGACATACCACTTTTTGAAGAACTTATCTAAGTTCACGCTGCTCACGGTATGAGTGAAGTCCCCAGCGAAAGTTTGGAAAGAGGTCATCATTAGTAGGGTTAAAAATAGTTTTTTCATTAAATTCTCCTTAATAACCCTTAACATACTAGACAACCTCTTTACTTAGACAAGGATTGGACTAATTGAAGTCCGGGTTCGATGCTTTATATTTTCGGATAATCCTGCGTTTTTTTAACCCCGCATTTTCCATCATCATTTTGGTACAGCCTCCAAGCATCTTTTTCTTCGAGTATTTGTCTCCTGTCACGTACTTATGACCTAATATCGCTCCGGAATTAAGGGCCGTAAGAAGATTCCCCCGCCCATAATCGATCATATAAGTGCCATCATTCATGGAAAAATGCTTACCTACCGTTCGTGGTAGAAAAGAAGTTTGGTGCTGTCCCTCTTTTGGATTATTAACATAAACATCGTATTTATGGTCTCCTGGTTTGTAGGACTTCATATGACCTGAGAGCATGATGTCCCAGACATCGAGATCTGGATAGCGCCCTGAAAAGCCTTCTGTTGCAATTGGTGATCCCCATAGAGAGAGATATTCCGTGGCAGTACAGTAAAGAACCTTAATCTCAGCAAGAGATCCCCCTACGCTATTAAAGATCCACTCCCCTTCACCTGGTGGAACCACAAGCTCAGGATAAAGATCATAAATTCTTTTATGAACTTCATTGATAAAGGCCTTGGGATCTTCATTAAAGTCCATGGTACTTCCCACTTCCTGGGCGATTTCAGTCATGAGCTTTACGCTGAAAACATATCCTTTTGCAAAAACTTGAGATGAGAATAAAAAGAAAAAAAGAAAAGGTGTGATTACTTTGATCATTTCGTCTTCCTTGACAAAAAATTAATAAGCGAAATCGTATCACACGAAGTGTTAATTTAGCGACTTTCAAAATCTAACAGCTGGCGTTTAACGTCCCGTCCTGCTGCAAATCCAGTCAAATCTCCTTTCCCTCCAATCACTCGATGACATGGAATCACAATGAGAAAAGGATTTTTATTACAGGCCCCACCTACGGCCCTTGCCTTTTGAATTGATCCGAGCTTTTTAGCAATCTCTCCGTAACTTTTGGTTTCTCCATATGGAATTTTTTGAAGCTCTTTCCAAACCTGCCGTTGAAATTCTGTGCCATGGCCATCTAGAGGAAGATTGAATGATTTTCTTACTCCCTTAAGGTATTCCAAAATTTGTTCTGATGCCTCTTCTAGGATGGGAAATGTTAGATGATTTTTGAAATTAGTATTACTATTCAATAGTCTTATTTTGGTAATAATTTTATCATTTCCTATAATATGAATAATTCCAACATGGGTTTTAACGTATTTTTCTCTAAGGTTTAACATGAATAATCCTATTGCGATCATTGATTGCGCCATCAACGATCCAGCATTTGATCCCTTTAATAAATGTGTTGAGTACTTTAAACAACCTTTTACTTACCATAGACCGCCTTTATATGGGGTAGAGGATTTAAAAGACCTTGATGATCCTCTGGCCTATATTATTTTAGGAAGCAATTCTTCGGTCAATGACCAATTACCCTGGCAAGTTGATCTCATGGAATTTTTAAAAGAGCAGTGCGTGAAAGGTTATCCTGTTCTAGGGCTATGTTTTGGGCATCAGCTTATGGCACGAGGCTTTGGTGCTCGCATTGATCGCTGTAATACTTCCTCTGAAAAAAATAGTTATCTTGGGATTCGAAAAATCAAAATGAAAGAAGATTTTGAAGAGGTCCTTGAAGAGCAGGAGCTTGAATATGTGGTTGTCCACGGGGAAGAGATTAAAGAGCTTCCTGACACCATAGAAATTATTGCTCAGTCTCCAGAAATTCAATTTGAAGGAATTCGGCATAAGGACTTTCCGTTTGTTGGCTTTCAGGGTCATCCAGAGGCGACAGAGAAATTTGTGCTTCAGGAGATTGGAAACTCTCCTGATCTATCCAATTATCAGAGTGCATTTCAGGATGGTTTTTTTCTCATTTCTAATTTTATTAGTTATGCCAAAAGAACCAGACAGCTCTCGGGCCTAACTTAATAGAAGTAAAACTCCGTAGACTAGAATAAGCATATTGATCATCTGAAGAAAGATTTTTTCTGAAATCTTTTTAAAGACTCGGCTGCCCAGAAAATAAAAGATGAGAATAGAAAAAACGGGGTAAAGAAGCATTTTCCAATGAAGTAGTTCAATATTATGAATAAGAACGGCTCCTAGCTGAATGATTCCAAAAAGAAGATAGCCAAAAGCGATAATCCCTCGAACTTGAGTTTTAGAACGTCCTCGACAAGAAGAGTAGAGGGTAAGAAGTCCCCCTCCAAGATTCGTAACTCCATGGATAAAACCAAGAAGGATAAGGTAAGGTACTTCGGCTTTATGAATCACTTTATCTAAAAGATGGGTAAAAGAGGGAATCATCTTAAGAAGACCAGAAAAGATTAGAACTCCTGCAAGAATTCCCTTTGTCTCCCATTTAGTATCCGTATTAAGAATGAACAGAAGACCTAAGATTAGGGCCGGAAGTCCATACATGGATAAGAAGCGCATAGAGGATTCAATATGCCCTTTCGAGTGATGATATTGGAGGCCACTAATTGCAATAGAAGATGGCAGTACAATCGTTAAAGTCGTTTCAAAGCTATAACCTAGAAGAATGAGAGAAGGTGTACCGAAAACTAAAAGCCCAACTCCAAAAATTGATTGGACACAACTTAGAATAAGTATAATGAGAATCTCAACGAGCAAGAATTACTCCAACAAATTCATAAAGCAGTCTTTAAGGTAAGCAAGATAAGGATCTCTAAAGCGACTAATTTCTAAATGAAGCTCATGAAATCCACCCTCAATAAGATTTAATTCATATTCGGTTTCAATCTTAGAAAAATACTCTTTAATTGCCGGAATACTTACGACCTTATCCTCAGTCCCCGCCGCACAAAATGATGGGCACTTGGGTTCTATTGGCTTTGAAAAAACATTTTTAGCAGCGACGACTAAGCTTAAAAGAAGTCTTGAGTGAGGGGCCAAAGAGTTTAACTTATCATTCAAATAAGCATCTTTAACTCTCGGATCATGAGAAAGAGCATCCAAATCCACCATTCCCTTAACAGGAAAACTTGGGAGCACTCTTAAACTTTTAAACATTTCATTAGGACCAAGATCGACTAGTTTTCCTAATGGTCCTGGGATTCCAACAGGGGGAGCACTTAAAAAGACTCTTTCTGGATAGAACTCTTCTTTAGCAAAGTTTTGTTGATAGGCCGCTGTAATAAGTCCACCCATCGAATGCCCAAAAAGGACATAGCGTTTCATTTTATAATTTTCTTTCAAATAATAAATGATCTCATCAAGATCAGTGACATACTCACTAAAATCATTCACATAGGCGCGTTTACCAGAGCTTTCTCCATGTCCTCTTAAATCATACCTCAGTACGTTAAAATAAGGGCTAAAGGTCTTTGTAAGATAATCATGTCGTCCTAGGTGCTCATTAATGCCATGAGTGGCAATAATCCATATAGGTTGCCCTTTTTCATACATTCGACAATGAATACGTGTCCCGTCTCGTAAGGTAATAAATTTATCTTCTTCTATCATTCGTTCATAATACCAAACGGGTAAAACGATTATCCAGTTAATTATTTAAATATTTGACGAACGATTTCATGAACTTTTAAGCTTTTAAAGTCCACTTTTTCCTGGGGGAAAGAAATGAAGAAATTTTTATGTTTATTAATCATGCTCACTCAAATGGCTCATGCCTCTTTTAATGTAGAAGACACTATCAGTGGGATGAAGTTTCCAAATCAAGACGATGTAGATGATGGCCCAGTCATGACCCATGCGAAAGTGTTAAAAGATTATGGTCAAGGTTTTTCCGCTCTGCTTCCCTATATTTTTCCTTCTCCCAACCAAGAGGATGCTGGTAGCTGTCTTTATATGGCGACAACAGGAAATATTGAATGGTGGATGGCAAAGCTAAATCCAAAGTATTCAAGAGAAATGAATGGTCCTCTTGATATCTCAGAACGATTTATGATGAACGTGGCTGGAGATAAAGAATACTCAGAAAGTATTAGAAATTGGAAAACGGATACTATTTATTTGGCCAATCACCCTAAAGGCCTCCTAAAGAATCAAGCCTATCCATACACTAAAGGTTGGTACAAATTTGTGGATGGTGAAAGAGTTAAAGCAGAGCCCTATGAGCAAGATGCTGATTATGGAACCATCTATAATTGGTTTTCTGAAATTCCAAATTTTAAGGCGAATGAATACCTTCATACGCCACAGTTTAAGAGAGAAATCCTCTACGCTGACCCTGAAAGTAATCAGTGGAATGTTGGGATTACCCCAATGAATATTGTTGAAACCGTAAAAAATAAACTTATTGAAAATCAGGCGCCTGTTCTGGTCATGTATAACCACTATGGTTACTGGCATGTTCATATGATTGTGGGGTTTGATGACGAAGCGGACACGAACGACTGTGAATTTTCTAAAGGAACAATTCCTTATATGGCCAAAAAAGCTGAAAAATATAGAGTTATGGCGAATGAGGAAAAAGACCCCGAGGCAAAGAAGAAGCTTGAAGCTAAGGCCGAAAGATATACAAAGCTTAGCCAAAAACTTGATGGAATTTTTGATAAGATTGGTGGCTGTAAAGGGAAAGGTGCCTTCTATGTTCGAGATAGTCTTTATTCTTCCAGAGATGGTCAAAACTATGATTATGGAACGGACAGTCCTCATGATGATCGAACCTATGCTAAGGAAGTGATCCTAAGAGAGTACGAGTACCTAAACGTTTTAAGTAACCACCTTATTCAAATACTACCTCTATGATAAAAAAAGGTTTCCTTAAGACCCAAGGTCATAAGGTTTTTACAAAATACTATAGGTTAATACCCTCAAAAAAGGCCACGGACGTGGCCTTTATTATTCAAGGAAGAAATGAATCGACAGAAATGTATGAGCATATCGTTCATCAACTTCAGCATTATTTGAAAATAGATATCGTTCTTTTTGACTTACCTGGACAAGGTCACTCCTCTGGTGAGAAATTTCATATCAACTCCTTCGAGGAAGACTATCTCAACGTCTTTAGTGATGTTTTTAATAATTTTAAGGGAAAGAGAAATCATTTGATAGGACATAGCACGGGCGCTCTTATCGCCATGCTTTTTTCTCTTCAAAATGAAGTCCATGAAATCGTTCTCACAGCGCCATTTGTTAAACTAAAGGATTATCCCTTCTTTCTTCCTGACATCAAAAAATTAAGTGGAATGATTGTATCGATCCCCTTTATGAAAAGATGGCCATCTCGAAAAAATGAAAGTGTTCCCTTTGAAAGAAATAATCTAACCGATAATAGAATCCTTTATGAGCGTTTTTATAAAGGTGGCCCCCCTACTTGGAATTGGCTTTATGAAGTAAGTAAGGCACAGGAAAAACTTGTTAAAAATAAAAATCAATTAAGAGCACCTATGTTGGCCATTTTAGCGGGAGAAGACGCAATTGTAGACAACTCTGCTTTTAAAAGTTTAGTGGAGGACCTTAATCCAAGACCAATTATCGTTGAGTTCGAGCGAGAAAAGCATGCACTTTTTCTCTCTACCATGGCCAATCAAGAAAGAGTCATTAATCGAATTGTAGATTTTATTGGCCAACAATGTCCTGAAGCTTTGTGCTAGAGTTGGTGAATAAAAAATCTATTCCTCTTGTTTTTTCACGGTAGAGACAAAAGCGAGATGAGATAAAACCCGTTCCAATTTTTTTTTCATTTTCCTTTAAACGCTTGAGATCTTTTTCTTTTAAAAAATGATAATGACCGAGAAGACCTCCACAATTACATTTTATAGTTTTATCAACCATGGACTTGGTTTCAATTTGTGCTATTGGTAAAAAACACTCCGAGGGAAGAAATTCTAGCCCTTCATAAAAATCAAAATTCAAACTCAAGATATGAAAATGCTTTATAGGTGTTAAATGTGATAGTATTCTTTCAAGATTCTCTCTTTTTTTCTCTTTGACCTCAATCATGAGGTGAAGTTTTTTTCCGTACTTTAAAACGACTTCCTCTAAAGAAGGGATTCTTGGAAATTTTTCTCGAAGCTCTAAAAATGAAAATTCATTCAAAGCTTGATCTTGTTTAAATATTCTTTTTAAATTCGAATCGTGAAAAACGACAGGTATAAAATCCTTAGTCCAGCGAACATCAAACTCGATTCCAAATAAACCTAGGTTTTGAGCGTGCTCAAATGCTTCCATTGTATTTTCTTCTCCGAAAACATTGTCATGGGCCCCTCGGTGAGCAATAATTTTGCAAGAGCTGAGGTCCGGACGACTTCTAGGAAGAAGACTATAAATAAAGTCCAGAGATCTTAAAACTCCATTTTCAACACTTTGGGGTATTTCCATAATTCACTTTAAACAAAAGGCCGTATTTTGGGAAATAAGAAAGAATTAAAATGGGCATTTTACGATTGGGCGAACAGTGCTTTTGCCTCTACCATCATGGCAGGCTTTTTTCCCGTATTCTTTAAAAAGTATTGGAGTGATTCGTCCAGTGTAACAGACTCCACATTTTATCTTGGTATGGCCAATGGAGCTGCTGGTCTTATTATTGCTCTCCTTGCCCCTCTACTCGGCGCTATTGCAGATAAGAGTAACCAAAAGATGAGGTTTCTTATTCTCTTCACCTATCTAGGAATTCTCGCCTCAATTGGGCTCTCTATTGTTCATCAAGGCAATTGGCCCGTTGCGGTTCTTTTTTATGTTTTAGGGAGTATTGGTTTTAGTGGAGCTAATATCTTTTATGACTCTCTCATCGTTCTTGTTTGTAATGAGGATCAAAGAGATCGAGTTTCTTCTCTTGGCTTTTCTCTGGGTTATCTTGGAGGTGGGCTACTTTTTGCCATTAATGTTGCCATGACACTGTACCCTCAAACTTTTTTTCTCACCGATAGTACTCAGGCCGTAAAAGTATCTTTTGTCATGGTAGGGGTTTGGTGGGCCATTTTCTCTCTTCCTCTAATGTTTGAATTTAAAGATCCTGAAAAAATTAAAGTTTCGACTCTCGACTCTATTCGACTAGGCATAAGAGAAATCATGGAAACTCTAGGTCATATAAAAGCACAAAAAAATATTGCTCTTTTTCTTATTGGCTATTGGTTTTATATTGATGCTGTGGATACTATTATACGAATGGCCGTGGATTATGGAATGGCCCTTGGTTTTGAATCTAATAGCCTCATTATTGCTCTACTGATCACTCAATTTGTAGGCTTTCCCGCTACCCTCCTTTACGGTTATTTAGGAAACAAGATAGGCACTAAAAACGGAATCTATCTAGCCATTCTCGTTTATATTTCTGGAACCATTGCCGCTTCTAGAATGGAGTCGGTAATGGAATTTTATATCCTCGCTGGAATTATAGGTCTGGTTCAAGGAGGTATCCAGGCCTTAAGCCGCTCTTATTATTCTCGAATTATTCCAAGTGATAAATCTGCTGAGTTTTTTGGTTTCTATAATATGCTAGGAAAATTTGCAGTCGTCATTGGTCCCTTTCTTATGGGAGGAGTCGCTAAGCTCACTGGAAATCCAAGATACTCCATTCTTTCTTTGGTCATTTTATTGGTTGCGGGCGGATTGATTTTAACTCAGGTCAAAGAAAAAAGGGCCCTGTAAAGGGCCCTGGATTCAATTAGATAGGGTCAAGAGCACTTGGCATACATCGCGCGCTACCATCTTGTAGAACACCTCTGGTACCGCAAATTTGATTACCTCTAAAGATAACATTTTTGGAAGGAATTAAAATAAAAGAGCCTCTTGGAAAGTCTGGCTTACTATTGATGATTCTTTTGACACCTTTTTTAACTTTCGCGCTCCCTTGCCATTGCATAACAAGGTATTGGTCTACACTTGGATATTGTTTTTGAGTTCGATCAATAAACATTTGAAGAGTATTCACCATAAATTGATTATTCACGACACCACTACCAAACTTTGCCATACCTTTCGAAAAGTTTTGAGCTATCTTTCCAAATTCCTTATATCCTAGTTTTTGATTTTTAGGATCAAACGGATTATTGGCATTCATCATAGTTAGACCTTGACTTATTCGCTGTAAATCCTTGGCGACCTCTTCAATATAGTCCTTTTCACAGCCATCTCTCGTTATAGAAGTTCCGATTTTAGAAACCGTACAAATTTCTTTACTATCATTGTAGAAACTTTTTGTAAGAAACTCTCGAGCATCGTCCGCCCCTTTAGACTTAAGTATCTGAGCAGCCTCCATTGCAGTTCTCATCCCAAAAAACTTTTTAAAGCGAGGTCCAAGAATGAAATCTGCAATTTCCTTATCAGATAGTTTTTTTAAATTATCTTCGTCAAAAGCGTTTTTCTGAAACCATTCTTTAACAAGTTGGATCGCTGTGTTTTTGAATCCATTAAGGCCCTTGTCTTTTTCTTGGTAAGCCATGAGAGAGAGGATGGCTTCTTGAGAAAGAATCCAATCAGCTGTCAATTGAAGATAAGTCGCCTTTTTCTCATACGGTCTAGGTCGACTTGTTACATACTTTCGATAACCAATTCTCTCAGAAAGGTTTTTAAGCTCATCTAACCATTCATCTTTATTAGCATTATCTCGATCGTAGGCATACTTAAGAGCGGCAAAGATTTTAATACTCTTTCGAGGACCGTTTCCACTCTTAATTTCAGCAGGTGTTGCTGGTTTAAGTAGTGTGATATCTGAAACACCACCATAAAAAGCAGTACTTCTGGTATGGTGATTGGAAAGAAGTCCCGTTGTTCTATTTTCCGCTTTGTAGGCACCAATATAGTTTTTGAGAATAACCCCTTCCTCGATCACTTTTCCACTTTCTACAGCGATTTCCTCGTTCCCTCTGTTGTAGTTAAAGCTAAAAAGAACAGGAACACCGGCTGAAACCGTTTTTGAAGTTCCATAAGCTTGTCTTTTTCCGACAGAGATCATGAATGCATCAAATGTATCTTTCATGGTATTAATTACAGCTACCCGCTCTCTATCAAGTGCGATTTGAAATGCCTTTTTCTTATTTTTTAGATCAGCCACTTTTCGTCTCCATTTGAGACCAAAGGATAATGCTCTAATCTTTCTAGTATCAGCTTTATTTTCAATTACGATTTTTTGTTTTCTGTAGTAAGTAAGCCTCTTTGAGACAAGCTCTTTTTTGTACACCTTTTTA
>CBDUBC010000039.1:0-22265 GCA_965365285.1 uncultured bacterium
TCGAACCTGTTTTTCCATACGCGAACTCCCAAATCATAGACTACTGCCTTCGCTGCGATGGACATCATACCATTAATAAAAAGGTTTCTATTATTGGACATGATTCAGGTGCCGCCTGGGTAGGGATCATGCTTAAAGAACGATACAACTGCCCTACTATGGGAATCCTTACCAACGGGGAGACACCGGACTTTTCAGAAGAAGTCCAAGAACTCATGAATCGCTATCAAATTAGCGTGCACACCTCACCTATCACTGAGATTCAAGGAGATACAGGATGTAAGCCTCCGATTCTAGAGGGACTAAAATTAGAGGATGGAACTTTCTACGAGACCAATTTCACTTTTGTCTCTCTTGGAATGATTGTTTATAACGAGCTTGCCGTGGAATGTGGGGCGGCCGTTGATAAGAGGGGCTTTGTCATGACGAGCTCAAAGGGTGAGTCCAACATAGAAAACCTCTATGTTGCGGGCGATTTAAGAGCTGGTGCCAAAAAACAAATATATACAGGCTGGGATCATGCTGTGGACAGTGCTGATGACATCAATAGAAAAATACGATCTGCGAGAAGATTAACACAATCCTAACAATACTTTCCGACCTTATTGGGCTATATAACGCAACATGAAAAAACTCATCCTTGTAACTCTATTTTTACCTTACCTCCTTCTTGCTCGAGATATCGTCGCCATAGGCGATCTTCATGGTGACCTCAAAGGTACCTTAGAAATTTTAAGCAAGGCCCAACTCATTGATTCAAATCAAAACTGGGTTGGAGGAGATACAGTTCTCGTTCAGGTTGGAGATCAAATTGATCGTGGTGCCCACGATAAAGAAATTCTCGATCTCTTTGAAAAGCTTACCATGCAGGCCCCCCTTCAAGGTGGAAGAGTTCATGCCCTTATAGGAAACCACGAGGCCATGAATGTTTATGGAAATTTTAAATATGTCTTCCCTGATGAAGCTTTTTTCAGCTTTGATCACTATCACTCTCCAGCACCAACAAGTTACGTTCTACGATACCCTGAGTACCAGCATGGTAGGGCCCACGCTTTCTACCCAGGTGGGGAGTATGCCAAAATGCTCTCCGAAAGAAAGGTCTCAGTTCAGATCGGAGAATATGTCTTTGTTCACGGTGGAATCCTTCCTAAGTACGCCAAAATGGGGCTAAAAAAAATCAATCAAGAAATGAAAGATTGGATGCTTGGGAAAACAAGAATTCCTTCATGGGTTAAAGATAGCGATGGTCCCTTATGGTCCAGACACTATTCTGATGAAACAGGCGATGCTGAATGTGCAGCTCTCAAAAAATCACTCGAGATTCTTGGGGCAAAGGCGATGTTTGTAGGGCATACAGTTCAAAAAAATGGAGTAAATTCTGCTTGTAAAGGTCAAATTGTAAGACTCGATTCCGGTATTTCCGCCTATTATGAGGGATCTAAGGAAGCAGTTCGAATTAGGGATGGAAAATTCTTTCTAATTAACTAAAAATATTCCCCTATTGATCTTTTTAGGGCTATCTTGTGCCCATGAGATTCGAATCCACAATAGAAGAAATATCAAAAGACGGTTCTGGCGTTTGTCAGGGACCAAATGGTAAAAAGTATTTTGTCTTTGGCGCCTGGATTGGTGATCATGGTGAATTCGAAGTTCTTACTCAGAAACATCCCAATAAAAAATTTGGCTACGCTAAACTTGTTGAGCTCCAAAAAAAGAGTGCGGCCAGAATAAAGGCACAATGCCAACATTGGGGTACCAACTCAGGACAATGTCAGGGATGTTCCTGGATGCCTATTCGTTATGATGCTCAACTGGAACAAAAAAGGAGACGACTACAGTTCAGTTTTTCTCGCTTTGGTAGTATTGAGCTTAAAAATATCGAAGTCATAGCATCTCCCAAAAAAGAGCACTACCGCAATCGACTTATTTTAAAAAGTGATGGAGTTAAGATTGGTTTTGTTAATCGTTCCTCAAGAGTGCTTTCCCCTATTACTGAATGTCTTATCGCCAATGAAAAATGTAATTCCCTTTTAAAAACCGCTTATAAAAAAATTACGGAAGAGGATCTTAGTCCAAAAGGAAAGCACCAATGGACGTTGATCGAGTTTGATGATCAAACAGAAAAAATTGTACCCAATCAAAAATTAAGTTTTAGGCAGGGAAACACCGGTATAAATAATCTGATGCAAAACTGGGTTTATCAAAATATAAAAAACATAAACCCTAAATTAGTCCTGGAGCTCTTTTGCGGTTCTGGTAATTTTACCGAAATGATCCATGCGGGATCAGACTGTTCAATATACGCCTATGAAGGATCCCAAAATGCCATTCAGGCCCTTACCGAAAAAGGTATCCCTAAAGTTCAAGCAAAAACAATGAACCTCTTTAAAGAAATCCCTAAGCTCAAACTAAAAATCGATACACTTCTATTAGATCCTCCAAGGGAAGGATTTAAAGAGCTAACGTCTTTAGTAAAAGAATTTTCTAGTCTTCATCATATCCTTTATATCAGCTGTGATAGCGACACTATGGCAAGAGATCTCTCTCCTCTGATGAATGAGTGGGAAATGGTTTCTACCACTCTCATGGATCAATTCCCTCATACACCTCATTTTGAAACACTTCTCTATCTTCGAAAGAAATTCAACTAATAATTTATAAACACTTTTATTTTTTTCAGACTCATATTCTGTTAGACACCAAGGGGCGCCGTAGAAGAGTAATGGGCAATAACTCTTCTTTCAGAGCTGGAGCAACAGAGGGCACTCCAAAAATATATCAAATCTCGTTAGCGAGCTTTGATAGTTCAATTAGGCCCCAGAAATCTGGGGCCTTTTTTCACCTATCCTGCTTAAGTATTTAAAATTTGATCTCTCTAATTGGCATTTAATGTGCAAATTAGAGAGGGACCATGAAGGTCTTATAACGATAAGGAGTATCGTCATGAAACAAATCATTTCCCCTATCCTTTTTTATTATCTTTTAATCACAGGAATCGGACTGGGAGGCTATTACCTCATTTTAAAAACTATTGAATTGAATAAGGGGTTATCAAAAACTAGAGTTCTCGATTTGCAAGAAAAGAGAGGATATTCAAAAGGGGCACCTTTGACTTCGTTGCGTGTTCGTCGCTAATTCCGGCCTCATTAATCAGAATATCAAGGGCATCTTTGGATTTTTGGATATGGGCCAGGGCGCGCTCTCTTACAATGGAGATGGCCTGATCAAGGTGATCACTGGTAAAGATTTCTCGAAGGTCACCTCCTTCTTGAAATCTTTTTTTGAGTTCAGGATTAAGTTCCATCCATTCAAAAACGACGGAATTAACAATTCCGTTATCCAGATCGAGAAGCATGTCTTTCTTAGAGTTTCCGCTAAAATCAAGAGTGTCATCGATAAGTTGAAAAGCAATCCCTAGATTTTTACCAAACTCTCGAGCGAGTTCTACGGCATTAGGCGCTAGTCCCTTAAGAATAGCAGGCGCCACACAACAATAGCTCATGACACTGGCCGTTTTCTTTATTGAAATTTCTTCTATGATTTCTCGGTTGTAGTTTTTATTTTTTGTGGCCTCATGTTGAATCCATTCCCCTTCAGAAAGTGCCTGTATAACCATGGCCATTTCTTGGACAAGAGAAAGATTTCCCTTTTGGCAAAGATCAACAATGACGTCGGAAAGCAGGTAATCTCCTGCTAAGACGGCCATTTTGTTATCTCCTTGAATATTAATGCTAGGGACTCCTCTTCTGGTGGTCGCATTATCAATCACGTCATCATGAGAGAGGCTTGCTGCATGAACCAGTTCTACGGCCCTGGCGTAAGGAATCAGTCGTTTGGAGTCAACTTCTAGTAATTGTCCAAATATAAAAGTGAGCATTGGTCGTAAACGTTTACCACCCACCAGAACGGAATTTTTGAGTAATTGATTGATTTTTTTATTGCAGTCCGGCGAAGAGATATTCAGGTCTAAGTTACCTAAAACACTGATTACTTCGGCGGGTAATGAATCTAAAAAACTATTCAACATGCTCTATTCCGTGGATATATCGTGCCAAGGTTTTAACACCCCTAAGCGCAAGATGTAAATTAAAACCTTTTGGACGGCCAATCCCTTGAAACTAGGCATAAAAAACGGTAAATATGGGTTAAATTATCGAGGTAGACCATGACATCAATTGACACAAGTAGAAAAAGAGAATCCTTCAAAATTTTTAACGATATTGCAGGAACCTATGACTTCCTTAATCGCGCCCTATCTTTTGGGATCGATGTGAGATGGCGGAAAAAATTCATCGCTAATCTTCCGCGAAAAAAAGGTCTTAAAGTCCTCGACCTAGCAACTGGAACAGGGGATGTCGCCCTTACGATCGGAAGAGACACTCGAGTTTGCCGTGTTCAGGGCCTTGATATGTCCCAAGGGATGATTGAAATTGGTAAAAAAAAGGTGCTTGAAGATAACTTAGAAAAAATTATCGATCTTAAAATTGGAGATGGAGTTTTAATACCGGAAAAAGATGAAAGCTATGACATCGTCACTCTCGCATTTGGTATTCGAAACTTTTATGATCCTCAACTGGCTCTTAACAATATCAACCGAGTTCTGAGTAAAGATGGACTGGCCATGATCATGGAATTTTCTCTTCCAAAAAATCCTATTATTAAATTGGGGTATCTTTTCTATTTCAGAACGATACTTCCCTTTATTGGCAACCTCATTTCAAAACATAAAGATGCCTATACTTACCTCAATAAAACAGTAGAAGACTTTCCTTATGGAAGGGATTTTACCGATATGATGGAAAAAGCTGGGCTTACTGAGATTAGGATTATTCCTCTAACTTTTGGAATAGCAAGTCTCTATATTGGAAAAAAGGGATAATGGATCTCTCTTATCTAAAATCAACTCTGTTTAAGAGTTTATTAGAATACTGGAAAAGTCCAGTTCATGATTATCCGATTCAATCTTTTGATTTGAATCTTCCCAACTTTGCTCTCTTTGATTTCTATAAATCCCTTAAGGATGAAAATACATCTTACTTCCTCAATAAGGACCAGACGCATGAATTCTTATTTCTAGGAAAATTAAAAATATTTCAAACAACCACTGAAATAGATGAGATGGAAAGTCTTGCCAATAATAATGAGAAACTCATTTTTCTAGGTGGGCTAAACTTTGATATTTCGAGAAACGGGCAAAATGAATGGAGTTTTCTTAAGCCTGCTTATTTCATTCTACCTCAAGTCGTTTTACAAACCATAAATGGTCAAACAACCCTACGATGTTTTTTTGATTCTTCTCAACAAACCTCCTTTGAGTATCAAACGGAATATATTCATAAATTAGATAGTCTCTTTGATTTTAAACCTATTTCATTAGTAGGACTCTTTAATGAAATTAAAGGTATAAAGCTTAATCCAAGTCTTGAAACCTGGGGACAAATTTTTCGCAAAGGTATTCAAAAAATATCCGACGAAAGCTTTCATAAAATTGTTTTAGCTCGTAAAAAGGTTTTTGAATTAGAGGCACCAGTAAAAAGTTCTAAAGTCTCTGAAGGGTTAAAAAAATTAAATCCTAATTCTTACCTCATTGACCTCAATGTTGATGCAGATCATTTCTTCATTTGTAATACTCCTGAAAGGCTCTTTAAAGTAGAAAATAGAATACTAGATACAGATGCCATTGCTGGAACCAGACCAAGAGGGGAATCTGAAGAAGAAAATCTAGATTTCGAAAAAGAGCTTAAATCTTCGTTAAAAGAAGTGAGCGAGCACCGATTTGTGAAAAAAAATTTAGAAGAAAAGCTTGCTCCTTTTGCAAAAAAAATTACTTGGACCCAATCAGAAGAGATCTTAAAACTAAAATACATCCAGCACCTTTACTCAAAACTGGAAGTAGAGCTTAAAGAGAATCCATCCTATCTCGATCTTCTTAAAACTCTTCACCCAACCCCTGCGGTTGGTGGCACTCCATGGAAAAAAGCGAAAGAGTTTTTAATGAAAAACGAAAGCTTTGAAAGAGGCCTATATGCAGCTCCTGTAGGAGTACTCTCAAAAAATTATTGTGAGTTTTCAGTGGCCATTCGCTCAGCGCTCTTCTCCCACAACAGAGTTCATGTCTATGCAGGAGCTGGAATCGTTCGAGGCTCCCAAGAAAACTCTGAGTGGAACGAAATTGAAAATAAAATGAAAAACTTCGAACAATTTTTTTTGGGGTCGCCAGGATGAAGTTTCCTTTAACCAATAATAAAAGCCTGCTTAAAGCTTCGCATATTATTGACTCTTTAGTTAAGTCAGGTGTTCAACAGTTTTTTATCTCACCAGGTATGAGAAACGCCCCTCTTATCGCTGCCATTGAGGCCCATCCGGACACCAAAATAGAACTAGGCATGGACGAAAGGGCCCATTCTTTTAAAGCACTTGGTTTCACTAAATTCAGCGGCCAACTCAGCTGCCTCCTTTGTACCTCAGGGACTGCTTTGGCCAATTATTATCCTGCTGTTATTGAAGCCTATAAAAGTGAAACGCCTCTTCTTATTCTTTCTGCTGATCGACCTTATGAAAAGATTCTTGGTGGAGATAATCAAACGATTGAACAAGCCGGTATTTATCATGACTACGTTTTGAAGTCCTATGAATTAACTGATTCATTCTCTCTTTTAAGAGAAAGTGTTTATGAAGGCGTTCAATTATCTCAAAATCAAAATGGTCCTGTTCACTTTAATGTGCCCTTAACGGAACCTCTAGATTCTACCGTAGAAAATTATCTCATTAATCCAGAAATGAATCTTTTTGAAGATAGTCCTAAATTTCTTTCCATTCAAAGGGAAGTCATTATTCCTGATGCTCTTGTTGAAAATTTTAACGATTCCAAAACACCACTCATTGTTATAGGAGAGCTCTTTTATCGTGAAGCTAAAGATCATCTCATTAGCTTTTTAAATGAACATAAAGGTCTTAAATATATTGATGTCAGTTCTGGTCTCAAATACGATTACAATTTAGAATATGGTAGTCTGCCGGCTTTAGACCATCCCGAAGTTCTTCGCTATCTAAAAGATATAAATCCTGACTTTGTTCTTCATTTGGGTGGAAGAATTATATCGAAGCATTACTATAATTTTTTAAAAGAGCTTGAAACGCCTTTTATCTACCAGGTAAACTCTTATAAATTTAAAACAGATCCTAGTTTTAAAATGACAGAGATTAAGGCCTCTGTAAATGACTTCATTAAAGGTCTGACTCCAAAAAAAGAAAACAATCTTATTAGATGGGAAGAGGTCCACTCCTTTGTCGAGAAAAAAAGAGAGATTATAGAAAATTCTCCGCTTACCTTTCCTCTTATTTCTAAGAGGCTTATTGAAATGGCCCCGAAGAATATGATTTTCTATCTCGGAAACTCAACCTCCATTCGAAGCTTTGACTCTTATAGTGGAGCAAATGTCGTTGAACAAATTAGAGTTCTTTGTCATCGAGGAGTAAGTGGCATAGAGGGATTTATAGCAGCAAGCAGTTCGGTTCACAATCCCGTGACTCTGATTCTAGGAGATGTTTCATTTTTCCATGATTTAAATTCTCTCTATTATTTAAAAGATCATCAAGCACCATACGTTTGTATCCTCATTAACGATCAAGGTGGTGGCATATTTGAACAACTTCCTATCGCTAGAGATAAAAAGACGCTTCCTTATCTCACTAGTCCGCACGAGCTTCACTTCTCTCAGTTTTGTGAGGGGATGGGCGTTCATCACCAATTCATCAGATCCATCGATGAACTCCAGGAGCATTATCTAAAGGCCGTCCAAGAAAATAGAGCAAGTGTCTTAGAGGTATTAGTCAGTAGAGAAGACAATAAAGAAGTCTACCAGCGTCTTAAAACAATACGATTATGAAGCAAAACTTTAAATACTATATTCATGCCATTCGACCAAAAACTCTGACTGCTGGACTTACGCCAGTGATTATCGGTTTAAGTTATACCTATTACCAACATCAAAACCTTCATCTTCTCATAGCCCTTCTAACCATTCTTTGTACTCTTTTTATGCAAATGGGAACAAACCTAGTTAATGACTATTTTGATTATAAAAAAGGAACTGATGGAAATCGCACTAATGGTCCAGTTAGAGTCACTCAAGAAAAACTTCTAACCGAATTTCAGGTGAAGAATGCTTATAGATTCTGTTTTGGAATTGCCTTCCTTTTGGGAATTTATTTAATGATGGTTGGAGGGCCTGTGATTGTGGTTCTTGGGCTAAGCTCTCTTGCTATGGCCTATCTCTACACGGGAGGACCATTCCCTCTCGCTTATTATGGACTTGGTGAAATACTTGCGCTCCTCTTTTTTGGGCCAGTGGCAGTATTTGGTACCTACTATCTGCAATTTAAAAATTTTGATCCTCTGGCCATTTTCATTGGACTAGCGCCTGGTTTTTTATCAGCAGCTCTCATGGCCATCAATAACTTGCGAGATCGAGAAGATGATCTCAAAAGTGGAAAAAGAACTCTTGCCAATCTCTTTCCAGAAAAAATCGCTAGAGTCATTCCTTTTCTTTGTATTCTATTAGGAAGTGCCATCCTTCCTTTTGTATTAGTATTGAAAGGTTTTCCTTTTGCTATTCTGGTATCCTTATTTCCTCTCTTTTTATTCCAACAAACCTGGGTAAAAATCTTTAAAAATAAAATCGACTCCTCCTTTAATTTTGTTTTGGCCAATATTGGAAAATATATGTTTTTCTACGGAATTTTATTTTCTTTAGGAATGCATCTCCGTTTATGAAGATAACGAAGACGACGATCTCATCCTTTTCAGTACCCTTTAAAAAAGAGATTCTTGGGCAAGGTCCGGTCAAAGAGGGATTTTACTTTGAAATAGAGACCAAAAATAAAAAGGGAAAAGGAGAACTCTCCTATTATAAAGGTCTCCATCCTCAATCCCCAAAGGAGCTTCTTTCCGAATTAAAATCTCTTAGGCTTGAAGGTCTTACTCTAACTCTCGATAAACTTGATTTTCATAAACCTTTTTTTAATCTTTTAGATCGAGAACCTTTACCTGGACAGTTGCAGTTTTGCATAGAATCAGCTCTACTTGGATTAATCTCACCCCATAAAGCTTTTCCCCACTCTAAATCACAATCCCAGACTCTCATTCTTTTGAGTCAATCCCTTCCTAAAGAATACACACCTACAGTTAAAGTCAAAATTGGACGAGATTCCTTGGATAAAGAAATAGAGCTTTTAAAAAAGATTCCTGGAATTTTGCGTTTAGATGGAAATCTCTCGCTTACAAAAGAAGATGTTGAACTTTTCTTCAATGAATTTAAGGATAGGATTGATTATTTTGAGGACCCCTTTACCTTTTCTGTTGAGTGGAAGGAACTGTCTCAAAAGGGAATTCCTCTTGCCTTAGATGAAAATTTTCAAGATCATCTCGATGAGGATCTTAGCTTTTTAAAAGCTCTCATCGTAAAGCCAAGCCTTTGCAAAGGGCTATATCAGGTTTTTAAACTCATTGATCAGTCCTGTTCTAATATTATCTTAAGCTCTACTTTTGAAACAAAAGTGGGAATAGGCGCCTTAGAAAAACTGGCATGCTATCAAGGTTTTCCAGCAGGGCGTTATCATGGTTTAGGAACTCTTTGCTATCTTGAAAGACATTAACGCCAAGCTTAATTGACTTACGCAAAACCTACGCATATTATAATTTTATGAGTTTAACCAAAAAACAAATCCAAGTTTACAAATACATCTATCAATATTTTGAAAATAAGGGTGTGCCACCAACTCAGACAGAGATTAAAGAGCATTTTGGACTTCGCTCCTTAGGATCTGTTCAGCAATACCTAAAATATCTTAAGGATAGTGGATATATTGTCACCGAGTGGAATCAAAGGAGAGGAATTTTTCCTCAAGTTGATATTGAAATCTCAGGCCCCAAAAATAACATCTCTGTTGTGGAGGTACCATTACTTGGTCATATCGCTGCTGGAAACCCCATTGTGGCGATTGAAAACCCTACAGAAAGCATTGATATGCCTCGCTTTATGATTCCTAAAGAGGGTAAATTTTTTGCTTTAAGAGTAGAGGGCGATTCAATGCTCGATGAGGGAATACGTGATCAAGACTTAATTTTGGCCAAATACCAAACCACGGCCAAAAAAGGCGATATTGTAGTGGCCTTAGTTAATCAAGAGGCAACTCTTAAGTACTATTATCCTTTTATGGATAAAATTGAACTTCGAGCGGCCAATAAGAATTACTCTCCTATTCTGGTTTATCCAGAAGAAGAGTTTTCCATTGTAGGGACTCTTCATTCTCTTTTTAGAAACTATGCCTAGAAAAATTATCCACATTGATATGGACTGCTTTTATGCGGCCGTTGAGATGAGAGATAATCCAGAACTCAAAAAAGTACCTCTGGCCATTGGTGGAGACGGCCCTCGAAGTGTCCTATGTACGAGTAATTACCTTGCACGAAAGTTTGGAGTTAAAAGTGCAATGAGTACTGTTATAGCCAAAAGACTATGTCCTGGTCTCGTCATTGTCAGAGGAGACATGACTAAATACAAGACCGTTTCCCAGGAGATTCATTCCATATTTGGAGAATACACAGATAAAATTCAACCCATTGGTTGGGATGAAGCATATCTCGATGTTAGCAACAATAAAGATTTTCACGGAAGTGCAACTTTACTGGCGAAAGACTTAAAGAAAAGAATCTTTGAAAAAACTCAGCTCACCGCTTCAGCTGGAGTGGCGCCCAATAAATTCTTAGCAAAAATAGCAAGTGACTGGAGAAAACCTGATGGACTTTTTGTTATTACACCCGAAAAAATTGATAGTTTTATCAGGGAGCTTCCAGTTAAAAAAATTAATGGTGTTGGAAAGGTGACTGCTTCCAAACTATATGATCTCGGAATAACAAAGTGCTCTGATATACAAAAATATCCTCAAGAGAAACTTATGAAATATTTTGGGAAATATGGAAAAAGGCTTTATGAACTCTCTTTTGGTAAAGACAATAGTGAAGTTGTCGTTTCGCGGGATAGAAAATCTCTAAGCGTTGAAAATACATTCTATGAAGATTTAATGGATCCACCTCAAATGCTGCTGAAAATGGAGAAGTTATATGAAGAATTTAAAGTCCGCTATCTCCGGTATCAGGCGAAAGAAGAGAGTGATCAGGTTCCTAAAGACCTTTTTGTGAAATTAAAATTCAATGACTTTAAGTCGGTCACGGCCCAAACACTATGGTCTTGGGATATACGGATAGATCTTATAAAATTTCAGGATCTTAGAGAGGAACTTGAAAGATTGCTGCTTATAGCCTATGAAAGAGGAAAGCGACCTGTGAGGCTCCTTGGATTAGGTGTCCATTTGGATCATGGGCCAAATCAACTAAGGTTATTATGAATCTTGACTATCAATCCATTATTGAAAAAAGAGAAAATCATACTCTTATTTTGAATTGTGGTACAAAAATAAGCTACAAAGATTTTAACCAAGATGTTCAAAAGTTTAAAATAGTTTCAGAGAACTTTGTGGCCCTTAAATGTACTGATCCCTACCAAACTCTTGTTGCGCTTTTTGCTTTATGGGCCGAGGGTAAGAAGGTTTGTCTTCTTCCCTCAAAAATGACTGAGCTTGAGCTTAGAGTAATTCAAAAAAATATTCCTTTTGAAAAGCTCATTCCACTTGAGTTCTCCCTTCAACACGTCGGAAATCGAAATTTTAATTTTTTATCTACAAAGAATCAGCTCGTCATTCTCTCCAGTGGATCCAGCGGAGCTACCAAGGGAATCGTTCATGGCCTGTCTCAAATTTATTATAGCGCAAAAGGAAGCATCCAGTTCTATAATCTAACTCAGAAAGACACCTATCCGCTCACCTTACCTCTTAACCACGTCGGTGGGCTTATGATCTTTATCCGATGTTTTCTTTCTGGATCAATCTTTGAAATCTCTTCAAAAAGATCTGAGGCCATTTATTCCCCCAAGGCCACCATCTTATCTCTTGTTCCAGCTCAACTTTTTGACCTTATGAAGAAAGGAAAGGCCTCAAAGTCCCTTCGCTGTATACTTCTCGGCGGAGCAAAAGCTGGGACGAAATTAATTAGGCGCGCCTATGATGATGGTTATCCCCTCTCTTTGACCTATGGGTCTAGCGAAGCGTGCTCCCAAGTTTATGCTTCAAAAGTTGAGGACAAAGCCTTCGGACCTACAAAGCTTTTACCTTATCGGAAGACACAAATAGAGAATGGTACACTTTTATTAGGTGGAGAGACTCGTATGAATGCTCTCTATCAAAATGGTAAGCTGATCTATCCTTTTAATAAGCATGGATATTACGAAACAAGTGACGAGGTCATTTTTGATCCTTGTCTCAAGGTTAAGAGAAAAGATTCTCTTATCATTAGTGGAGGAGAGAATTTAGACCTCTCGATTTGGGAAAGCACACTACTTCAACACCCACATATTTTGGAAGCACAGGCGATATCAGTCGAGGACGAAAGAATGGGAGAAGTAGGGTATCTTTTTTACCACTCACTCCATGAGCATATAGAATCAGAGCTTAAAGATTATCTTTCTCAGACCATTAGCTGCTATAGACTTCCTAAGAAAGTATTACCTCTTCCACCCTTAAACCAAAAAATTAAACATACACTAGCGGAGCTCCGAGATTATGCAAGACAAACTCTCTAAGCCCCTCCACTTTGAATATGTCGAATTGAGTAACGAAGGCCCACTTTTTATTTTTCTGCATGGATTTATGGGAAACTTAAAAGATTGGGAAAGGGTTCCATTTACCCCACCTAGGGGCCTCTATATTGATCTTCCGTTTCATGGAAAATCTCATCAATCTTCCATCACAACATGGAATGATTGTTTAAGATCACTCATTGATCTCATCTCTACCTTTGGAGGGCCCCGAATACTTGTTGGTTATAGTCTCGGTGGACGTATCGCTTTACAGTTGATTAGCGATCACCCCAATATGTTTCATGGGCTTTTTTGTGAGTCTGCTTCTTTTGGAATTAAAGATGAGCAAGAACGAGAACAAAGAAAACTTAAAGATGATTTACTTTTCGCAAATATCAAGGATCAAGAGGGTTTTATTAGATTTTTAAAAATTTGGTACGAATTGCCTCTTTTTAAAGCAATCAAAAATAAAGATGATTTAATCTCAAGACGCTCTCATGGTGATTTTAAAAAATACCAAAAGGCCCTCCAAGTTCTCGGGCCTGGAAACCAGCCTTATATCTTTAATGAGGCCTTAAATTACAAAAATAAAATTCATTTTCTGGCTGGAACAACTGATCGGAAATATTGTGAAATTGCCAAGCTTTGGAAATCTCATGGTGGAAAATCGAGTTTATTCAAAGGTTCCTCTCATAATATTCATTGGGATCAACCTCAAGAATTCGCTCGCTATCTCAATGATCACTATTGCTCATTTTAAGTGGCTATAAATTTCTAAATAAAATTTATTGAAAATGAACTATTTTAGTCGGTTAGATTTTTCTTTTTCCTAAGCTATACATTAAGGCCGAACATTCCTTATAATATTAATAAGGTCAATATTTAAAAGGATAACCCATTATGGTTCTTCGATTTCTAACCGTCTTATTCACGACTTGGGCACTTTTAATTTCCCAAACATTTATCCCGCATATTGGAGGGATATCCTATGCCTCGGATTTAGGAAGTGTGGGATCTAAAATTGACGACGCTGCTGATGATGCTGACGAGGACACGGGAACCGATTTTGAGTTTACATGGGATTCTGAAGATGCAGCAAAGCAGTTGGGGTTGTCTCAAGAGGTTCTTACTTGGATCATGATGATTGCCTCTGCCTTCATGACTGCCGTCATTACTCCTATTTGCCCAACAAAGATCGAAACTTACCTGGGCGTTGCTGCTACCCTTCTTGTTATGATTATGGAGGTCGTTGCTTTAAAAATGTATGAAGGTACCGTTGATCAAGAACTTAAAGTTTATGAAAATCAAGACCTCGACAAACAGCTAACAGCTGTTACTACAGCAATCAGTGGCGTGGATATGAATATCACTGTAACCAAAATGAGGTATGGAGCGGCTTACGCGTATGGAGCTCTTTATTATATTGCTGCCGTTTTAGCTATCGTAATGTCTATCGTTGAAATTGTAAAGGCCGCTGCAAATTGCAATATTGCTGCTGCGGCATGTGCCGCAGCCTGTGCACCAACGGCCAATGCATGTCCTAAATCTGCGTCCTGTACAACTGCTTTTAATCAATATAACCCTTTTCAAAAAGTTTTCCCCTACCAGTTTGCAAAAATGGGTGAAGATCCCATACCTAATCAAGGCTTTATTGAATTTTTAAAATTAGACGAAAGGTTCACTATTAAACAGTCAAATGCTTCTAGCTATTATACCTACACTGAATTTATTTCTGAAAAGAATGGTGCAATCCGATCGGTAAATATTGATCAAATTGAAGCCGTTATGCAGTTTAGCGAATTTACTCCTATTTTAGGAGACCAAACTATTTCAGAGCAATTTATTGAAATATCAAAAATTCTTGGAGACGAATTTTTCAATGCAATACTTCCCAAGGCCTATGCTCTTGACGTTACAGATGCGGACTCTGAGGATAAATGGAAACAGTATGGCGGAATGATTGGTATAGCTGGTACGGCTTTAACGGCTTTCATTACTATTCTAGTTCTTCTAAAGAAAAAAGTTCTTACTAAGGTAAAGACAAATGGTTGGGTACGTGGGGTCCTCTACATTATTTTTGGAAGTTTTGGAATTGCTGCAGGAAAAGTTGGACAAGAACTTGTTGAAGATTTGGAAGAACAGAAAACGTCCTATGAAAATCTAAAAGATAAAATCACCCAGCTTTTAAAAGCGAAGGACAGCTATAATCTCAATGTTCAACAAAACATAATACTTCCGCCAAGCATTCCAAGTCTTGGTAGTCAAAATCCTAATATACTCAAGCTTAAGGATGATACTTGTAAAGATGCAGGGGCCTCTAAGCCCAGCTTTTTTTCCCAACAATCCGCCTGTAATTGTAAAGGTGGAAAGTGTACCTCTACACCACCAAAGATTAACTTCGGCAAAGGTTTTAATATTCCCTCCGTATCAAGTGGATTAAATCTCGCTGCAAGTGCAACGACAAGTGTAATCAATGGGGACGTTCAAGGGGCCATGACAAATGCATCTGAGTTGGGAAGAAATGCGACTAACTACAAAAGGGTTGCTAAAAAAGTACAAATCCTCGCAAATAAACAACTTGGTAAATATAAAGTTGAAGGTATTGATTTTAACAAACTTGAAAAAGAAAATATGGACGATATGAATGGAGTAATGAAAAGTGCATGGTCCAGTATGGATAAAAATCAAAAAGTTGCTCTGCTTGAGCTTGCAGGAGTAAAGGTTCCAGAAAGTATTAAAGATAAAAAAGAGAAGGTTGTCGTCACAGATCGAGACGGCCCCGTTAAGGCAACTGGGAGAAAAAAGGTTGCCGCAACAAAGACTAAGAAAAAAGGCATCCTTAAACCAAAAGATTTTGATCTTGATGGTATTTTTGGAGATGATGACCCTAATCTCGCAGAGAATGAGAATAAAAAAGAAAAAGATAATCGACCTGAGGGAGTCAACGGAAAGACATCCAAGCCAGATATTTCCGAGAGGACTCGAACGAGTATTTTTAAAATTATTGAAGTTCGATATTTCAAGTCTGCTTATCCTAGATTTTTTGAAGAGGAAAACTAAAGTGCAAATCTTATTAAAAAAATTTACATGTCTAATATGTATTTTTTCTCTAACTCTCCCTGTTGTTTATGCGGAAGACTCTAGCTCTTCGTCATCCTTATCAGATGCAGTGAACTCAACAACTAGTGATAGCGACAAGGATGATGACGAAAAGGAAGATACGGAAGGAACCGTAGACGGCACTGTCGTTCAACACGACATAGATTATGAGGGCGATAAGGCCAAAATAGGTAAAACCCAACAAGCCTTTTCTTGGCTAATGATTTTAGCCTCTTTAGCCATGCTTCCCACAATGCTGGCACTTTGTTCGACAAAAGTAGAGATGGGTATAATCATGGCCGCCTCCCTCGCTCTTATCATAGCCGAGGTCGCCCTCCATGCAACCTTTAAGACCTCTTCGGACCAAGACTTTAAAATCTATGAGGGAAAGGATTTTACTAAACAAAAAGAGGCCCTTCAAACTGCCAGCGACATCACCGACCATAATATTAAAGCGGCCTACGCTCGAATGGCCGTTCATTTTGCATGGGGTGTTGCGATGACGGCAGCTGGAGTACTGGCCATTGTTTCTCATGCTAAGGATATGGCGCTCACTGCTGCCTCTTGTGCTATTGCGGCCGCTGCCTGTGCTGCTACTTGTGCGCCAACAGCTGGTGCCTGTCCTCGATCTACGACTTGTACAACATCAGATAATACTTTTAACACGCCCTTGAGTCCTGAAATGAATCCCTTTCAAGACTTAAAACTTTACTCCAAAAAATTAGACAACTCTCCTGATGATCTTCACAGTTATCTTTTAATTGAAGAAAGTAAACGACTTCATGAGGGGGCCCTTAAGTCAGAGTCCATTACAGTCATTGAAGATCTTATGAGACATAATCCTGCCCCGGATAATAAACTCTCCGCCTTTATGAAAGAAATTAATCATGCTTTGGAACAAGTCCAAGGCCTCATCATCCCAAATGCCATGGCCATGGATATGAGTGATTTTAAAAAGGACAATATGTGGGAAGAGCTTGGACCTCTCATAGGGCTCACTGGAGGGGCGATAGTAGGAATGCTTGCTCTCTCAGCGGCAATAGCTAAAAAAGCGGTACCATTAGCTTCTCTTAATGGAATTGCTAGAGGTATTCTGTGGAATAGTCTTGCTTCTTTTGGTTATATTTCAGGCTCTTTAAGTGCTGTAACCGCCGTGAATCTAAAAAAAGACAAAGATAAATATGATGAACTCATTGATAAACTCTCTAAGATGGATGAAGCTGAAGAAAACTATGCTTCTGCAGATAATTATAAGGCCATTAATCAGCCTCTCAATCTAAACTTTAATCCTGGAGACCCTAAACTCGCCGCCCTTCAAGATCAGCTTTGTACACAGGATGGAAAAAGAGCGCAAACCTACTTCTCTCGATCAGGTACTTGTAAATGTGTGGGTAATAAATGTGGTGGTAAAAAGTTAGATATTGATTATGGTGGAGGTTTTGTTCCACCAATGATTCAAGGTGTTCAAGGTTCAAACTCAAAAACTTTCAACTCGGCCATAAACGGCGACATGGAAGGTGCTAGCGTTGGTTTTAATGAAATGGGTAGCTACGCTACTAATGTTAAAAATACTTTCAAGAAAATGAAAGACCTCTCTAATAAACAACTTAAAGATCTTGGAGCAAAGCCTATGGATCACGATAAGATGGAAAGTGCTCTACTTGGCAGTCTAGGAGAAACAGGTAGAAACGCGATTAATAATCTTCCTCCGAAGCAAAGGGCCTCTCTTTTAAGTTATGCCGCTTCCTCGGCTCCTTCCAATGAAGGTGACGAATCGGACGCCACTAAGACTATTCGAAATAATCCTGACCTCGCTAAAGTTGAGAAAGTGATCCAACAACAAGTTTCGGCAGATAATGAAAAGAAAGGAGTTAATTTCTTTGATTTTCTAGCTAATGAAGACAAGAAAAAAGAGAATACAGATTCCATGGAGGGTAAGCTTGCAAAGTCTACTAAAGATTTAAAAAACTATAAGATTGATACCCAAGAGATTAATAAGGGAAGTACAAAAAATATCTTTAAGATTATTCAGTACCGTTATTTTAAATCAGCCTATCCGATACTACTTAAGAAAAAGAAGTAAAAAAAACCCCTCAAAAGAGGGGCTATTTTTATTCTTCAGTTTTCTTCTTTTTCTTCTTTTTCTTCTTCTTCTTCTCTTTGTCTTTATCGCCTTTCTTCTTACTCAAGGCCTTAAAGCCAACAAGACCAGCAACTGCTGCACCAAGAATAATAAAGATCATATTATCCCCAGCTCCTCCACCACCTGTCTTCTTTTTCTGTTGGTTTTCGATACCAAACTTTTGGTTTGAATCTGGAATAAAGGTTGTATCTTCAAGTAAATTTTCTTCCTTTTTCTTGAGAGCAAATTTATCGGTATTGAAATCTTTCTTTCTAAAGACACGAAGAGTGGCGACGATATTATCAAACATTGTTTGATAGTCAGTATAATGATCCTTACTTACAGATAGAGTAACGGCAACACCAAGGTCCTCTTTCACCGTTGCCAAGTATCTTGTATAAAATCCCGGCACCTCGGAGGCCAGGTGAAGGGAATCAACCCACTGGTGAGCATTAATTGTTTTGACCTCTGAGTATTTAGGTTCTGAAACCTGTGTTTTACCACCAGGAAGCTTAAAGGTTTTAGTCTTTTTAAGATAAGCAAGGTAGCTATCTAGAGAATCATCTTCACCTCTAATTTTTGCAGCAAGAATGATGATGGCCTCTTTTTGTCGATCCTTGTTCATACTCTGACAGACCCACTCGGTACCTTCAAGACCACATTCCCAATTGGGAGGCAGCTCAAATTCACAGTATTGACTGGCAAACTTTTTAGCGTGTGCGCTCATCGAAAAGAACAAAACTAGCAACAGGTTCAAGTTTAATACAACAAATTTTCTCATTTCTAACCCTTAAAAATTATATTCTTATTTTACACCAAGCATTGCTTTAATCACAAACAATAAAAATTAATTAGTCCAGAATCCCTCTCGCCAAAAATCCCTTCTTTAACCGTATATTTCGATAAATTTTGGTTATATTAATAATTGACCATTCCATGCTAGTTTCATAGGCAATTCCTGTAGCGACAAGAATCTGCTCTCCCTCTAGGTCCTTCACATAAATATCAAATTTCATCCCTTTCTCAACACCACCAGAAAGACCTAAATCAATTTTAATGAATTTACCTCGAGGACTAACCTTTGTGATACTGGCCTCAAGATCATAGGTTTTAAATTTTTCAATCTTGTAGTCAGCAAGGCTTTTGCCTGTTCCTACTCGAACTGCACTAAAAGTAAAAGTTGATCCTTCGTCTGTAGACACACCTGCTGTTACCCTTGCTACTCGCACTCCAAATCTCCAACCTTTATACGCTCTCGATAGAAAAGCATAAGGCTCAAAAATTTCTCTATTGATAGAGTTATACAATTTACTTGGTCCAGTATTTAAATTAGGTTTATTTTCTGGCGCATCGGAGTAGGTATCCCCTTCCATGGATTTGACGGCCTCAAAACCGACTCCATAGCTCCATTTTTCGTAAGGAACAGCATATTCTAGATTATACAGTATTTCATTTGATTGATCTTCTGGCATCACCGCATAACCCAGATAAGCAGTGAGATGATTTTGAGAGGCAAACCTCCACGCAAAATGGGCCCCAACCGTAATTTCATTTCCACTATCACCAAGAATTAAATCATTTGCATCAAAGGTTTCACCATTATCATAAAGTGTAGATCGAAAAGAAGCATCAAAGGCTATACTAAAGCGGCTATAGGGATTTTTTGAATATTTAACACCTAATGTATAGGATTCTAAACCGGAATTAGAGGTCTCTGTACCACCAGAGCTGGCAAGTAAGGAGCGATACCGAATACCTGCGCGAAACTCTAGAGTTCTGGAGTAACCGTATCGAGCGAGAAAATTAAATTCTTCCTGACTAAAAGAATCCTCTCCAGAAAGCGTTTCTTTATTTCCCTCGATGTCATAGGTCGAACTAGTGTTGAAAACGGAATAACTTAAGTCGAGTTCAAGAGCTTGAATGTTTACATTTTTAGTAGGGGACCGGTAAAGAACTTCGTTCTCAACAGACCAAAGGCAAGGTGAAAATAATAATAATGCATAAAAGATGATCATTTAGTTTTAGGGTACTCGTAAATGCCTAAAACTAAAAGAGGGAAAAGGCCTCTTACGAGGCCCATATTTTTTTAAAAGAAGTAAGAGACACCGACCCGTCCAGCGATATTTCTTGAATCAACTAATCCACCTTCGGTGGTACCAAGAGTTCCATCAATTTGAAGCTCATCTAAATCGAGACCCATACCAAGGTTCACACTAGTGTCAGCATCTATCCCTTTTTCCACATTTAAATCTTTATTAGCAGCATCAGTGTACCCACTCACCTTTTCATTTCCGATTAAAATGTTCTGCTTTACTGATGCTCTTAAAATTAACCAGCTTGTTGCTTTTTTCTCAAAGGCCACAACTAATGGCATTTCCATTTGATCTTTTTCAATCTCTTTATCTTCAATTGCTGCCGGATCTCCATTTGTATCTTTCGAGGTTGATTTTTTAAGTGAGAGATCCACAAATACCATAGAATCCTCTCTGACCGCCTTAGAATATCCGGCACCTAAAGTGACGACACTTTTTTCAGTTTCATCTGTGACTTTAGTTGCGGCACCAGTCGTGGCCTCCACTTTTTTAAGATCAAAGTCCGCAAAGACAACAATATCTTTGACCTTCATACTTGCACCAAACTTTTGCCAACTCGCTTCAATCAAATGATCCTTTTCATAGGCATTGGAGGTCGTCACCGTTCCGCCTTTATACTCATCCTGAATATCCATGTGAGCATAGGCCTTATATTTACCCATATCTACACCTACACCAATTCCAAGTTGATCGTGTTCTTTTTCATACTCTGGTAAAGAAGAATCAGCGGGAGTTTTTGTGCTAGAGCTTGCTTTAGAAATGCGAACCCCCCACTTCACTCCTTGGTGACCGGCAATAAAAAGATTTACATTTTCATTGGCCGCACTCTCCATGGCGGTAGGTGCTGAGAAAGCAGATGAACCTGCATACCCCGTACCAGAAACTTGAGAAGAGTTATCATTAAGAGCATTACCTAAATAGACTCCCATAGAAATATCAGAAGAGATTTTTTTAAAAACCCCGCCTTCGGCCCCCTCTCCATGACCTTGAAGAATATTACCTTCTCCTGTATCAGGGTCGTCTGAGTCCGCTGCTTCAACAATAGCAAAATCACCTGAAGAATTGAGAAGTGCGGGGTTTTTAAATACGTTTCGTGAATCTTCGAGATAGTAAGATCCCATTTTAGAATCTTGTCCAAGGGCCGTGAGTCTGGCCTTACTTGCATAGACCGCAAATGGGCCTAAAAGAAATAACACTAAAAAGACTTGTTTCACTGAAATCCTCCTTGATTTCTTGGGGTAGGTATTTTGGGAAGTCCGTTCCCAAAACGTGACCTAACATACACCAAAAAAGGCACCCGTTGGCGCCTTTGGAAATTTGTACCTGTAATTTTTTACCGATAAGGAACTAAAATTGGTTACTTAACCGGCTCGTAAATCGCCTTATCCCCAAGATGCTCTTCAATTCGAAGTAGCTGGTTGTATTTTTCCAGCCGATCACTTCGAGAAGCACTTCCCGTTTTGATATGACCAGCACCACAGGCAACGGCAAGATCGGCAATAAAGCTATCCCCGGTTTCACCAGATCTGTGACTGATGATGGCCTTGTAATTATTTTTAAATGCTAGATCAAGAGTTTCAAAAGTCTCAGTCAGAGAACCAATTTGATTCACCTTAATAAGAATAGAATTGGCCCACTTCTTTTCGATTCCTTCTTGAAGAATTTTTTTATTCGTTACGAAAAGGTCATCTCCAACAAGAACAACATCATTTCCAATAGCAGCATTTAATTTTGCCCACCCTTCATAATCGGATTCATGAAGACCATCCTCAATACTGTAAATCGGATATTTCTTAATAAGTTCTGCATAGTAATTCACCATCTCTTCACTGGAGAGGGTCTTTCCTTGCATTTTATATTTTCCATTATCGTAGAACTCACTGGCCGCAGCATCGAGAGAAATAGAAATTTCTTCGTTTGGCTTATAACCAGCTTTTTCAATTGATTCAAGAATCAGTTCAATCGCCTGCTCATGAGATTCAAGGCTAGGAGCAAATCCACCTTCATCACCCACATTGGTAGAATAATTTTTAGAGTGAAGAACGGACTTGAGCGCATGGAAAACTTCAACACCAGCTCTAAGGTTTTCTGAGAAAGATTTGTTCATATGAGGAACAATCATAAATTCCTGAATATCAAGATTATTGTCAGCATGACCTCCGCCGTTTATGACGTTCATCATCGGAACAGGCATTGTGCAGGCATTGGCACCGCCTACATATCTGTACAAAGGAAGTCCCAAAGAATTTGCAGACG
>CBDUBC010000040.1:0-21675 GCA_965365285.1 uncultured bacterium
CGTTTCGAGAGGCACGTTTTAAACCCGTACCAATAAAGTCTCCGACTTGAATAAAAGCGAGTTCATTAAGGTTAGGGAAAAGATCCATGGCGTACTTTTCACTTTTTCCACCAGTAGTAAAAACGACAGTTTCGAGTTTATTATTTTTGGCCATGTCGACGGCCTGAACGACACTTGCTCTAAATGCAGCGGTAGAGTAGGGGCGAACAATTCCTGTCGTTCCTAAAATAGAAATTCCACCTATGAGTCCCAGCCTTGCATTAAGCGTTTGCTTGGCCATCTCCTCTCCACCTGGTACTGAGATTTCTACATCCGCGCCGGTGTAGGGGGAATCCTCAATTTCTTCAAGAACCATTTCGGTAATGTTTTTATGAGGAACGGGATTGATCGCGGAGCTTCCTACCTCTAAACCAAGTCCTTTTTGAGTAACTTTTGCAACACCTTCCCCTCCATAAATATGGATCTTTCCTGTTTGATTGAGACTTACTCGAGCAGTGAGTTCGGCCTTATCAGTACAATCAGGATCGTCACCAGCATCTTTAATGACAGAGCAAATGGCGTGATCTTCATGGAGTTCAAAACGGTTGAGAGCAAAGGTGACTTTTTTACCAACGGGCAGAGTCGTTTCAATGGAATCAAACGCTTTTTTCCATAGGAGGGCTCTCGCTGCCGCTTTGGCCGCTGCCGCTGAACAAGCTCCTGTCGTGAAGCCCTCTCGTAAATTTTTGGTTTCTTTTTTTTGCCCTTTCAAACTCTATCTTTATTAAAATAGACTTCCGTGCCAATATGATTTTCGGATATTCCTTTATCCAGGAGGTAATCTTTTAATTCGTGAACGACCTTTCCATCTCCAGCAAGGAGGACCGTCCTTGCTTTAGAATGTTTCTCGGCAATTTCTTTTGCTTTTTCTAAAACCGTAGATCTCTGAGCGGTTCCAAATTCTGGGACTTGGATGATTTCAAATTTAGCAAGATTTTTAGGGAGTCTCTTTTTTACGGACTCAAAATCAAGAAAATAATCGTTTCCAGGAACCATCCAATAAAAAGAGGTTTTCTCTTTATTCTTAAGTTTTTTTGAGTTCACAAAGCTAAGCGCACTAGCAATTGCGGTGTCGGTTGCCATGACAAAAACTTCACCCTCTCCAAAGTACTCTTCTTGACTTAGGAATTTACCCCATGGGCCAGAAAAAGTGATGGTTTCACCAACTTCTAGGTTTTTGAGATAGGTATTGGTTATGATTCCTTTTTCTAAAACTTTATATACAATTTGAAACTCATTTTGATTTTCATCATTCGATAAAAATGAGTAGGTTCTTTTATAGTTTTTTCCTTCCTCATTTTTCATTCCACTATCAACAATAATGAACTGACCCCCAATAAAATGAAGCGGTTCATCTGGGGTAAAGGTTAAAAGAAAAGTTGCTTGATTGATTTGTTCTCTTTTTTTCAGTTTAGCTGTTGGCATCTTCACTCCTTAAATCAAATTCCTCTCCCCATTGAGATCGCCATTCTCTAAATAGGACCTGATTTTTTTCTATAGGGGACGCTTCATTGGCCCAATCGTAAAAACTTGGAAAGGTGAATACGAACGGCGCTTTCTCTCGATCTTGATCAAAAAATTGAAGCTGAGGAGTTCTTTTTTCAAAGGTTACTATTTTGGCAAAGGCAACCTTTTCTGCTCTCATGTGGATATGGGAAGCGCGCTCTGAACTTTCTTCTTTTTGTGGATAAATAGTAATCCAGCCCTTACCTGTTTTATAAGTGTAAGGGCCATCCTTAAATTCACCTGTCGAGAACTCATTTCTCATAAGAAAGGTTCCCGAAAGCTTAAGAACTGATTGAAGAAGAGTTTCAAAGGTTGTCTTCATTATGCTGGATAAATCTCGTGAACATAGTCATGAATTTCATCAAGACCCTTATAAAGAGCATCTAGGCCTTTAATATGGGCATCGAGTTCGAGTTCTACTTTTTTCGTGAGAATAAGAAGTGATCTTAAATAGGCGAGCTCTTTTTCATCAGTAGTCTTTCCTACCTTTTGCTCAAGAGAGCTAAGTGAGTTTTGATAAAAAGTTCGAAGCTCCTCTAGGCTATTAGAGTTAGCAAGAGACTTAATGGGTCCATCTTTATGTAGATTTTCTCCAATTTCTCTCTCATCGTGATCTTTTGCTGCTGCATCTTCAATTCCTAGAACTTTTTGTAGTCCTAATCTTAATGCTCCTAATTCGTGACATGCCATAATTGTTCTCCTTACATCATGATGTCATCGACTCGATCACTCAGGATCTGGCCGTTTTTCATGTGTTGATTATAAAGTTGCTCTGTTTCTTCTATTTTTATTTCACGGTACCAAACACCATCGGGATAGACGACGATTGAGGGACCTTCACCACATCTACCCATACAAGATGTTTTCGTGATTCGAAACTCTTGTTGCTTATCTTCCTTTCGAATCATTCTTCTAAGCTTCGTGATGATCTCCGTACTACCTTTTTTTGCGCAGTCAATATTTCCACAAACAAGTACATGTTTTTTTAAATTTTTGTGAGGAAATTCATGGGGTTTTGCTTGTGAGTGAGTATAAAGGTGACGAACACTCCATAACAGGGCATCGGTTCCGTTAACGGTAGTTGCGACGTCTTTGGTTTGAGGTCGGTAATGGCAGTTAATACAGCTAAGAGGATCACTTGGGAGATGCCCTAGGCCCTGCTGACATCTTTCAAAAAGATACTCAAGAAGCTTAGGATGATCTGAAATATGTTTAGTAAGAGATACCTTAATCCAAGGGTATTTTTTCTTAAACTCTTCAATCATCCCTTCGAGCTTAACCATAAGTCTTCCAGCAAAAAGAAAGTAGGGGACAATGATAAGCTCATCTGGCCTCACTCTTGAAATGAAATCAAGAGAATCATTGACTAACGGTCTTGTAATTCCAATATAGGTTGGAAGAGCAAGGATATAATCGCCTTTTTCTTCTACAAGTCTTACAAGCTTTTGAAACTCACTATTACTATCAGGATCACTGGCCCCGCGACCTACAATTAATAATGCCTTTTTGTTTTCTTTAGGTGTGCGCACTTCTTCGATTCGCTCCTGAATGAGCTCCGTCATAAGAGGATGACTTTTAATAGTTTCTGCACAATAAATATTTTTTTCAGGATATTTTTCTTTGATTTTTTCAACAAGAATAGGGATATCATTTTTGACATGCCGTGAACTAAAAAGAAAAACTGGGATAATGATGATGTCTTTATATTGTTCTTTATCAGCGACCTCAAAAAGAGTATCGATAATGGCCGGTTTTTCTAGTTCAACAAAGCCATAGTATGTATCGGCCCCTACTGCTTTTTCAGTAAAGGCCTTTACAACTTTTAAAAATTCTTCTGTCGCCAGTTTATTTCTGCTTCCATGTCCTACAAAAACAACGGCATAAGAAGATAGACTCATGCAAACTTCCTTAGACTTAGCTCATCCATTTTTAGAATGGTGTAACTAAGAATGATCCAAAACGCTAAGTTTACAAAAAGGGAAGCTCCCATAAACTCCATTTGCAGATCATTTGGGACATTCGTAGTTATCGAATGCTCTGGTACTCCAACAAGACCAAATGGTACCCAAATACAAAAGGCAGCAAGAACTATACTTAAAGCAAGGGAAGTTCCTTTAGGCATAGAAAGCTTCATAAAAATACTTTTCCCAAACCAAAGCATAAGGGCCGCTAAAAAGTTCATTGAAACAGAAAGAAGCCACCAATTTTGTCTGACTCCAAAATCTCCGGCCGAATTCTCTACCCCAGGAAGAGGAGGAGGAAGTCCTAGGGAAGGCAGGCCATGAAGAATAGCAAATGCCGAAATTCCCATAAGAGCAGTAAGGAGACCTGTCTTTTCGGTAAACTGAGGAGTAATCCAATTCATTTTTAGGGCAACGACTATAACAAGGGCAAGAATCACCCCATAGGCGGCACCTAGTAAAGTATTTCCAAAGACAGTGAGAATACTTCTTTGCTTACCTTCCGGAGAAAACTCTTCTCCATGTCCATGATCATGATGGTGACCATCAGCGTGGACATGCACAGATTTTGTTTCAAAGGTTTCTGCTTTTAAGATCAGAGGAGAAACAAAAAAGATATTAAGAAGGCCCCAAAAAAGACCTGCAATTAAACCAGCTTTAATTCCATTTGTTATTAGTGAAATCACAAGTCCTCCTTAATGGCATGGAAAGCCAGCAGCGTGTCTGACATCATGAAAAGCGTTATGAGCAAAGGCCATTGGCTCAAGCCCGACAAAATAAACAACAAAGAGGCAAATGAGAATGAGGGTAAAGGTAAGGCCCCAATTAAGATTTCCTGGTATACCCTTTACACCAGTCAATACAGCTTTCGTTTCCATGAATACTCCTTTTATTCTTCTATTCGAGAAAAAATCATCTCGATTTCTGGTACAAAATCAACGCTTAAAATTGGAAGTCCTACTCCAATAGAGGGAGAGATAATAATTTCTACCCCATTGAGTTCCATTCCGTTTTCAAAAGGCTCAATAAATGAGGGTGCCAATTCAACTTCTTTATGAAGAAGTTCTTTAAAAAGCTCTTCATTTGAAAAGCCTAAGGAGGAAAAAATTAGAGCGAATAGTAAAATTAATTTTTTCATACTTAAAAATTTGGATTTTCCCACACTATCCTTACGGCAGCACCACCCGATAATGTAACAACTCCAATTCCTCCTGATAAACCAAGTTCGAAATCAGTGATCATTCCGCTAAATTTCCACTTTCTTTTTTTCTTCATGGCCTTCTTTGCAAGATGATCCCCAATTCGTAAGGCCTTTTTGATTCCTTTACGAAACTTTCTCTTAGCTATTTTAAGGACTCGCTCTTCTGACTTAAGATCACTTGGAATAATGAGAGGGATCTCTTTAGCCTCAAAAGCATGAAGATTTTCTTTATCCGATGAATAATTTTCGTTAGGGACAAAAACTACTGTGGAAGCGATTCCCACACCAGCACTAGCAATCCCTACTGTGGCATCTACACCAATCCCGAGCCCAATTTCCCACTCTACTGGGGTAAGTACTTTACTCTCATCAAAAGCATGATCAAGCTCATCGCTAATCGACCAGACCACTTTTTCTAAACTATTAAGAGGTTTAGTAAGAGATTTTTCTTCTTGTTCTTTAAAAGTCCAGACCAGAGCAATTTCAACGGAAGCACCAAAATTAATGAGATTAACAGATCCACTCGCATTAAATGAAATATTGGCCATGATGGCATCGATCACCCATTTTCTGTGGAGTGGACGAACATTTTTAACTAGGTTTCTAAATCGATAGGCAGCATCTTTTAGATTTTTACGAAGGCCGGTTCCTTTTTTTACTTTTCCGCTATCTTCAAGCCGATCGGCTAGGTCCATAAGCTTTTGATCAAAGGTTTCTAGAGAAGTACCTTCATCAAAATGAACTTGAATCTTTTTTCTCTTTATTACCTGTTGATTTTCTTTAGGAGACCAATGGATTTGAGCTAGGGCAGCTCCATTAATTCCAAGGACACCAATACTTCCGGAAGCGGCAACCCCGATCATCGTAGAAACTCGAGTGAGCTCCATTTTTCTTTTTTGGTTAAGCTTATCTTCACCTTCAAAAACAGCAATGTCATGAAGATCATCTATAAGGGTATCAAGTTCTCTTGAGAATTGATCATGATGCTTATCGTGGGGATTAAAGTCATCAATAGAGTCTGATCGCCAAGAGTTAGGGATCGTCGCCGCATAAGCATTAAGAGTAAAAAGAAAGAGAAGTAGAGCTTTCACTAATCTTCTTCCTTTCGTTCCCACATCATTCGAAATCCTGCAGTTGCTCCAAAGCTTAAATTTCCAATATTCAGGGAGGCGCTCAGTGCAGGAGCAAGTTCAATGCTATCGAGCTGCCATTTTCTTGAAGAATTTGTTTTAAAAACTGGCGAGGAGTTCAGTGCATTTGAATAAGCTTTCATCAACTTACGTGTCTTTCTTTTTAGAAATTTTTTAGGGATTTCATTAATAATTTCTTTGCCGTTTTGATCGAGTTCAACAACGGTCAGGGCATATGCCTGAAGAGAAACCAAAAGGAAACCCATGAAGAATGCTTTCAACATGATTATAGCCTTTTGTTTTCGAGGGAATGCGCAAAGAGAAAGACCATAAGGTCTATAAGAAATAAGGATATCTCTTTTGGCCAAGTCTTCCCCACGAAAACTTAAATACCATTTGCACCAAGCAGGTCTTCGGACTTAGAGACAGATTAACCTACTCCTCAAGCTTCCCAGTTTTATCCAGTGCTTCATTTGAGTTTCGTTTCTCATTACCGCTGCGGGGGCAGTTGTGGATTTACACCACATTCCCTTTTAATCAAATCTAAAAATTTGAACTTCTTGCAATGTTACTATGATTTAACAGCAATGGCTTTTGCTCGTCAAACTAAATACGAGGAGTTGGCAAAGGAAGCCTTGGAAGTGGAAATCTTGGACAGATTTTACGCGGAATGTAGGCTTTGATTTGCTTCACATCGTTATTCCAAACCTGACATCCCCATTGACCAGCTGTGTGATCTAGGTCAATCGCGACTTCAGCATCCTTACAATGACTAAGAGTTCTTGCAGGCATTCTTAACGTTACGACTTGTGTAGTGCCAGAATCAAAAGGAATAGAGAAGGAAAGATTTCTTTGAATACCATTGATTCGAACTTTCATTGTTCGTCTATTACTTGTTTCAGAGGATAAAGCATTCATATCCACTTGACCTTGATTCTTTAAAGTAATTTTTACATCTTGATAAACTCGACCTGCTCTAGTTTTTTGATTTTGAAACTGAAGCGCTTGAGCAACGAGGTCTTTTTTATAATGACGATTAATATAATCATCACAAGCGTTAGGATTAGCTAAAGCAGAAAGAGGCCATAAAAGAATAAAGATTAGTTTTTTCATAAACGCCTTTTAATAAAGTTTTTAAAAGAGGTAAAGGGCCATGGCGGCCCTTTAGGATAATTATCTTCGATGTCGAATAGGTCTTTCCGGTCGATCCGGTGTTTCAAGTGATCGGCATGCTCGGCTTGGGTGAAGAATAGGATCATCACCTGGCTCGGCCATTCCACCATGGTTTTCACAAAGAGCAGGTCCAACGATGGCAAGCCCTGCTGAACTTCCGGCGTAGCTATGAAGTGTACCGTCTGCACATTCAATGGCCCATACATCTCGTCCATCTTTATTATAAAGGTGGTAAGCATTGAAAGCGTGAGCGGTTAAAGAAAAGACGTTTGCAAGTAAAAAGGCGATAGTTAGTTTTTTCATTTTTATTTCTCCTTTGAAATGATCCCTGAGGTGAATTTATGAAGCTCAATTACCCTTGCCAAGAAGGGTTCTAAGAAAAAATCAATAAAAGTGCTTTCTTACAGTAAAATCAACACTTCTTACCGCTCCTCCTAAGTCTCTGGTTTCATTATGAAACCACCTAAATAGTTTTAAACTATCATATTATAAAGATAATATAATTTAGCTATTGATAGTTTTAGCCTATACTGATCACAGAAAAGGAGGTTCTTATGAATAAGAAACCAGAAATCAAATCATGGAAAAATCTAGAGGCCGCATTTGCTGGCGAATCCATGGCGTACCAAAAATATATGTATTTTGCGGAGATCGCAAGAAAGAACGGAGATGAAGACGTGGCCAAACTTTTTGAAGAAACGGCCAAGCACGAGACGGCCCATGCCAAGGGACATCTCAGAAATCTCTATCCCATGAATGAAATGACAACTGAGAAGTGTCTAGAACTTGCAGTGGAAGGGGAGAAATTTGAGTACACCGAGATGTATCCTCAGTATGCAAAAACTGCCAAAGAAGAAGGCGCCGCAGATTGGATGGTTGCTGAATTTGAAGAAGGAATTGAAGAGTGTAAAGAACACGCAGAAACCTTCAAAAACAAACTCGAAAGACTCAATAAGATCTTTAGTGGGTTAACCAAGGTGGAGAAAGAACACCATGATAACTACCAAAGAGCTCTTGAGAAAAAGAATGCAGATGGTAGCTTCTCTGTCTCAAATGAATACTTAGAGACTGAAGAGTAAATCGGAAAAGGTTGGGTGATGAAAGACTTCTTTATTTTTAAAGAAGTCTTCATGATCCTTCATATCGCTGTATTTTGATAGGAAGAGAAAATCTAGGCCATAATGATGGGAAGATTCATAATCGATCTTTCCATCTCCTATAAATAAACCTTTCCCCAGATCATGTTTTTCAAAAATTCTCTCCAAGTTTTCGTACTTGGTCTGGGGGCTTCCAAGAATCATATCAAATCGATCACTTAACCCCTTATGATGAAGAATCTTTTGAACCTCCACCTCAGGTGTACCAGAAATCACAAATAATTTTTTTGGACAGAGCTTTAAAAATTCTTCAAAACCCTCAGTAAAAGGAGCTGCAAAGACCCTTTCTCGAGTGAGCTTTCCATATTCCACTAAACACTTTTCATATTCTTTTTGATAATCATTGCGATGGAGTATTTCTTCAAAGAAATATTTGAACTTAACATAGCGAGAGATACCTTGGGTTTTTTCATGATAATCATAAAGCTCCTGAGCATGGTCTTTTCCATAAGGAGCTGCCACTTCATAAAAGGCCCTAGATTTAACTTTGTTACTATCAAGAATAACTCCATCACAATCAAATACTATATAATCATACTCTGCTATATTCATGGTTCGTTTATAGTCCTGCGCTAAATGTTAGGCAATTAGAAATTTCCCTGACATAATTAAACTTATGAAAAAACTAATATTAATATCGCTAATGGCCCCCATTTTAACCTTTGCGTCCCCCTCAGCAAGAGTTCTTTTTGCTAAAGGAGAGGTCAGCTTCAATGGTAGCACCATCGAAAAAAACGCTAAGCTAACTTTGCCAGGAACTTTGAAGACAGGCAAAGATGGGGTTGTAAAAGTAGAGATTTCTTCATGGAGAACCAATGTTGCCTTAGCTCCAGGTGGAGAGATTGAATTAAAACTCAAGCAAGAGTCACCAGAGGTGAACCTTCTTCAAGGAACGATGAGATGGATTTCAAGAAAGGTAAGAAATAAGCTTGTTCCCGATGACTCAGTAGTAACTAAAGTCGCTTCGATTGGGGTTCGAGGAACGGATTATTTATTGATCGCTAACCCTTTATTAGGGGAGACAGAAATCGTCGTGATTGATGGGAAAGTTGAATTTAAAAGTAAAATAGAGTCAAGTGATAAGGCCTCCATTGGTGCCAATCAATGGGGGGGACTTGGTGGTCGATTTGGTCAAAAAATTGGGAAGATATTAACTCTTCCCAAAAATGTTATGGATTATTTTGACTCGGTTCTTAAAATCTAATCCGTTTTAACGTCTTCGATTATTGGTTCTACAAAATCTTGCTAATGAGCTAGCAACACTTTTTGTAGGACAGAACTCTTCGCCTTTTTTCACTGGGTTTCCTCTGACGGATACAGTCTTAAGCTTCTTCAGTCCAGCAAGAGGACTCAAGTCGGTAATCTTGTTTTTACCTATGTAAATTCTTTGGAGTTGAGTCATACTGGCCAGTGCAGAGATATCCGTAAGGTCATTATCTTCGGCCGTAATTTTAGTTAGTGCTGGAAGCTTAGAGAGCTCCGCTAAATTAAAAGGCCTTCCTAAGCTCAGCTTAATGACTTCCAGTTTTTCGAGCACTGGAAGAAGAAGTACTTCTACATCAGCGACGATCGTAAGTTCTTCTAGCTCTGTCATTGAAGTTAAAAAAGCAGTACTCGTTAATCGATCTGTACTGACCTCTAGTTTTGTTAGAGAACTAAGACTCGTCAAAGGACTAAAATCCGCCTTGGTGTGAATAATAAGCTCTTTTAATGACTCTAAGTTTTGAAGACCTCTGAGATCTCTAATTTTAGAATTTTTTATCGTTAGCTTCTCAAGAGAATTAAAACCCTCAAGAAAAGAGAGGTCTTCTAAATCACCAGAGGCAATTTGAAGCTGCCTAAGTTTATTAAAACTTCTTAGAGGTCTAAGATCTATGATCTCTGATCCACCAATGAAAAGGTGTTTTAATTCTGATAAAGAGAGATAGGCCTCATCACAATTTTCTTTGGCAACTCGATCCTTTAAGGCCTTAACTGTAAGCTTGATTTCTTCCGAAGCATAAGGATCTTGGCAGTACTCGACAAAACTTAAATTCGTTTTAATATTTCCAGTCTTGGCACCCATGTCCTTTAGCCTAGAAACCATTTGCTCTCTTTTAAGGGCCATTGCGAGATCTAGAGCTGTTCTTCCTAATGAATCTTTTTTATTGATATCTAAGTGCCAAGTAGAAAAGAAATCGAGGATTTTAAAAGCATTACCTCGAACGATATAATGAAATAGTCCTTGGCCGATGGTATCAGTGGCATTGAGGTCGGTTCCTACTTTAAGAAACATCTTAAAAAGATCAACTTGGTTAAATTCTATTGTCTTTAATACTAGAGTACGATCATATTGATCTTTAATTTTTAGATTGAGTCCTGCATAAATAAGTTCTTCTATACGAGAAGCGTCTTTTTCTAGGATCGCTCCGTAGGCCAGACTTTTATAGATCATATTTTTTGCTTTTAGTGGAAGATGCTCAATGGGATCTACAATCGTCTGTGAACAATCAGAGTTTTCACACGTTTTAGGAACATAACATCCTTTAGTTTCATCCTTTAAAAATCCACCCTCAGAACGAATCACAATTCCAAGAATCTCATTTTCTTTATTTAGAATACTGCTTCCCATACTGGAAAATTCTTCATCAAAAGAGGCCTTTAAAAAAGGATCTTCATCGCTTAAGTCTTTATCGATGGATTTTCCTGGAATGAGTCCAAAGAGGTTTCCAAGAACAGAACCTTTATCAGCTCTAGTTTTCGCTAGTTTAAGAGGCTCTCTATTTTTAACAATTCGATCAAGCTGAATAAGAGCAAACTGATCCGCCGTTTCAGAAAGGTCTACGGAAACAGAATAGTGAAGAATTTTTTTACAGCTATATACTTGATGAGAAGAAAAAGATTTCGCTTTTGGCGAGTAATCAAAGATCCACTTAAAATCACGACAAGCTTCTCTTTGAGCTAGAAAACATTGTCCGGCCGTGAGAATAAGGTCTGGCCCTACAAGAATTCCTGAACAGTTCGCAACCATGGGAAGGTCTTTATTTTCTTGATCTTCACAGATCTCACCCTCTTCAATGGAATAATGATCTTTAACTTTGGGAGCATTATCAATAAAGAAGTCTTGAGAGCCATCTGGTTTTTCTAAAAGATAACGTTTGTAAATCATGGTTGCCTGGGAGCTAAGAGCATTAGGGGCCGGTGTCAGAATTTTGGTATTTGATTGCACTTCAGTGGCAATCTGCTCAGCATTTTCGGATTTACATCCTAATAAGTGTCCGAAAATTAGTAATCCTAATAGAATACTCTTGGTCATAAGGCCCTCCCGCCTACTTATAAGCAATCTTTGGACCAGATTTTAAAGCAATTGGCGCGGATATCCATATGGCGTGTAATAAAGATAGATACCTTAGTTATTTCGAGCACTTACTCCCAGAAGGATAGAATTTTTGGTTTCTGGAGTGAGTAAGATAACTACGAAGAATTCTAATAAAATCAAGTGTTTGGTCCTGACCAAATTGCCGAGGTCCTAGATTTAAAATTCCCTCTAATTGAGATCTAAGCACATACATCTCTCCTTGATCTCCCAATTCCATTATTCGATTTAGTTTTTCGGCATCTTCATAGATCGGCATGCGGATAGGTGCAAAGTAAGGAAACTCTCTATTGATACTCTCTCTGATAAAGCTTGAGAGGGCATCCGACATCTTAGCGACTTTATCAAAATTCACCAAATGATATTCATCCGCACTAGAGTGATAAACCGATCCATCTCCATCCGTAAAAAGAACCATAGGAATTTTAATGCCCTTATTGATAAAGCTATCCAGATCACTTCTTTGTTCCGCGAGCGAATAACTAAAATTTGTAAGATCAAGACCAGTGGACCTAAAGTGTTCAGAAAGCATTCTATTTAGCTCCGGAGAACTTTCCGTCCCCATTGAAAAGGTATTCGATTCCAGCCCCTCAAAAAGATTGAGTCCGATGATATCAAAATTGAGAATGAGCTTTACATCATCAAGCTGCATTCTTGTACCTTGATTTAGAAAAAATTGTGAACCTTGAAAACCACTTTCCTCCTTATCAAAAAGTAGAACTCCAATACCATCAATGCCTTTTAAACTTTTAAGAAGATCTAAAACCAGAGCAACACCTGCAGAATCATCACTGGCCCCATTACAGACTTCACTAAGCGCCTGAGACTTCTTTTCACATTCGGAGACTCGATCATAGTGAGCGGAGAGGATAAGCCACGGTTTATTGGAGGGCCCAGTCATACCAATGATATTAGCACCGGCCTCATCAAGGAGTTGAAAATAACCACGATTTCCTAGAGGACGAACTCCAAGCTTTTGAAGGCGCTTTTTAAGATAGTATCTTTTTTTATATTCACTGAATCGATCATGGGAGAGGTGACGGGTGTCTTTTTGAATAAGATTGCAATCGGCGGCAAAAACTTTAAAGCTTAACAATAATAAAAGAAGATATTTTGTCATAGAGAATGCTCCTTTTTTTAAAGAACATCCTAAAACATTAAAGTATCTTATTAAAGGTTTGGGGCCCTAAAACATGCCCGTTGCTCTGAACGGAACTCTTTTAGAATTTTTAAAGTGCTTGCATCTTGCCAAAGTTCAATATTTTTCAGACAAGTCGAGTTTCCAGCACAGCTTTTAACCTTCTTGAGAACAAGCTCGTTCACTTTTTTAAGCTTCTTGTCTTTGATAAGCTTTTGAGTCGTTAGACAGTCTTCAAACATAGAGGCCTGCGCCATCATGGGTAGTAGTAAAAAAATTAGCATTTTCATAGTTTCTCCTGTGAGTCATATCTAGCATTAAATGAAGCAAAGCGAAAGGCTAATGTAGAAATACATCATGACATTTTTTGCAACTAGTCTTTATAATAAGATCATGATCTTCTACCTCCTGATCCCCTTATCCTTTCTGATTTTTCCAATGCTCATGGAGCTTGTTAGGAAACTTTTGGCCCTCTATCCCGAAATACGCTCCTTTCTTCCTGCTTCCTTTTTAGATCTTCTTCATGTGGGGAAGTGGCAACAGTTAAGCTATCCCATGGCCATTCTTGTAGCGGTGGGACTGATCTTTTTACTGGAGATTCTTTTTTTAGGCTGGAAGGGCTCTAGCCTTTATCAATTCTGCTGTAAACTGGATCGCTCTCTCAAGTTTGATTTAGTTTATTATTTTTTAAGGATTAGTGGGCTTCTTGAAGTAATTATTGTTTTGAGTACTTTTGGATTTTGCTATTACTTTTTTAACACAGGTCAACTTAATCCAAAAGAGCCGCTTTTTGGTGATTATGGTCCAATGATTTTTATTCTCACTCTTGATTTTATCCAATATTGGGCCCATCGCTTATGTCATTCCCAATTGGTATGGCCTTTACATCGACCCCATCACACGGCAAAACAAATGAGTGTTTTAACCTCTTTTCGATTTAATCCTCTTGAAATCAGTCTGATCACTTTAATTATTTTTAACCTTCAATCCTTTTTTAATCTTAACCATGATGCTTTTATGAGTTCGCTCTTTATCATGTGGTTTTACAGTATGATCTCTCACTCAAAGCTTTTAATTTTTCCTCATTGGATCAGTCTAGTCTTCATTACTCCTCAAGATCATAGAATCCATCACTTTAAAGACCCAAGCTATCATCATAAAAATTTTGGAATGTTTCTATCTGTATGGGATCGAGTTTTTGGAACCTATGTTTCACCAAAAGATCTTAATATTAAAGAACCTCTTTTGGGAGTCTAGCGTGAGAATCATCACCTCTAAGCCTATAAAAAGCTCCCTTTTGATTGAGGAGATTTTCAGGTGAACCATCTTCAATGAGCTGACCTTTATCAAAGACAAGAATTCGATCACAGTTTTGAAGAGTATCGAGTCGGTGAGCAATGAGAAGACAACTACGCCCTTTTAAAACTTTTTCGACACAAGATTGAATGAGACGCTCACTCTCAGGATCAATACTGGCCGTGGCTTCATCAAGGATTAAAACTTTAGGATCACTTAAAACGACACGCGTGAAGGCCAGAATTTGTTTTTCCCCTAAACTTAGATTGCTCCCTGACTCAGTAAGAACGGTATCAAGCCCCTCGGGAGCTCTTTTAAGAACCTGATCAAATCCGGTTAGAGCACAGGCTTTCAGTAAAGATTCATCATTAAACTGAGTTCGTCCCTCTAAAAGAAGATTATTTCTAATGGTATCTCTAAAAACAATGACCTCTTGGGAGACAAAACCAATTTGAGATCTAAGATAGTCTCGATCAATATCGCGGATATTGACTCCATCAATATAAATCTCTCCTTTTTGAAACTCATAGAGGCGAGAAAGAAGAGAGACCGTACTCGTTTTTCCACAACCTGTTTTTCCCACTAAACCAACAAGTTGCCCTGGAGCAATAGTAAAGCTAAGTCCCTTTAAAACGGGAGAGTTTTGATCATATCCCATGGTCACATTTCGATACTCAAGATGACCTTTAAACGCCGGAGTGAGTTTTCCATTTTCTCCAAGGACCAAATCCTCTTCATGATGTTTAAGAAAACTCGCTACACGCTCCCCATTAGTGAGCGCCTGCTGAATAACTTGAACCTCTCTGGCAAGAGTCATAATGGGATTAAAAAACCTCTCACAATAGCGCATAAGAGAGACAAAGACTCCAACAGAAAGAGCACCTGCTAAAACCTTTTGTCCGCCAAACCAAATAAGAATAAAGAAAGGAGCATAGATTAAAAAGGTGAGGGTAGGGTTAATAAGCGCATAAAAAGTATTCGCACTTAAAACACTATTTAAATACGCCCCAATATTATTTCCATATTTTTCTTTAGACCAGCTCTCTAACCCAAAGGATCGAATAACTTCAATTCCATCAATAAACTCACTGAGTTTTGAATTCAGCTGACTAGAAGTAAGTGACATGTCTCGATTAATTTTTCGAAGCCTCTCTTTCGTGAAATATATAAAAATAACTACAGGAATAAGAGAGAGAATGATCAGGGCACCCACATGAAGATCAGTGCTTAAAATCGCGTAAAAGGAAAGAATGATAACAAGAATAGATCGCGAAATCTTTTGAAGAGAACCTACAAAGAAGTTTTCGAGACCCTCAATATCATGAGTCATCCGAGTGACTACTCGTCCTTGAGGCTGGTGATCATAAAAGGTCATCGGTAGAGCATTGGCCTTTTGAAAGAGATCTTTTCGAATATCAAAAATAACAAGGGAAGCTTTTTCTGCAAGAAGCTTTCCACCGGCCCAAGTAAGAAAGATGGCCATGAGTTCAAGCCCTATAATAATACTCGATAGAAGAATTCCTTGGTTCCAGTCTTTGGGAATAAGGGCCTCTTCTACCATGACTCCCATCAGTTCACTTGATTTGATGATTACTGCTGAAGATAAGGCAATAAGAAAAAGACCAGAAAGTGAACCCCAGAGATAAGGTTTCGCATATCGCATGAGAAAGAAAAAGGCCTTCACATTACCCATTTGATAGCGTTTCAATTGACCTAGATCCTGCTCATCTTTATGGAGAAAAGATTTATCACTCATGAGACAGCTCCAGGATTTGATCACAATTTCTTAGTGTGCTGGTTCGATGAGCAACCCATATAAGGGTACAATCTTTTAATTTTCTAGAGAGGTTTTCTAAAATTCTTTTTTCAGTTGTCGTATCCACTGCACTTAAACAGTCATCGAGAAAAAGAATTTTTGGATTTCGAGCAAGTGCTCTTGCAAGGGTGAGCCTTTGTTTTTGCCCACCACTTAAATTGACGCCCCATTCTCCGAGCTCTGTATGGATACCATGAGGAAAGTTTTTAACTTCTTCTTTTAAAGCAGCAAGTTCTAAAAACTTCCAAATTTCTTCTTCACTGAGATCTTGATCCATAGAGATATTTTGAGCAATGGAACTCGCAAAGAGAAAACTCTTTTGGGGAATGAGTGTGATCATCTCTCTTAGTTTAGAGTGACTATAATGAGAAAAAGGCAGACCTCTAAAAAGAATCTCACCTTGATGCTCTCTTTCTAAACCACTTAAAAGATTCACGAGAGTTGATTTTCCCGCACCAATAGGACCTACAATTCCAAGCTTTCCACCTTGCCGTAAACTAAAGCTTAGATTTTCAATAATAGGGCGATCAGAGTTATAGGAAAAGCTAAGGTTTTTAACCTCAAAGGCATAAGGGTGCTCTTTTTGAAGCTGATCTTTAGTATCGAGGTGAGGATCCGTTTCATACCCATAAACATTTTCTAGCCGTCTTAAACTCGCAAGCCCTTTTTGCCACTCACTGATATAGTTTCCAAGTTCCATAAGAGGATAACTTAAAAGAAAGATCAGTCCTTGCATGGCCACAAAGTCTCCGACACTAATCTGAGCTTCAATGACATAGTAGAGACCAAGAAAGAAGAGAACGATATACCCTAAAATAGAGCCTACTCCCATTAGGGGTCCAAAGAGAAGATTGGTATAGGCCGCTTGTAGTCTTTTTTGTCGGTATTCTTCAGATTCAATACAAAGCCTTTTAATCCAGGCAAGCCCCGTGTGAGTTAGTTTCTGAAGTTTAACTGTAGCGATAGATTTCGTCGCACTATCATTGAGTTCACCAAGTTTATCTTGAGCAATTCGATAATTTTTTATTTCAATTTGAGAGAGCTTTTTGACAAAGGGAGGAATCACCAAAAGGGCCGCAAAAGATGCTAGAGTTAAAGGAACATGAATACTTAGCATAGTTATGACAGTGATTAATACGAGAAAAACAAAGTCTACGATTCCAACGAGCGTAAAACCAAAAAGAAAACGAGCGGAATTGACATCAGAATTAGAATAATTCATCAGAATTCCTTTTGAAAAAGTCTCCCTTAAGTCTTTAATCCGAAAGAGCCTTGCCACATCCCATACTTTCTCTCTTAAAAAACCGGCCGCATGGTGAGTTTGTCTTGCAAGAGTGAGCCTCCAGCCAATTCGACCAGTAGTTAAAACTAAGCGGGTAAAAAGCAAAAGGAAGAAGAGATTAAAAAAGGTTTCAATTGTTGTCTCTCCAGCAATCCACTGAAGAGGCATTTTTTGTTTTTCAAAAAAATCTATAAGAAAGCCAAATAGTCTGGTCGAAAAGACCTGAGCAATATTTGTAAGAATAACAAAGAAGATACCCCAAAGATAAGATGCTTTGTGATCTTTTAAAAAGCCTAACCAAATTTTCACTTCATTATCATAGTCAAAGTACAGGATTGACGCCATCAAAATGCGAACAACAACAACAAAAAGTGAACCTTTTTAATAGAGCTTAAGACAAGCAGTGGACAAAAGTGAGTTTAAAGTTCGAAGACCTTAGAGATAGCTCTCAATAGTCTTTTTAAGACCACTACTAAGATCTTCTTCTGGACTCCAACCAAGCTCTGTTTCTACTTTGGTGTTATCAATAGCGTATCGATAATCATGTCCGGCACGGTCTTTTACAAAAGTAAGTTGATCTTCGTATTTTGCGCTTCCCGGTCGAAGTTCATCAAGAGTGGCACAAATTTGATAAGCAAGGTCAAGATTGGTTCGTTCACTCTTACCACCGAGATTATAGGTCTCTCCTGATTTCCCTTCATGAAAAACCTTATCGATTCCTTTACAGTGATCTAGAACATAGATCCAATCTCTTACATTTTTTCCATTTCCATAAATAGGAATCGGCTCACCAGAAAGCGCCTTTCGAATAATTGTAGGAATAAGTTTTTCATTATGCTGTTTTGGACCATAGTTATTGGAGCAATTGGTAGTGACAACATTCATTCCAAAAGTATGAAAATAAGAGCGAACGAGCATATCGCTACCTGCCTTACTGGCACTATAAGGGCTATTAGGAGCATAAGGTGTCGTTTCGGTAAAAAATCCTGTATCTCCTAGGGCACCGTAAACCTCGTCAGTACTGATGTGATGAAATCTGCAATCTTCATAACCTTCTTTAGTTTCAAAAGGAGCATTCATCCAATATCTTTTTGCAGTATCGAGAAGATTGAAAGTTCCCATGACATTGGTTTGAACAAAAGCTTCAGGAGCTTTAATGGAATTATCCACATGCGACTCAGCTGCAAAGTGAAGGACATCCGTAATTTTATGATCTTTAAAGATTTGATCCACGAGAGTTTTATCGCAAATATCACCTTCAATAAAAGTAAAACCATGATGGTCTTTGACTTCATTTAAATTATCGAGGTTTCCTGCATAGGTCAGTTTATCCAAACAGACGACATGGTAGTCGTAGCTTCCAAGCATATGAGGAATAAAATTTGAGCCAATAAATCCGGCGCCACCTGTCACAAGTATATTTTTTTGCATAAAACGTCTCCTATTGCTGTTTTACGATATTTAAAAAGGGTTGTGGAGTTCTTAATATAATGCTTTGCGCCCACTTTTTTAAGCTCCTTCAGTGTAAACTCATCTCATCAAACTAAGGAAATTTCGATGATCACTGGACTTAAAAGAACCTTTAGACGTTTAGCTATCCCTTTTTCGAATGACTATAACAGAGTGCGTATTCTTCAAAGTATTGTGGCCAAGAAAAGAGCGAAAACTTATCTCGAAATTGGAGTTGATCAAGGAAAGGTTTTTGAAATCATCCACGGCCCTTTTAAAGTAGGTGTCGATCCTGTCGCCCCTGCTAAAAAAGTAAAGGCCGTTTTAAACTCAAATACACAGTACTATCAAAAAACCAGTGATGCCTTCTTTGAAAATGACGCAGCTAAAGTATTTGCCAACCGAAAAATTGATGTCGCTTTTATTGATGGTCTTCATGAATATAAACAAGTTCTTAAGGATATTCAAAATACCCTCGAATACCTGGCCGACGATGGAGTGATCATGGTTCATGACTGCTCTCCATGGTCTAAAGCGGCCGCTATTCGTGCCTTCTCATTTGCGGAGGCGAAAGAAATTGCAGACCGAGATAAATACCCTGACTGGGATGGTGGTTGGACCGGAGATGTTTGGAAGGCCATTGGAGAGCTTCGAAGTACCCGAGATGATCTTGAAATCTTTGTTCTTGATTGTGATTGTGGGCTAGGAGTGATTCGAAAAGGTAAGCAAAATCTTATTCACCTTAACGGCGTTGAGTCTATGGAATATGAAGATCTCTTAAAAGATAAGAAAGGTATTCTTAACTTAAAAGATGCACCTTATTTTGATCAATTCCTAGAGTCTCTCTAAACAAGCCCTTAAACTATCTTTCCAATAAGAGAGTTTAATACCAAAGTCTTTCTTAATTTTTTCTTTACTAAAAGCACTGTTTTTTGGGCGAGGCGTTTTTGTGGGATAATCTTCCGTGCGAATAGGATTCACTTTAATCGGTATTTCTTTAATTTTAAAAATCTCTTTAGCAAAATCAAACCACGTAATTCGACCTTCATTACTAAAGTGATAAATCCCCTTCATTCCTAAAAGATCCTTTTTTGAGAGGATCTTTAAGAGTTCGGCTAGATCTTGCGCATAAGTGGGACATCCCCACTGGTCATTAACGACGGAGATTTCATCTCGCTCCCTAGCAAGTCGAAGCATCGTTTTTACAAAATTATTTTGGTACTCACTGTAAACCCAGCTAGTTCGAATAATAAGATAATTTTCAGCACTATCCTGAATGATTCTCTCGCCCCTTAATTTACTTTGCCCATACACTCCAAGCGGATTGGTGGCATCGTCTTCAGAGTAAAGACCTTCTTTTTCCCCATCAAAAACGTAATCGGTAGAGATATGAATAAGGGGAATCTTCTTTTGGTTACAAGCATTAGAAAGGTAAATGAGGGCATCGGCATTGGTACTCATGACCTTCTCTTTTTGAGATTCGGCAAGATCAACTTGAGTGTAAGCTGCACAGTTTATAAATAAAGAAGGAGAGTTTTTTTGAAAGTAATTTCTTACACTTTCAGCTTTACTGATATCGAGTTCATCTCGCGTTGTGAAAATTGCGGATGGATCAAGGTGATCTTTGAGACAGAGACCAAGTTGACCATTTCCCCCTGATATATGAATCGTCATGGGTAACATCTTATTAGAATTAGGCTTGTAAGGCTAATATTTAAATCATATCATTCTTTATATGGAATCATTACTAAGTCTATTCGATTATTCCGATTTTATGCCACATGGTCATTGTTATTTGTGGAAGCCTGGTATTTTATGGACTCATGTCATTAGTGATGCCATCATTGGCCTGGCCTATTTCTCCATTCCTATCGCTCTTTCTGTTTTTATTAGTAAAAGAAAAGATCTCGAGTTTAAAGGACTTTTTGTTCTTTTTGCTCTCTTTATCGTAGCCTGTGGGCTTACCCATCTTATGGCCATATATACCACGTGGAACCCTAACTATTTTATGGAGGGAATTCTTAAGGCCATTACTGCACTTGTATCCATTCTTACGGCAATCGTTCTTTGGCCTTTAATTCCAAAAGCTCTTCAAATTCCTTCACCTGGTATGCTTTTAAAAGAACAAGAAAAGCTCAACACCCGAAATGAAGAGCTACTTCAGCTCTCTTACCGCTCTTCTCATGATCTCGTTGCTCCTATGAAATCCATACGAGGCATTGTGGATCTCATGAAAGATGAGCTTAAAGAAAAAGAATTGAATAATCTTCCAGCTTATCTAGAAAATATTAACTCTACTATTCTTCAGTTAGAGCATACCGTTAAAAATATTGTCGATCTCAGCAAGGCCAATGTTCAGGCAGAGACTTCCGTAATCGTCAAATTTGATCGAAAAGTTGATGCTATTGTGCAAAAATTTCAAGGGCTCATCAATAAACATAATATTAAAATTGAAAAAAATATTGAAGCTCTCGGAGAGTATGAATTTCCACCAAATCGATTGGCCCAGATTATTGAAAACCTTTTATCCAATTCAATTAAGTATCACGATCCTAAAAAGAAAAAGCGCTTTGTTCGAATTAATGTGAAGGAAGTCTCTGGAAATATTTCTATAAGTATTATTGATAATGGAGTCGGACTGCCAATAGATGTTGTTAATATCTTTGAAATGTTTCAAAGACTTCATACATCTGAGTATCCTAGTTCAGGGCTTGGACTTTACCTTGTGAAAAAGCAAGTGGATATGATGCATGGAACGATTACCTGCCAATGCACAGAAGGACTCACTGTTTTTGAGGTCATCATACCAACAAATAAAAAGGAGAATTTGTGAAGGCTATAGATGTTGCTGAAGATAATAGTATGGATCGAATGATCTTTGAAAAAGTTGTATTAAAAGTTCTTCCAGGAATCGTCATGCGTTTTTTTGAAAACGGAAGAGAACTTTTAGACCATTTAAAAGACTGTCCAAATGATCTTTTAGCTGATGTGATCTTTCTCGACCTCAATATGCCTTTGATGTCTGGAAATGAATTCCTCAAAGAATTTGATAAGCTCTACCAAAAGGATGAGCGTTATCGAGTTGTGAATGTGATTATTACAACCAGTTCAGAAAATGCAGAAGACCGAGCTCTTCAAAATCAATACGATTTTGTTAGAAAATATCTAGTTA
>CBDUBC010000041.1:0-21518 GCA_965365285.1 uncultured bacterium
GAATCTTTACATATCTGTTTTAAGCTTATGTTGCATAAAGCCGATTACTGGTTATGAAAAATTTTAAGCGTTTAAAGAACCTGATTGAATCGGCCAAGAATATTGTTATCACGACTCATATTTTTCCTGATGCTGATGGAATAGGAAGCCAGCTTGCTCTTGGTCAAGCTTTAAAGTTCCTTAAAAAAAATGCATATTGTGTCAATGAATCGGCACTTTTAAAGCGTTACAAGTATCTTGACAGGCAAGGTCGGATTATTTCAGTGAATCAATTTAAAAAGAAGCGAATCGATCTTCTTATTGTAGTCGATACCAATGCTCTTGATCGTATTGGAGCTAAAATGGCCGCTCTTGCAGGAAATGCAAAAGAAGTTTTTTTTATTGATCATCACCCTGCCCCTAAAGAGATCGAGGCCCTTCATATGATTGATATAAATAAAGCAGCTACAGGTGAAGTAGTTGGAAGTATCATTCAGAGACTTAAGGTTCCTTATGATTCAGAGATGGCCCTAGCCTTGTATACTGCGATTATGATCGATACCTCAAGCTTTAGATATCCTAACGTTCAGGCCAGTACTCATAAGCTCATTGGTCGACTACTTGAAACAGGAATTGAAGCCTATCAAGCCTACGACAAAATTTACGGCGCTAAAAAAATCAGTCATCTTCAACTTATAGGTCAACTTCTTCTCAGCGCTCAATCAACCGAGGATCAATCTATTGCATGGATTTATTTGACGGAAAAACTCATGAAAAGATACTCAGTAGATCCCGAAGATACTCACTCCTTTATTAATTATTTATTAATTCTAAAAGGGATTAAAGTAGCGGTTATGTTTAGGGAAGAAGGAAAAAAAATAAAAATCAGTTTAAGATCAAGCTCTGTAGATGTAGGCCTAGTCGCTCAATCGTTAGGAGGTGGTGGACATAATCACTCGGCCGCTGCTTACAAGGAAGGATCATTAATGCTTGTTATTAGAGAAACTATTGATAAAATAAGACTAATGATTAAATGAGGGATCAAAAATGGCAGACAAAAAAACAGTTTTAGTTGCAGATGACATGGAAGATGTAATTGAAAACATCCAACTTATTCTCGGTGAAGATGAGTACAACTATCTCAACGCAAATAGTGGAGAAGAGGCCATGAAAATTCTCATGGCAAATGATGTAGATCTTGTGATTACCGACATTGCTATGCCTGGTGGAAATGGTCTTGAACTTATTAAAAGTATGAAAAAACTAGCATCTCCACCAAAGATTGTTCTCGTTACTGGTTATGCAAGTATGTTTCCTGAGGATGAAGAAGCGAAAGCTGATGCCGTTATTGAAAAGCCTTGGGATAATAATGACCTTATTCAAACCGTAAAAGGTTTATTGATTTCCTAAAATATTTGCGAGTACTTCTTTCTCTTTGGCAGAAAAGTTAAAGCTTCCTTCATGAAGGGCGGTTCTCAATTTCTTTTGGGTAGCCGCACTTTTGGGATCATTCAAACCGATATCACTCATAACAACAGGCTCTTCTTCCTTTTCGACAGCTTCCTGAACCAGTGCGTTAGTTGGAGGTGGAGAAACCTTTTTCCTACCAAAATGAGTTTCAACTTTATCTCGTATTTCTTGGGCCGAGAGATTCAATTTTGGTGGTCTTAATTGTCTGCTTTTATCTTCGACTTGGACGCTTTCGGTCTTGGTTTTACTTGGTCCATGGAGTTTATTCTCAAATGTAGATAGTATATTCATAAGCAGATTTTATCATTAAGACTAACCGCATTAAATAAGGCAGAAATTTCAATGATGATCGATTTACAAGGCGTTAGGGCCGCTCTTTTTGACCTCGATGGAACTATGATTAACTCTGAAGCTATTCACTTTGAGGCCATTGTTGCCGTGGTTGGTAATGGGGATCCCAAAAAATTAGAGGAACTGTACAACGGCCACAGCGATGAAGAGGTCTATCAGGCCCTTAAAGTCAGTATGCCCTACCCTGAATTTAAAGCTCGCAAAGAAGTGCATATGCGAGAGATTATTAAAACAATCAAAAACCCGGAAGATAAACTCAACCCAGGTCTTACAGATTTTCTAAAATTTCTCAAAGAAAATTCTATCATCTGTGCTGTCGTCAGCGCCAGTGAAACCGAAACTGCTATTGAGCTCCTAGAGTCCTTTAAGCTCTCTTCCTATTTCGATTTTAGGGTCTTTAGAGAAGATACCCATCTTAGTAAACCGAACCCTTCTCCCTATCTCAAAGTCATGCGTGAGCTTAAATTAAAAGCAGATGAGTGTCTCATTTTTGAAGATTCTAAAGTAGGAATCGAGGCGGCCGTTCAAAGTGGAGGCCGGGTCACTCAAGTTCTCACTTTTCATAACCCGGCAACAATTGATCAAAGAGTGAATCAGATATCCTCATTCGAGGAGTTACTTAATCCACATCAAACTTAAATCTGGTACGTACGTAATAATAATAAGTGCAAGCACTAATAGGAGAAGGAACGGAAACGAAGCTTTGTAAAGCTCAGTAACCGGTCGCTTAAATCTAAAACTTGAGATGAATAAGTTAATCCCTACAGGAGGAGTAATATATCCAATTTCAAGGTTAGTTAAAAAGATAATCGCAAGGTGAACAGGGTGAACTCCAAATTCCGTTGCGATAGGAACAATCAGTGGCACAACAACAATGATTGCACTGAAGATATCCATTAAACTTCCAACAATAAGAAGAAAGATATTGAGGAAAAGAAGGAAAGAATATTTATTGGTGAGAAACTCTCTCATCATCGCTAGAATCTTCATCGGAATCTCTTCATCTACAAGATAACTTGTGATTCCAAGAGCACAGCAAAGGATTAGAAGAATACCACCCACAAGGCTCATACTATCAAGAATGATCTTTGGAATATCTTTAAAGAGTTTAACGTCTTTATAATAGAAACATTCCATAATCAAAACGTAGAAAGCGGTAATGGAAGCAGCTTCCGTCGTGGTCGTATATCCTCCATAGATACCCGTAAGAATACCAATCGGAAGAAGAACCTCAGGAAGGGCCCCTTTGAAAGAATGCCAAAGCTCTTTAAAAGAAAAATCTTTTTTCACTCTTTTTGAGTCTTTAGGTGCGTTCTTAATGGCCCATAAAGAAAGAATGGCAATGAGTAGAAATCCAGGGATAATCCCCGCTTTAAAAAGCTCATCAATATCAACTTTGGCAACCATCCCATAAAGAATGATTGGAAGAGATGGTGGAAAAAGAAGACCAAGTGAGCCTGAAGTCGTAATCAAACCAAGATTAAACTTTTCGGAGTACCCTTCATCTTTAAGAATAGGATAAAGCAAACCACCAAGAGCAATAATAGTTACCCCACTCGCTCCGGTAAAAGCTGTGAAAAAGGCACAGATTACAAGAGAGACAATCGCCACTCCGCCTGGCATCCAACCAAAACATGCATCAGCTAACCTTAAAAGTCTTTTTGGAGTTCCACTTTCTGCCATGACATAACCAGCAAAAGTAAAAAGTGGAATAGTAATAAGAGTTGGTGCGGCCGCAATTCTATAGATTTCGACGGCAACAGCTGAAACCTCAATATCGACAAAGCTAAAGGCCACTAATGCGGCTAAACCCATAACGATAAAAAGAGGAGTTCCAATAATGGCCAGGCCAAAAATCCCTATACCAGCAAGTATTCCCATTACTTTTTCTCCTCTTCCATGAAGGACTTTAAAAAGAGTACAAAGAAGCGAATAGCAATCAGAGTAAAGCCAAAGGGAATAATACCCACTAGAAACCCACTATGAATTCCTAAAAACTCCTCTTTCCCGTACTGAAGCTCTACCAGCATGAACTCGTAAGAGGCTTTAATAAGCCAAACCAGAGTCAGCCCTGAAGCGAGAGAAATGATTCGTCCAACAAGTCTTTGAGCACGAAACATTTCTTTATTTTCAAAGAATTTACCTAGAATATCGATGCCGATATGGGTTCTTCTTCCCGTCGCTAAAACGCCACCTAAAAAAGCTGCGAGAAAAACAAGATGACGAACAAGAGGTTCGAACCAAAGTACATTAAAGTTGATCCATCGAAAAACGATCGTTAAGACGCTAAAGATGATCATTCCGATCACACTAACGTAGAGACCGTATTCCGCTAATTTTTCTACGCCCCGATCAAGGGAGTTTAGTACGGTTTTCATTATTTAAGCTTTGCCTCAAGTTGATCAAGTGCCTCTTTAGAAAAAAGATTATCAGTTAATTTCTCAAGAACTTCTTTTCTATAAGATTTGGCTACAGCGAGATCTTTTTCTGGAAAGTTAAGAAATTCAACTCCAAGATTTTTCATAGATTCAAGCGCATCTTTATTATCTTGAACATTGGCCTCATTAACCTGTGCAATATAAGTATCAGAAAGATCGAGTACCGCTTTTCTATCCTCTTCTGAAACTTTATCCCATTGCTTTTTATCAATAAGGAATGCTCCTACAGAATAAGCAAGAGGGAAATCAATAATGTATTTAATTTTAGTATTCCATTGAAGAGCAACGATCCCTAAAGGTGGAGCATAAGCCGCCTCAACAACACCAGTTGAAAGAGAAGAAAGAACATCTGGAAGAGGAAGTGGAACAGAAACAAGATTCATAGAATTAACTAGAGTCGTAACCAAGTCATCCCCCTGCCAAGACCAAATCTTAATTCCTTTTAAGCTTTCAAGATTATTTGTCTTCTTTTGACTAACAAAATAAACCTGACCAATTTCAAAAAAGCCAAGATTTACAAAACCTTTTTCTTCAAATTTCGTATTAAAGAAATCCTTCATTTCGCCAAGAGTTTTCCAAGCTTTTTCTCGATCATCAATGAAAGTAAATGGAAGCTCCATCACTCGAACATCACCGTTGATATCTCCAAGAGTCTTTCCTGTGAAAACTCCACCTTGAAGTTGAGTGACTCTAATTTTTCTTAGAACATCTGGCTCGTCTCCTTGGGCACCACCATAATAAATTTTAAATTTGACTCTTCCGTCAGTCACCTTTTTAACTTCTTTTGAAAGTTTCTTAAGGTTTTCAGACCAAGCTGTTCCTTCAGGTGCAAGGACCCCAATCTTAAAAGTTTTTGCATTTACAGAAAAAGCGAACAAAAAGAGGAGTAAGCATTTCGTTAATTTCATATGAACTATCCTTTAGAATAAATCTTTAGCGTATTTTTTAATAATTTTATATCTCTCAACCGCAACCGCCTGAAAAAGTCTTTGTCTTTTTTCAGAGAACACTGAGAGGATATCTTTTGAAGGAGTCGGGTCAAAAAGAAGCTCTTTCTCATGCAGAGAGATCGCTTTTTCAAGAAAAGGAACTTGTTTTTTATATTCTTCCTCATCGTAATTAGGAATGAGGAAGTATTGTATATAAGCAACTCTCGCTAACCAGTTATTTGGATATTTTTTAATCATCCCTTCAAAGATGCTTTTAGCAAGCTCAGGGTTTCCACCCATCATTCGTGGTCTTCCCGCTTCATAGGCTCCATTGAGAACTTCACAAACTCCATAAGCTAGATCAGGTTTTTTGGCACATGCCCAATCAAAAAGACCTTTTGCTATAGGAACAAGACTTACAAGTTCCATATTTGTTTTTTGAAAATTAATAAGCCCACCAAGAGCTTGACGGGTATAAAGAGCACCTTCAATGTGAGTCATATCATCATCGTCGAGCTCTTTATCGAGAATGAGTGAGATTCCATTTTTTTTATTAATCCCCTGAACGAGATCCTCCCAACCGACTCCGTTCACTTCTAAAAATTTCACTCCATGTCTTATAGCTTTTGAGTAATTAGTAATAACAGCGTCTTTGTGTGGCGAATTTTCTCTTTCAGCAAAATAGTCTTCAAGATACTCCGTTTCCGCTACAGCAAAAGCATAACCAGAATAACCCTTTAGAAGAGTCACAAGAAGCTTTTCATTTTCAGGCTCAATATAGAGGAGGGCCTCAACGAATTTAAGGTTTGGGATAACGGCCTTTTTAAAATTAACCCAGCTTCCCTCGGTCTCTAGCTCATAACTCGCATCCGTAAGGAGCACAGAGGTGGTCTGAACTGCCATCTTTTTAACAAAGCTGCTACACGAGGAGGTTATGAGAATAATTGAAATTAAAGGTATGAGATTTCGAAGAGACATAGGTCCACTTTTCCTTGAGGTTAAATATTAATCCCATAAATATGACCTAGAAAAATAACAATTTCAATAGTTTATAATGCTTTGCGGAAAACAAATCAGCCCCTAGTTGGAAAAATTGGCGATTATGGTATACTGTCCTAGCGCATTATTATGCAAACTGTAATTAAACCGATAGGTTATTACAAATTTTAAAGGAGGCAGGCCATTGAGTCCAAAAATGGAATTTCAGGCCCGCTAAGTTAATCTCTTAAAGATAATTCTCTTATAGAGGTTAAATAGCGGAAAGCTAAAGGCCCTAGGAGAGAATTATGAAATCTATTAAGACTATCAACACATCTTTGACTCGTTCTGAAAAAAACACGTTCAGTAAAAGAACCAGTCTGCGACCAAAGAAATCATTTAAAGGATCTAAAAGCCTTAGACCAATCATGGTTTCTAACGTTGTTATTAAATCTGAACAAGATCAAAAATAAGAAAAGAGTTATCTTCTTTTTTTTCTTTTTTGATTCTTTTTATTGTTCTCAATTTCTTTGATTAAGGATGTTTCCTCTTCCAAAAGAGCACTCATCCTTTTTTGATGTAAATAATTTAAAAAGTTTTTTCTTGCTTCAAAACTGGCCTTAACGAAAAGAAGTCTCATATTCTTAAGTTCGGCTACACACTCCGTTCGGTCAGTATTAATCATGTTACAGTTCTTACTCTTTTCATCAATAAGCTTTTCTAATTGATCACTTAGATCTTCCGATTGCGATAAATAATCTTTTCCTTCGAGCTGTTTTAATTTTTTAGTGAGACCAAAGAGGTCTTCCGCCCCAAGAAGAAGAGAAGGAAATAAAAAGATTAGGATGTATTTAGTCATTGAATGCGCCTTTCCATTTGTCACAATAATAATTCTCGTCCTTTTGTTTTGTAAACAAATAGCGCAATAAGATGACCTTTTGACGAGACTTTATACCCTTTAGAAGCTCTATGTGATGGGTAGAGAGACCAAGAATCTTAGAAAGACTTGATATTATGGCCTCATTGGCCTGTCCTTCCACTGGTCTTTTTCGCACTTTGACTTTTAAGCTTCCACCACCCATGACCTCAATTCCTTCTTTTTTTGAACCGGGCCCAGCGATAATAGGAAGCTCCAGTATATATTCTTTGGAGTCATATTTTTTAAATTTAATATTTTTAGTTTGAAGATACTCAAAAATTTTAGACAAAAGCATCTCTCCAATTTTCTTTTGCACCGATAAATATTTTAAGCTCTTGAATGAATTCGTAAAGAGGAAAGCCTACAACATTTGAATAGGATCCCACTATTTTTTCAATAAAAGTAAGACCCGCACCTTGAATACCATAGGCACCTGCTTTATCGAGACTTTCTTTTGTTTTGAGGTATGGAAGAAGAAGGTCATCGGTAATGGGAGCAAAACTTACTTGAGAGCTTACAACGAAGCCCATAGTTTTGCTTTCCTTTGTTAAATAGACTCCCGTATGAACCTCATGTGTTTTTCCAGAGAGTTCAAGAAGCATTTGTTTGGCCTCGTTTTCATCAGAAGGCTTGTTGTAAATTCTACCATTAAGACAAACTAAAGTATCAGAACTAACAACCAATGGATTTTTCACGCTTAACTTTGGGAAAACGTTCTCCCCTTTCTGTTTAGCAAGATCAAGAGCAACTTCCTTTGGATTTTTTTTGTCACTAACCTCTTCAATATCTGATGGTCTAATTGTAAAGGGAATATCCAGATGAGAAAGAAGTTCCTTTCTTCGCGGACTTCCGCTGGCAAGAACAAGATGGTATTTTTCCAAGATCAATCCTCTTTGTGTCGAACCCTGATCCAATATGGGTGAGAAGTACTATTGAGAACCTCTCTATCATCCTTGATACGAGTTAATTTAAGCTTATCAAAGTAATAATCTTTTAATGCTCTGATGTAAAATCTATTTGAAAATGGCTGAGTAACAAATTCTTCACCGTAGAGCGCTCTTTGTTGTTTGAATTTTTCACGTTCTAGAAGATTTGTCGTCTCAATTCTACGAGTATACTCTTGCAGAAATTCAAAGCGTTTACGAAGATCCTCTTTCGGCATTGCGGTCAAGGATCCCCAGAGACGATAACCGTAGTCAGCTGCAAATGTATTTTCATCAATATCGGAGTCAAAAATAACATAAGAGTTTTGTCTTAGTAGAAGCTCTCGTGCCACTAGAATAGAAGTGATGCGGCTAGTGATAAATTCTCCCATAGCGTATTCAGCACCGTTTTTTTCACTACTCCTTCCTAGAACCAGTCCATTTGGATCTATTTGGTACCAAAAGTCTTCATCGATACTACTCACATCTTTATTCTTAAAACCTCGATAGAAAAGAGTCGTTGGCATATCCAAATACTCATCCTCTTCCTTGATTTCTCCGGTTTTAATTCGAAGCTGTTTGGACGATCTTTTTTTAAAGAATGAAGCGCCTCCATCCAAAACAACGAATTCCATCTTAAGACTTCCTCCAAATACCGTTGCGTTGGGAAGGACTATAAAAGCATAGCTCGGTTTATCATCGATAAAGAGATTGTTCTCCTGGATCAGTTGATTGAGTTTTTTAGCATGATTAAGATTGGACATATCCTCTTCAAGGTATTTATCCAATTCACCTTCTCTCACGCTCTTTAAACCATTTTTTTTATTGGCCTCAAGGAAATTTAGAGGAAGAAAAAGAGTATCGGTTTCTCGAATATTGTCTTCTAGCATGGGTCGAGTATCTCGAGAAAGCCAAAGTACATTTCCATAATTGATTCTCGCGTGATGAAAGATTTCACTTTTTCCGACATTAATTTCTAGAAAGGAAATAGAAGTACTTGGAGAGAGTCGAACCATGGTGCCATCAAAGAGAAAAATCCATAGATAGCTATTGGGATCGGTTTGAATCTCATCTCCTTCTCTTAAAATAGAGTTAAATTTGAGATGATTAAAAGCCTTCCCTCGAAAATTTAAACATTCCCCTACACACTGAAGAACTTTTCCGACTTTTTCTTTGACCATTCTATTTTTAACGAGAGCTTCATATTGCGGATTTGCCTCTCTTTCCGCAAGATCTTCTCGCCATAGATCAAGGTCCATCCAGTGATAGGGGTGCACTCGTTCCCAGTCGATAAGACTTCGTTGAATGCCTTTAAAGCTAAGACCACCTTGCTCAGCAGCAAAAACATGGAATGGGGCCCAAAATAGGATCAAAACGAGAAGCTTCATAAGGTTCTTATCGGGGCGCTGGCAAAGGGACTTTGATTCTCTTAAAAACGGCCCAAAGGACGGAAAACCTTGCCATTATTCAGCGCATAAATATTGCTTAAAAACCTCTCAATTGTTATTGTGTGGAGCTTAAAAATAGAGGGAGCGTCTACATGGCCGACAACACTAATCAATCAAGTGATATTTTTTCTTTCGTAGAAGCCGAGCACGAAACTTTGGCCTTTTGGAAGGATAAGGATGTTTTTAAAAAGTCTTTGGAAAAAACAAAGGCAAATGCCCCTTATATTTTTTATGATGGACCTCCTTTTGCTACTGGTCTTCCTCACCATGGTCACTTGGTGGCTTCGACTCTAAAAGATATTATTCCCAGATACTTCACTATGAAAGGTTACTATGTTGACCGAAGATTTGGTTGGGACTGTCATGGTCTTCCCATTGAGCATGAGATTGATAAAAAGTTTGGTATGAGTGCTCAAGACACGGTTAAAAAAATTGGTGTTGCTGGCTACAATAACGAGTGTCGAGGAATCGTTCAAAGATATACATCTGAGTGGGAAAAAACCATTACTCGGATCGGCCGATGGGTTGATTTTGAAAATGACTATAAGACCATGGATCCGACGTTCATGGAGTCTGTGTGGTGGGTTTTTAAACAGCTTTGGGACAAAAATCTCATCTATAAAGGCACAAAAGTCATGCCTTTTTCGACTGCACTCGGAACTCCACTCTCTAACTTTGAGGCTGGTAGTAACTATCAAGATGTTCAGGATCCCGCGATCACGATTCTCTTTAAACTTAGAGACGAAGAAGCTTACTTTGCGGCCTGGACAACTACTCCATGGACCCTTCCAAGTAACCTTGGTCTTTGTGTGAAGGCCGATATTGACTATGTTCAAGTTAAAGATGAAGAGCGAGGAATTGAATTTATCGTAGCGGAAGCTCTTCTTGAAAAAGTGGCGAGAAAAAAAGAACTTCCTATTGTGAAGAAATTTAAAGGGGCTGATCTCGTTGGTAAGAAATATGAGCCTCTTTTTGATTATTTTAAAGATTTAGAAAAAGAAGGTGCTTTTCAGGTCTTTGCCGATGATTATGTAACCACGGATACAGGGACTGGGGTAGTTCATCTTGCTCCTGACTTTGGAGAAGATGATAACCGAGTTATGAGAGAGGCGGATGTTCATGCTCATGCTTGCCCGGTCGATAATCACGGTCGATTTACTCCTGAGGTTAAGGACTATGAAGGTCAAAACGTAAAAGAAGCAGATAAGCTTATTATCAAAGAGCTCAAAGAAAATGGAAAGCTCTATCTGCAAGATGTTTACGTTCACCCATATCCAATGTGTCCACGATCCGATACGCCACTAATCTATAAGTCGATTCCTTCCTGGTTTGTAAAAGTGGAAACCATGAATGATCAGCTCTTAAAATCCAATGCTCAAATCAACTGGGTTCCTGATCATATTAAAGAAGGTCGATTTGGAAAATGGCTTGAAGGTGCTAGAGATTGGGCCATATCAAGAAATAGAGTCTGGGGCACGCCTCTTCCTATTTGGGAAAATGAAACAACAGGAAATCGAATCTGTATTGGCTCAATTGAAGAACTTAAAAAATATACAGGTGTTGAAGTCACGGACCTTCATAAAGAGCACGTAGACCCTCTAACCTTTAAAGTAGATGGTGAAGAGGGAGAATACAAAAGAATTGAAGAAGTTCTCGACTGCTGGTTTGAGTCTGGTTCTATGCCTTATGCTCAACTTCACTACCCTTTTGAAAATACAGAAATCTTTGAAAAAGGTTTTCCTGCTCAGTTTATTGCTGAAGGGCTCGATCAAACCAGAGGTTGGTTCTACACTCTGACTGTTTTATCGACTGCTCTTTTTGGAACTCCTGCCTTTAAAAACGTTATCGTTAATGGAATCGTTATGGCAGAAGATGGTAAGAAGATGAGTAAGAGGCTTCGCAATTACACTCCACCAGATGAACTTATGGAAGAATATGGTGCTGATGCTCTAAGACTTTATTTGATCAATTCTGGTCTGGTTAAAGCAGAAGAACAAAGATTCTCCGATGCTGGTGTTAAAGACATGGTTCGAAGAGCTCTTCTACCATGGTTTAACTCATTTAAGTTTTTCCAAACCTATGCCAAGGTCGATGGTTGGAATTCTAGAGATCATTTTGAAAAAGGTGATAACATCACTGACCAGTGGGTAGTCTCTAAGCTTCAAACGCTTAAAAAGAATATTGCCACTGAAATGGAACAATACAAACTTTATAATGTTGTCCCTGCTCTTTTCACTTTCATTGAAGATCTGACTAACTGGTATATTCGGCTGAACCGATCACGTTTTTGGGCCGAAGGTCTAGAGACAGATAAAAAAGCCGCTTACAGTACTCTTTATACAACTCTTAAAGAGATTAGTATGGCAATGGCGCCATTTGCTCCATTTCTTTCTGAGCATATCTATAGAGAGCTCTCTGAATTTGGCGAGCACGCTGAAGAGTCTGTTCACCTTTGTGACTACCCAGTTGCTGATGAATCCCTCATTCTTCCCAAGCTAGAGGATGCCGTTGATCGTATGCAACAGATCATTCTTTTAGGAAGGCAAAAAAGAAATAAAGTTCAAATAAAAGTTAAAACTCCTCTTCCAAAGATTACGATTATCCACAAAGATCAGTCCGTTCTGGATGAGATCAGTAAGCTTGCAAGCTATATTCAAAGTGAACTTAACGTAAAAGAGCTTGTCTATAGCCAAGATGAAGGAAGCTATATCAACCTCTTTGCTAGGCCAAACTCTCCAGTTCTTGGAAAGCGATTAGGGAAAACTTTTGGAAAATATCGAGGAGCGATTCAAGGATTATCTGCTGAGCAGCTCGAAGAATTTGAGATCAAAGGAGAGATCACTCTTGATGGCGAAACTTTCTCTGGTGATGACATCCTTATCTTTAGAGAAGCAAAAGAAGGAACCGATACTCTATCGAACCGTTTCATCTCACTTGAACTTGATTGCACTCTGAATCAAGATCTTGTGGATGAAGGGCTTGCCCGAGAAGTCGTCAACCGAATTCAAAAGACTAGAAAGGATCTTAATTTTAACGTTCAAGACCGGATTAAAGTGGATTATTTTGGTTCGGATGATATTGTTCAGGCAGTAACAAAGCATATGGACTATATTTCCAAGGAAACTCTGGCCACTGCGCTAAATAAAAAAGATCTTGAGACAGATAATATGGTTCAATATACTATCGATAAATCAAAACTATGCTTAAATATATCGCTAGCTTAATATTTTTCCTGTTGTGGAGTCAGCAAACGATGGCCTCCTACCCTACTTATCTAGACACTAATAAACTTAAAGTGTCTTCCGATAGTTTCCATCGTTATATTCGTCCTCAACTTCGAAACCTTTATAATGAATATTTCTACCTTGTGCGTGAACTGGGTGGAAAAAATCATAGTGCTATTCTTCTATATCAAAATATTGAGGGGCTCGAAGAGAGCTGGAATGATTGGATAAAAACCTGTTCAGAGCATGAAGATAATTGTGATTTTCACTATAAAAAGATGATCACTCATCAAAGCCAAGCAGAAGAAATTCTTAATAAAATGCTTTTCTCTGAAAATAGTGAAGCTTTCTACGAAAAGATCGATCGAATAGCGACTCTTAACTTTTCAATTGGAAATCGAATTCGTGCCTTCAAAGAAGAAATTTTTCGATTTCCTAAAAGACTTAAAATTGAAACGAGCTTTATCACTAAAAAACTGAATAATATGAAAATTTATTCTGAGATACTTATGACCAAGGATATTGATCCTAAGCTCAAAGAAGAGTTTGATTATGTCTGGGTTCATTTTTTTAAAAAGGTTCACAACGCTCTTTTAAAAGAAAAGCGAAGAGATTATCTCATTGCGAGACTCGAAGAGCTGAATTTAGCTTGGAATACCTTTCATATGAAGGTTTCTAAGGGACGTATTCAAAAGGGACTGTTGAATACGATTAAGATTATGCACAGTAGATGGAACTCTATTCTTAAAATTATTCTCAATACATGAACGATCAAATAGGACTTTTTGAAGCCTCGAATCCAGTCCCACTAGCGGCAAGAGTACGACCTAAAGAGTTTTCTTCTTTTAAAGGGCAAGATCATCTTTTTAAAAAATATCCTTTCCTCTCTCAGGATCAGTTTCCAAGTCTTATTCTTTGGGGACCTCCAGGTACTGGTAAAACTACTCTCGCCCATCTTCTGGCAAAAAGAAGTGGAAGACCTTTTCATACTTTTAATGCTGTCTTAGGTGGCGTGAATGAGCTTCGAAAGCTTATTAAAGAATGTGAAAGTCAATCAAAAGCTATTATTTTTCTTGATGAAATCCATCGCTTTAACAAGGCCCAGCAAGATGCTCTTCTTCCGTATATTGAAAATGGAACCTTTACTCTCATAGGGGCCACAACGGAGCATCCTAAATCTGGACTTAATAAAGCTCTTCTCAGTCGGGTTCAAATCGTTACGCTTAAAAAGCATACTCTTGAGTCTTTGGAAGAAATCCTTCGATCTACTGAAGAGAGGATTAGTGAAGAAATGATTTCTTTCATCGCTCAATTTAGTAGTGGTGACGCAAGAATGGCACTCAATCTTTTAGAGGTAGTTTTAGAGAATAAAAATCTAAGTACCGAGGAACTTCTTCCTCTTATTAAGCAGAACTCTCGTGAATATGATAAAAATGATCATCGTCACTATGATGTCATATCGGCCTTTATTAAAAGTATGCGAGGAAGTGATCCTCAAGCTGCCCTTTTATGGCTAGCTGTTATGCTCGATGGCGGAGAGGATCCTGTCTTTATTGCTAGAAGACTAGTGATTTTTGCAAGTGAGGATATTGGAAATGCTGATCCTACCGCCTTGATTCTTGCGACTAGTGTTCTTCAAACTGTACAAAATATTGGAATGCCTGAAGCGCGAATTTCCCTTGCTCAAGGAACAAGTTATCTGGCGTCTACTTTTAAAAGTAATGCTGCCTATAAAGGAATCAACCAAGCTCTTGAGTATGTAAGACAAAGACCAACGATTGAGGTTCCAGATCACCTCAAAAACTATCCTCCTCCAGGGTCAAGGCCGTATCAATATCCTCATGATTTTCCGGGACACTATATTAGACAAGAGTATAGTAAAGAGAAGTTACCAGAGTTTTATAAGCCGAGTGAGTTTGGGAGAGAGAAGTTTCTAAAGGAACGTCTTAATCAATTAGTTAAGAGTTAGGTAATCTTCAACGATAAACAACTTTGAGTCCTCATCAAAGCTTCCGTAAACTTCAATTCTTTTTCCAACGTTTCTTAGAAGATCAAGAGTAGATTTATTTCTAAACTCTAGCTCAACAGTGTTTTCTTCGGTTGCAAGAATCATCTTTTGAGAAGATTGAAGAAGGTTGATTTCTTTGTTTCTGAGGATCCCAGAAAATGAAGTTTGGCCAATGAAGTCAGAGGTACTCTTAGTTTCCATAACGCTGATCGCTGATTTATATATTCTTTTCACATCATATGACGGTCTTGCACCAAAAAAGGCAAAGGAATCAAGGGAAATAAAAAGACATACAAGTGTTACTAAAGCTTTCATAAGCGTTCTCCAAACTTTCTTGAACGCAATATAAGGCAAAACAGGAATAATTAAAAATTATAAATAATGATGCATCAAAATTAAATCATCTAATGGTTTTTATTTAATTTCAACTACTTAAGATTCTCTTGAATAATATCTAATAAGTCTCTCTCTCGGATCGGCTTCCACGAAAAAGCCGTTACACCAAGAGCTTTAAGCTCCTCTTCGGCCTTGGATCGAATTCTAGCAGAGAGAACGATGATTGATGGATTAAGGCCACTTGCCTTAATTTTTTTAATATAATCAAAAACCGTCGTACTCCCTGTCGTTTCAATATCAAAAACACAAAGTTCGTAATCAAAAGTAGGTATGGTTTCAACTGCTAGATCATAGTTCTCATAATCTCGAACTTCGTGCCCACCATTTTGAATAAATGATTTAACCGCACTTCTTTGCATACTTGAATCTTCTACTAATAATACTTTTGCCACGTGTTCGTCCTAGAATAGAGTTTTAAAGTCAGTTGTTGCTAACAAGTTATGTACATATTCCAAAAATCGACCACCTGTTGCTCCATCAATCAACCTATGGTCATAAGTATGAGTTCCATACATGATTGAACGAATTGCAATAGAGTCGTCTGGCATGACTACAACATTCTTCTTAATGGCCCCGGCACAGTAAATACCAACCTGAGGTTGAAGGATAATTGGAGTCGCCATAAGCGTTCCAAAAGAACCGTTATTGGTAAATGTAAACGTACCATCGGCCATATCATCAGCAGTGAGCTTTTTATTTCTTGCTTTGTTAGCAAGAGCATCAACTGCCTTAGCAATACCTGTAATATTAAGTGTATCAGCATCTTTAACATTTGGTACAACTAATCCGTCATCAACGGCCACTGCACAACCAAGGTTAATATACTTTTTACGAACAATATTATCCCCTTCAATAGAGGCATTCACGAGAGGATATTCTTTTAGAGCCTTGACCAATGCCCACATTACAAAGTGGCTGTAAGTCAGATTGAATCCCTCTTGTTTTTTAAATTCGTGCTTAAACCCTTCTCTAAACCTAACAAGATTAGTCAAGTCTACATCAGAGATTGAATTTACGTGAGGTGAAGTCGTCTTTGATGCCACCATATTACGAGCAATCACCTTTCTCATATTATCCATAGGAGTAATTTCTACTCGATTACTTGGCTGAGTTGTCGGTGCGCTTGGTGCTGCTGGAGCTGCTGCTTTTGGAGCAGAACTTCTACCGCTACTCAGAAAGGCTTCAAGATCGGACTTCGTGACTCTTCCACCGGCACCTGTACCGTTAATACCTTCCACATCAGACTCAGGAATTCCGTGCTCTTCCATCATCTTTCGTACGATTGGTGTATAGAATTTTCGACCCGTTGATTTTGTTGCAGAAGTTGCTGCTGGAGCTGCCTCTGCTGCCGGAGCTGCTGTCTCTTCTTTTTTAGGGGCGGCTGCTGGAGCCCCTACTCCCCCACCAAAAGGTATAGAGAGATCTGTTTCAATTTCTGCAATGAGAACACCAACATCAACAGTATCCCCTTCTGGATGATGGATTACCTCTAATCTTCCTCCAACTGGAGAAGGAATTTCAGACTCAACTTTATCAGTTGAAATCTCTAGAAGGATTTCATCAATTGCTATTTCTTCACCAGCTTTTTTAGTCCATCTTGTGATGGTTCCCGTGGTGATCGACTCTCCCATTTGTGGCATTACAACTTCAACTCGTGCCATTTCGCTTTCTCCTTAACTAGAAATTTAGTGACCTACCGTTAGCATTCATAACTGCTTCGGCCAAAAACTCACCTAATGTTGGGTGAGGGTGAACAGTGGCGTAAATCTCTTCATCGATTCCTTCCATCTGTCTAAATAGAACGTACTCATGAATAAGTTCCGTGGCATGAACACCAACAATATGGGCACCAAGGAGTTCACCATATTTACCCATAAGAACTTTAACATGCCCTTCTTTTTCATTGGAAGCGACTGCTTTACCATTAGCAACGAAAGGCAATTTTCCAACCTTGTATTCAACCCCTTTTTCTTTAAGGGCCCTTTCTGTGTATCCCACAGAAGCAACTTGAGGCTGGCAATAAGTACATCCTGCAATATTCATTTTATCTAAAGGGTGGGGTTTCATTCCAGCGATATGTTCAGCGGCAATAACTCCCTCATGAGAAGCGGCGTGAGCAAGCAGTGGTGGACCACTTACATCCCCTATTGCGTAGATATTAGGAACAGAGGTTTGATAAGTATCGTTTACCGAAATAAATCCTCGATCAACTTTAATACCCACTTTTTCTAATCCTATATTATCGACATTTCCGGTCATCCCCACCGCAATGAGACCCATTTCAAATTTATACTCTTTGGTTTGTCCCTTCTCTACAGCGGTTATGGTGATGTCATTGCCATTATTTTTAGCACTGACTTTCTCCACACCGAGAGACATTTTAATTCCATATTTTTTATAAGCTTTCTCTATTTCCTTTGAGCTATCTTCATCTTCGATAGGGAGTAGATTTGGCTGAAGTTCAAAGATATGAACATCTACACCAAAGGCATCCCAAAAATAAGCAAACTCAACACCAATGGCCCCTGCCCCAATGATCCCAATCGATTTAGGAAGAGTTTCCATTTTGATAGCTTCCCAAGCTCCAATAAGCCTTTTTCCATCATGTTCTAGTCCAGGAAAAGTCTTATAGTGAGCTCCCGTGGCTATGATGATATGAGCTGCCTCAACCGATTGAGTTGTGCCTTTGGCATCCTTCACCTCAATGGTATTTTTTCCGGTGATGGTGCCGAAGCCTTCGATCACATCGATCTTATTTTTCTTCATCAAAAAGCCAACGCCTTTTGAAATTCGATCAGATATTCCTTTGGCCCGCTTGATGGCCTGAGACCCATCCACTCCTTTAAGCTCGACATTTATACCAAGCTCCTTAAAAGAGCTGATTTCGTGTACAGAATGAGCAGATTTAAGTACTGCTTTAGTTGGAATACAGCCTCTATTAAGGCATACTCCGCCAAGCTTATCCATTTCAATGATCGCTGTTTTCTTGCCTACTTGAGAGGCTCGAATCGCTGCAATATACCCTCCAGGGCCAGCTCCAAGGACAACGACATCATATTTTTTCATTCTGTCTCCAGTTTTTCATAATTTTAAACTCCCTAGTCTTATCAGAATCAAGCTGTTCTGTTAAAGAGTTTCGTACCTAATGCATCAAGTAATGGATGACATGATCATCTGAGCATTGTATCAAGGGCTTGAGAGAGAAAACTTATAGTGCGAAGCAAAATCGATATTCAGATATCTGCGGATGAAAAACAAAAAATCCTCAAATACTTTCCTAACGGAATCATAGCCTTTGATTTAGAGACAACTGGTCTCTCCCCTCTTTTGGATCGAATTGTAGAAATTTCTGCTATCAAAATAGCTGAGACCACTGAAACTTTTCATACCCTCATCAATCCACAAATTCCTATTCCAGAAGTGACGAGTAAGATTCATGGCCTGTTTGATCAAGATGTTAAGGATGCTCCTACTTTAAATGAGGGTATTCAAAGCTTTCTAGATTTTGTCGGAGAGAACCCTCTTCTTGCTCACAATGCTCAGTTTGATGCAGGTTTTTTAATAAGCTCCCTTGAGATCGCTGAACTTCCTTTTCCCAAAGTTCCTATTTACTGCTCTGTTAAATTTGCACGTAAAGTCTTTCCTAAAAAAGAAAGTTATTCCCTCGGTGAGCTTGCAAAAAGCCTAGATATTCCTCTTTCTTCTCATCATCATGCCATGGATGATACTTATGCTTGTCTTAAAATTTTTATACAAGGTCTCTTTGAGGAAAAATTTAAAAAAGAAGTATTTAAAGACGCTTTTCTCTTTTCCCTAAAAGATTTTAAAATCCATAAACCCGACTTAGAAAACGAGCAAAATATTAGAATTATCGACGCCATTAAAAATAATGAAGTCATCGATATTATGTATAAAGGTGGAAGTCACCGAGGTAAGTTTCGTTCGATTAGACCTCTCAGTATTCTTCCACTCCCTCAAGGCCCGGCTGTTTATGCCCACTGCCTACTAAGTGATCTCTACAAGTTTTTTTATCTCGCTAAAATATCTGAAACAAGGAAGCCCTCTCATGATGTATAATCTTCAAAGACTCATCATTCTAATTCTTCACCTTGTTCTCCTTTATTGGATTTACTTTGCTCTTAATAATTCAGGCGCCATGACAACTGAAGAAGTTCTTCTTCATTTCACAGGAATGGCCATCTATGGTGCTCTTCTCATTAGAGGTTGTGCGGCTTGGGGAAAGTATCTTTACGCTAAAGATCTAGAGAATCATGAAAAGCTGGAAAAATGAATATAAAGAAGCTATTCGAAAATCGGATGATTTAGAAAACCTTCTTGGTTATCGTCTCCCTCATATAGAAAACTATCCTCTTTTTATTCCTCAAAGGATTGCACAAAAGTTAAAAAATCATCAAAGTCTTTACACTCAATATGTCCCCTCTCATGAAGAAAATGCACCTCAGGGTCTCAAAGATCCCATTGGAGATCAGACTTACCAAGTGGCCCCTCAGCTCATTCACCGCTACCCAAGTCGAGCGCTTTTTTTACCGACTCAAACCTGTCCCGTTTATTGCCGGTTTTGTTTTCGAAAAAATGAACTGGGAAAAGAGCCCGATTTATTTTCCTCTCAGTTTGATAAAACTTTAAGTTATCTTAAAAAGCATCCAGAAATTAAAGAAATTATCTTTTCTGGGGGAGATCCGTTCGTACTAGATAATATCAAAATTAAATATTATCTAAATCAATTTTTAGAGCTTGATACAATTAAGCATATTCGTTTTCACACAAAATTCTTAACAACGATTCCCTCTCGTTTTGATGAAGAAACAAAAAAGCTTCTCTTGAACTTCTCAAAAAAATTTAACACTCTTTCTCTTTCGTTTCATATTAATAGTGTGGATGAGTTTGATGAAGAAGTTGAAAAAACGGTTCTTTCTTTTTCTCGCTCCTTAAATCTCATTGTTCAGACTGTTCTTTTAAAAGGAGTGAATGATTCCAAAGAGGATCTTTTGGCCTTATTTGAAAAATGTCTAGATCTGGGACTTCGTCCCTATTATCTTCACCACCCTGATCAAGTCGAGGGGGCCATGCATTTTGGAATTAGTCTAGAAAAAGGTCGAGAAATTTACTCGAAGCTTCGAAGTCACCTTCCTGGTTGGGCCATACCTCACTATGTTCTTGATATTCCTGGAGGACATGGAAAGGCACTTGCCTATAATAGTGAGAGTTTTCATTTCTCCGGAAAACTTATTGGTCATATGGGAAATAATGTTGATCTTGAAGGTCAACTCCATTAAGGCCCAGCACGGCTTTTACCGTTACGAAATTAATGAAGTTTTTTATTCTCGCCCTATTCTTTTTTTCAGAAAGTATCCTTGCTAAGACCCCAACACCTAGTCTCGAGAATTTTTTAGAAAAGAACTGGGAAAATGAAGATGCCCTTATTTCTATGGGTAAAAAACTTAATAGAAAACTAAAGGGGACTCCCTTTTGGTTCTCATGGTCTGGAAAGAAATACCAAGGTTTTTCTTTACCTGGAAAAATCCGAAGGCTCCAAAAGGCATTGAAGGTACCTCGCTCTTTTGATCGGGATCTTGAATTACTTTCCCTTTTTAGAAGTACTCGAAGTACGGATCTTTTTTGTTACAAATCGTTAGCGGACGCTGAATTTAATCTTCATCAATTGATTTATAATAAAATATCCAATCAGTATGTTCGAGATCTCATTCTTTTCCATTTTCAATATCAACAGCAGTTTGGAGTGGATATTGATGGGTACAGAAGATTTTTTTACACGCCTATGCTCACAAAAGATCAACTCAACCCCAAAGATGATTTGATCAAAGAGCTAATTAACGGCTTAAGTGGTATTGGAAACAGTAAAAACTGTGCTGACCCAAAAGCAGTTGTTCTTCAAAGTGAACCACCTCAAAAGAGAGCAAAATATTTGAAAGAATATTCCAAAGTTTTTCCAGAGCGTATTTTTATTTATCTTGGTAAAAATTTAAAACGAGATATTGAAAATGCTTTTTTTTATAGAAACGCTATTGGTAAGAAAAAGCTTCTTTTTAGTTATCATCTCTCAGAAGATAAAATTTTTAAGAGTCCTTTTGTAGAAAAGAATCAATTCTCTAAAGTGGTACATCATCCCGGACAAATTATTTTTGACCTTCATCACCTAGGACTAATTCAAGACACCAAGCTTATGCGAAAAATGCTTGGAAGAGTTCTGAAGCATCAAAAAGACAAAGGAATCATCGCTCAAAACTGTAAGCGCTTAAAAAATCAATGGCAAAGTGTCTGCTTTGATCTTCTTTAGCACAGCGTAATGTATTGACAAAATCTCACTCTCAAGTCATTATCATCCATCTCATGAGCGCGAGTAGCACAGTTGGTAGTGCGCCACCTTGCCAAGGTGGAGGTCGCCAGTTCGAGCCTGGTCTCGCGCTCCATTT
>CBDUBC010000042.1:0-21428 GCA_965365285.1 uncultured bacterium
TTATCTATTGGCCAGTTTTAAAACCAAAAAACTGTTGGAAATGCTATGGACACGTTTCTTTGGTAAAAAGAAAGTCATTTGTGCGCTGGCTCCTTCCCGCTTAAAAGATCTCCTGATAGTCAAAGAACTCATTGAAGAGGATGGTGCTAGTCAAAATGCCCAAGCCGAAAACAAAATAAATCTTTCTGAAGAAGAAGAGCTAGATGACCTTCAATCTCTTAAACAAGACATAGGTGAAATCATTCTGGATGATCCTGCAGAAAGTGAGCAAGGTGATATTCTTGCTCCAAAGACGGCCACTAAAAAAGAAGGCCCTGAAAATGTTGAAGTTGTGAATGAAAAAAGATTCTCAGAAATTAAAACCAAAATTAAGGAGGGTGTTCCTCTGTTTGATGCTGGTGAAGAGGAAAAGCAACTTTTAGAATTATCTAAATTTGTTGAGATGAAAATACCTACGAAAGAATGGAATGAAATCGCTAAAAATTCAAAAATGGATAAATACGTAGTTCAAGAAGGGGATTGGCTCTGGAAAATTTCTAAGGCCCTTTTTGGCACAGGTTTCTATTATTCTAAAATATGGGCATTAAACCCTCAAATTAAAAACCCACATGAAATCGAGCCAGGAATGACTCTCGTTTTTGATAGTGGTTCTGAAGATGATCTACCCCAGGTTCAGGTAGGAAAGTTTGAAGATCTTTCGGAGCAAAAAGACAGAAAGCTTTTTTCTTATGAAAAATTTGGTGATGAAGTCCGACCAAACTGGATGTCTGAGAGACAAAAGCTTATTGAACAAGGCGTTTATTTTCAATTTGCATCTGATGAAACCTACGATGATCTATCTAAGGTAGGAAAAGAACTTCTTGTCACGGAATATAAAAAGTATGACCCTCCTGCCGTAGATCTCAACTTTGCTCCCCCTGAAGAAGAGTATGACTCGACAGGTTTTGATAAATCTTCCCGTATTGTCTTTAATTTCAAAGAAGGTTTTTTTCTCAATACCTTTATCACCACGAATGTTGTTCAAGACCTTGGAGAGATTGCGGCGTATGCAGCTGAATCTGTCTTCATTGGTAAGGGAGATAAAGTTTACGTAAAACTTGATGAGGCCGTTAAAGCAAAGCCAGGCGATCGATTCTCAGTGTATAGTCCCAAAGGTAAAGTTATGCATCCTGTCTCTGATCGGGCCGGGTACGAGTATACTATTACGGGACAACTTGAAGTTCTTAGGAGAATTAACAAGCTTTGGGAATGTACTGTTACGGATCTTTCAGGAATTGTTCAAAGAGGGGATCGAGTAACCATTTATACCCCTCGAATTGAAAAAATATTTAGAGTTTTTACCAAACGAAGTATTGAAGCTGCGATTATTGAAACTTTTGAGAATACAGAAAATGGAATTTCCTTTGGCGATGTCGTTTACCTTGATCGAGGGAGAGAGGATGGAGTAGAATTAGGGACCATCTTTGAAATTTATAGCTTCATGGACCGTGGTACAGGTAAGCAAATCACTCCAGATCCAACTTATAAAATTGGTGAACTCACCGTTATTACTCTCACAGATAACTTTTCAACGGCCGTCGTAAGCCTGTCAACTGATACGATAGCGAAAGGTAGTATCGCTATTACGAAGTCTCCAGAAGCTGCTGCAAAATCTCTTAAAGGAAAAATGGCGAAGTCTGGAGGAAATGTTGATCTTCTTAAAAAGAAATCTTTGGAAGAGCTTGATGTGGAGCTAAGACTTGATGATATTGGAAAAAGCCTTCTTGATGAAGCAGACAGTGTAAAACTCACAGAAGATGAGCTTGAAGAGCTTGAAAGACAGGAAAGAGAAAAATCCATTATTAAAGACCATGAAAAAGATCTCAAAGAGCTTGAGCGCCTAGAAAAAGAAATACTTGATGCCGAGACTAAGTTAAAAGAAGCTAAAATTGATGAAGATCGTTTCCTTGAGGATTCTGATCTTGATAATGTAGAAAAAGAGCTTGGTAAGAAAGCTGATACCTTTGAAGATCTTGACGAAATTGAGTCAGAAATAGGGGTAAAATATTTAGATGAGAACCTCAATTCTAAAGATAATCCATATGGACTAACCGAATTTGATTTAGAGCAGATTAATATATTATTGAATTCAGAAGACCTCTAGAAATAATATCTTAAAATCCTTTAGCTCCAGAGACGCTAAGCCGATAATTTTTCGTAAATTATGGAAAAAAAGAAATATACCCTCGTAGCTGTTGATGATGATGAATCTACCTTAGAGTTTCATAAAGAAATTCTTGAAGCCAGTTTTAAGTATGAAGTTATCACCTTTGTGAATCCAGCTGATGCGCTACAATTCATTCAAACGAATCCAACAGAAATTGCATGTGTAGTTTCTGATATGGAAATGCCGCAAATGAATGGTTTTGATTTAAGAAAGGCCATCATTGATAATGGCTTATCTGAAATTCCATTTTTAATTATCTCAGGAATGATTGACCTTGATATCAGTGCAAAAGCACTTGAGTTAAAACTAGGTGGTCTGATAAAAAAACCTGCAGAACCTGAAAATCTTCGAGATATGGTCGCTGAGCTAGCTGGAGAGCGTATTCTAGTTATTGAAGAGGAGTTAGAGCTAAGGGCATCATTTATCGAAGAAAGTGAGCCAATGCTTGAAGAGATTGAAAACCTTATATTAGGGCTTGAGACTTCTCCTGATGATGTCGGAATTCTTAATACTTATTTTAGACTTCTTCACACGGTTAAGGGAACTGCTGCCTGTGTAGGCCTAAATACTATTTCAAAATTCACTCACAAATATGAAGATCTTGTTGGAAAAATTAAAAGTGAAGGTCTTTCTGTCAATACCATCATCATCGACGTCCTCTTAAAAGGGCTTGATGAGTTAAAATCTATGTGTGTACTCGTTAAAGAGAAAAAGCCTGTAGAATTTGATATTTCCGAAAAAGTGAAAATCTTTGAGCTAACGGATGAGGAGCTTAAAGGTAGTGGAGATAGCGCAGTGGGTGGGGGACCTGGTCAACCTGCTCCTGAAGCTGGAAAAGTGGCCCCTAAAGATGAAGGTGAAAAAATAAATGTTTCTGTGGCACTTCTTGATAATTTTCTTCTCCAAAGTGGAGAGATGACTGTTTTAAGAAATATGGTACTTCGAAATATTAAAAAGCTAGAAACAAAATTTAATCAAGATAAAGATATTGAAGAGCTCAGTGATATACTAGATGAGTTTCACAAAGTAAGCTCGGGTGTTCAATCTAATATATCTGAACTAAGAAAATTAGGGCTTCATACAGTCTTTAAACCTTTAAAAAGAGTTGTACGAGACGTTTGTAGCGCTATGGGAAAACGGGCCAACTTTGTGACAAATGGAGAAGATCTAAGTGTGGATAACTCTATTGCAAAAATTTTAAATGGCTCGCTTGTTCACCTCATCAGAAACGCTGTTGATCATGGTCTAGAGACTACGGAAAGAAGAGAGGAGCTAGGTAAAGATCCTGTAGGGTTTATTTCTCTCGATATATTTGAAGACGGTGAATACATAAAAGTTGAACTTAAAGATGATGGTAAAGGAATTGACCCTGAAGTTTTAAAGGCCAAAGCAATTGAGAAAAAGCTATTCTCAGCTGAAGATCTTAACCGAATGAGTTTAAGCCAAATCTACAATCTAATTTTTCACTCTGGCTTTAGTACCGCACAAAAGGTCACTGATATTTCAGGTCGAGGTGTTGGTATGGATATGGTGAGAAGCTCAGTTGAAAAATTTGGTGGAAGAATCTCAATTGACTCTGAGGTCGGCAAGGGAACAACTTTTTTGATTACCCTTCCTATTCCACGATCTGTTCTCATCATCACTTCACTCATGGTTTGTGTAAGAAACCTTAAAATGGCCATACCAACTACAAATATTGATGAGGTTGTTCTTAAAGAAAATTGGAAAGAAAATGAAGCTCTTGAAAATATAGATGACTCTTATTTTATTCGACTTCATGGAGATCTCATCCCTGTAATTCATCTTGGAAGTCTTCTCAATCTTTGTACAAAGACAATTAAGGATTTTGAAGATCTTAATATTGTTGTTGTAAAAGAAGGTGGAACTCGATACGGAATTTTAGTAGATGAAGTTCATGAAATTGAAGAGATTGTATCGAAAAAAGTTGCTCCTCATATCCAAAATTTACCAATGCTTTCTGGAGCTACACTTATTGGTGATAATGAAGTTGGTATTATTCTTGATCTCAAAGGGTTGGCAGAGCTTTCAAATATTGAGATTCAAGAAGAACAATATGATGACTTCACTCCAAAAGAAAACAGTAGTTTTCAAGAAGATTTTGATTTTATGCTAATGGAAATGAGTAAACGATCGACTTGGGGTATTCCTTTAAAATATGTCACTCGACTTGAAGAATTTAATAAGGATCAAATTGAGTGGAGTACAGATATGCCTATCATTAGGTATAGAGATGATGTTCTTCCTCTCGTTTTCACAGAGCGTTCATTAGAGCTATGTAATCACCTTTCTGATCAATATATAAAGAATCAAGAAGTTATTAATGCTATTGTTATTCACAAAGATGGGAAGAATTATGGTCTCATGGTAGATAAAATACTTGATATCGGTCGAAGTCATGGTGAAGTTGATGAAAGTGTTGTCGAAAGAGAAGGATTTCTAGGAACAGTGGTCATCAACGACAAAACAATTACCGTTATTAATCCAGATCATATTATCGCTAATTTTAGAAAAAAATCATTCGACGAGGCGGCCTAAGATATATTTTCTTGATCATATAGAAGTCCTATATGAAAGACGTGCTTAAGAATACTATTAATGAATCGAATCTCTGCCTTAACAGGCTCTAATTGATCTACTTTAATGATCAGTCGATCACCGACATTTAATCTTCCATCCCAATGTAAAATGATACCGCACCCTCCTAAAGACTCTTCAACAACGAGACAAGGTAGGGTTGGAGTAAATTCATGAAGCAATGTGGTACCAAAACAAATCCACCCTAATGAGCCTGGCGATGACTCAAATCTCACATTTCTTCTTTTTATTTTTTCATTCATGGTGATCTCCTTAAACATTATTTTAATGCCTAGTGGAAGAAAGGTGAATGGTTTTTTTTGTTCTGCAATAAAAGCATTTAACCTTGATCAAGTATAAACTTTAGTGAATACTGTTTGAATATCCTTGAACGCATTGCGCATATGATATAATTTTCAGTATTTACAGGATTCTAAGGAAAAACCCATGGGTGTAACGGTCCAAACCAAGAAAAAGACCAAGAAAAAAACAGCTAAAAAGAAGACCACAAAGAAGGTTACTAAAAAGGCGACCAAGAAAAAAACGGCCAAGAAAAAAACTAGTGCAAGTGCTGAATATGACCTTGTAATTGTTGAGTCTCCTTCAAAAGCAAAAACAATTAAAAAATATCTCGGAAGAGGATTTCAAGTTATAGCTAGTAATGGTCATATAAAGGACCTTCCCAAATCAAAGCTAGGAATTGATCTCAAAGATAATTTTAAAATTGATCTTGTGCCGATTAATGGGAAGGCAGATAAAATAAGTAGAATTCAAGAGCTCAGTAAAAATGCCAACAATATTTTTCTTGCTCCTGACCCCGACCGGGAAGGAGAGGCAATTGCATTTCATATAAAGGAAGAGATTCCTAAGAAGAAGAAAGTTCAAAGAATTACCTTTAACGCTGTTACTAAATCAGAAGTCCAAAAAGCAATCAGTCAGCCAAGTGAACTCAACCAAAATATGTACGACTCTCAAAAAACGAGAAGAGTTCTTGACCGACTTGTTGGATATAAAATCTCTCCAATTCTATGGGATAAGGTTCAAAGGGGAATTTCGGCCGGTCGAGTACAGTCTGTTGCTCTTCGTATGATCGTTGAAAGAGAGAACGAAATCAAAGCCTTTGTTCCCGATAAATGGTTCAGTATTCACGGAGTTGTTAAAAAAGAAAATAATCCTTTTGAAATTAAATATTACGGAGAAGAAATTTCTAAGAAATATGATCTCTCAGATGATGAAAGCTTCGTTAATAAGATCATTAAGGATACGAAGGGGAAGGAATTTAAGATCGTAGAGGTGAAGAAAAAAGAGCTTCGCGATAATCCAAAGCCTCCTTTCATCACTTCTAAGCTTCAGCAAGAGGCTTCTTATAAACTCGGATTCTCTGCGAAGAAAACAATGATGGTCGCTCAAAAGCTCTATGAAGGGGTTCAGATTGAGGGTGAGGGGCTTCAAGGTCTTATCACTTATATGAGAACGGATTCTAAAAGGATTGCTCCAGAGGCCATTGAAAGTGTTCGAGAATATATTAAAAAGGCTTATGGAGATAAGTACCTTCCAGCTGAGGCTATCGAACACAATAAGAAAAAGAAAGGTAGTAATAGCAAGGTTCAAGATGCCCACGAAGCGATTCGACCAGCTAATCTTGAACTAACTCCTGAAAAAGTTAAAGGAAACCTCGATTCAGATCAGCAAAAGCTGTATGAACTTATTTGGAATAAATTCATTGCCTCTCAAATGACTCCAGCAGTTAAGGACCAAACTGCTGTTATGTTTGAGAGTCAAGGGCATTTCTTTAAGGCAAACGGCTCCGTTATTAAATTTCCTGGTTACACAGCGGTTTACCAAGATACTGCAGCTGAAAAAGTCAGTAAGAAAAATGATGACGATGATGAAGATATTAAAAATGGAATTCTTCCTAATTTAGAGGAAGGGGAAATTTTTAAGCTCGAAAAAGGACCAGAGTCCGTCGAGCATTGGACTTCACCTCCTCCAAGGTTTAATGAAGCCTCTCTCGTAAAGACTCTTGAAGAAAATGGAATTGGTCGTCCATCTACTTACGCAGCTATTATCTCTAATATTCAAGACCGAGGATACGTCGATAAAAATGAAAACCGATTTTATCCAAGTGAATTAGGAATGATTGTTTGTAAAATGCTTGTAGAAAGCTTTCCCGATATTATGGACGTAAAATTCACGGCAAAAATTGAAGAGCAGCTCGATAAAATTGAAGAAGGGGACGAGAACTGGAAAAAGGTCCTTAAAGGCTTTTGGAAAGATTTTGAAAAGACCTTGGAGAAGGCCAAAGAAGAGATGAAAAATCTCAAAAAGACCTCTATTCCAACGGGAATCAAATGTCCTAAATGCTCTGATGGTGAATATATTATAAAGTGGGGTAGAAACGGACAATTTCTTGCTTGCTCCAATTATCCTGATTGTACTTCTACTGAGGATTTCAAAAAAAGATATGATGGAACAATTGAAATTATTCCAAAGACCTATCACTCAGACCCTTGCCCAACTTGTGGAAAGAAACTCATCGTAAAGAAAGGCAAGTACGGAAGATTTTGTACCTGTGAAGATTATCCAAAATGTGAAACCACTCTTCCTTATCTCTTGGATGTAAATTGTCCTGAATGTAAAAAAGGGCGATTCACAGAAAAGACTTCACGCTATGGAAAGATGTTCTTTGGATGTTCAAGTTACCCTGATTGTGAAAATGCTATGTGGACTAAGCCTTATAAATACGATTGTCCTGGTTGTGGGTATCCAGTGATGGGGGAGAGGCAAACGAAAAAAGATGGAAAGCATCTTCAGTGTTCAAAATGTAAGCATAAAGTGGAATGGGAGATCACACCTTTTTATAAAAAAGACGAGGAATAATCATGAATAAGCTGACATGGAAGGAAGCTTTTTGGGGAGGGCCTGGACCCTCCAAAAAGAGAGAACTTGTAGTCCTTTACCTTAAGGGATTTCTCATGGGGATTGCCGATCTGATCCCCGGCGTCTCAGGTGGAACCATTGCTTTTATTACGGGCATCTATGAAGATATGCTAAACGCTATCGCGACTGTTAATAAAAATGTCATTATGAAGCTTCTCACTTTCAAGTGGAAAGAAGCGGCCCATGAAATGCATCTTAAGATTCTAATTCCTGTTGTGGGTGGAATCCTTACCGCGATCTTTAGCTTAGCCTCACTAATGCATTATCTTCTTAATAACCACCCTGTACCAACATGGGGTTTATTCTTTGGTTTGATTACAGCTTCCATCATCGTTGTAGGAAAAGACTTGGATCGTACACATAAGATCCATTCACCAACGAACATATTTTGGATACTTCTAGGAGTTGGCGTTGGCTATGCGCTTGTCAGTCTCATACCCGTTCATACCCCTGAAAATTATTTTTTTATTTACCTTTGCGGTGTCATTGGAATTACCGCAATGATTCTACCTGGGCTCTCTGGCTCCTTTATCTTACTTATCCTTGGAAAGTATGAGTTTATTACGGGGGCAGTGAAGGCACCTTTTGTGGGAAGTAATTTTATTACCCTCATCGTTTTTGCCTGTGGATCTCTTACAGGACTTTTAGGTTTCTCTAAAATCCTCAACTATCTTTTAAAACACTATCGAAAAAATACCCTCGCTTTTCTTGTGGGGCTTTTGGTGGGAACTCTAAAGAAGTTATGGCCTTGGAAAGAGGTCCTTGAATCAACTATTATTCGTGGAAAAGTTCGAGTTCTTAGAGAGCAAAACTTCTTTCCATCTGACTTTAATACAGAGACACTTATGGTTTTTGGAATTATGGTTTTGGGGTTCGTGGCCATATTAATTATGGAATATGCCTCTAGTGACAAGAGAATGGCTTAATGATGCTAAGCATAAGTGTTGTGTTTAAGCATCAGAAGGATTATAGTCGTCTTCAGCTTCCGCGGGATTAGCTCAGCTGGATAGAGTAGCTGGCTTCGAACCAGTTGGTCGGGGGTTCGAATCCCTCATCCCGCGCCATTTTCCTTTAAGGATTTTTTCCTAGGTTCTTTACACGGTCCCTTCACAGCTATTTACTAGATTTGTACAGTGCCACTAAACCTCAAGGAGAATAATATGATCAGATTTATCTTTAGTTTATTTGTAATTTCAATTCTATCGCCGACTCAGGCGAGTGATACGGACTTCCTCAATAAAATCCAAGGACAATGGTCTAATCACTATTGTGATTACTATGCCGATGGGCTTTATACTGGAACTTATGATTTCGTTTTTTCAAAAGATGGTTATTTTAAAACCGTTATCCAAACCTTCAAGAAAGACCCTTGTAAGGGTGGAAGATCTTCCCTTCAAACGATGAGAGAAGATTACGTTAAATATATTGGAAAAACTTCGGATGGAAAGCAGGATGAAATTTTCCTCATGGGTGAAACCTTTAAAGTAAGTTTTTTTGGTAAGGATACAATTAGACTATGCTCCGATGGTGCATGGAAATGCCGGACTCTTCACAGAATTCCTTAAATTCAAAATAAGTACCTGAAATATTATTTCCAGGTACTTTAATCCTTCCCTTAAAAAAGCTGCCTGTGACTCAGACTATTAGTACTTTGTGTTAATGAGGTTATTGGAATATTCAGGATGTTGCGAAACTAGGCACGCAGTGGTGTTTAGGGATCCTCTATAGGTTTAAGTTTGTTTTTAATGGGCCCAAAACCTTCCCCTAAGTTTAAAATCAAGCCTGGTATCAATAAAAGATTTTTTTTAAATGAGAAAGGAATTTTTGTTATAATACAATTATAAACAAAAATTGAATGGGTAAGAGATTTATGAAACTTCTTATTATTGATGATGAAAAAGGTATATATGATTCTTTGGTGAAAATTCTTTCATCTAAAAAATCCAGTAGTAGTGGAAACGATCTTTTTGAAGAGGAAACGGAGAGTGCCTCTGAACTCAATTTCGAGTTTTATCATGCAGACCAAGGTGAGAAAGGTGTCTCTATTTTTAAAGAACATGAAGAAAATGGAAATCCCTTTGATCTTGTTATTTGTGATGTAAGAATGCCACCTGGCATTGATGGGAAGGAAACTCTCAAAAGAATTTCTCAAATTGATAACGATGTTCAAGCCATTGTGTGCTCAGCCTTTTCAGATCACTCTATCGACGAGATTGAGCGTGAAATGGAAGGAGACACTAAACTTTCTTTACTCGAAAAACCATTTCGAGTCGAAGATGTGAAAGAAATCGTTAAAATAAAAGTCGAATTGATCAAACTTCTAAGCGACTAATTTATTCTTTTTAAAAAAAATATACTCGAGCTCTAAGCTCAGATAAAGTTAAAATTCCTATAGTTTACTTCCTATAAGTTTATTTAAAAAAATCCAAAAATATTATAATACTTGATCAGAAAAAAATTCTGATTGAAATAAATACGGCAAACCTCAAACATAAGAGCATACGAAAAATAAATAAAGGGATTCTAAAATGGGGCATATCAAGGATGTTGAAGCTACGAAAAAATCTCGTGAGTTAGCTGAAAAGTTACAAAAAGCAGAAGAGAGGGCCCGAAGAAAAGCGATTAAAGATAGAGCTCCCTTTAAGGGCCTTCAAGTTACTCCGACTGCAAGTTTATTTGATGAAGGTGAGGATAGAGAGCCAGGTGATAATAATATCGTTAAATTTGGCTTTGATATTCATCCCCAAGTCACTTTTTTTTCAGCAGGATTTCTTTTTCTTTTTATAACTCTTACTCTCATGTTCAAAGAAGAAGCGGCCTCTTTTTTTGATACGACTTTATTAAGTGTCACTCAAAACTTTGGTTGGTTTCTCATTCTTGTCGCTAATGTGTTTATACTGGCAGGGATTTATTTTTGTGTAAGCCGATTTGGAGATATAAGGCTGGGGGGAAAAGATGCTCAACCGGAGTTCTCTAACGTATCCTGGTTTGCGATGCTTTTAAGTGCCGGTATGGGAATCGGACTGATGTTTTGGAGCGTAGGTGAACCGATTTATCATTTTGATTCACCCTCACCGATGTTCACAGGTGTTACAGGAGGAACTCCTGAGGCGGCCCAAGCAGCGATGGGAACCACCTTTTTTCATTGGGGATTTCATCCCTGGGCCATATATGGATTGATTGGTCTGGGACTGGCATTCTTTAGTTATAATAGAGGTCTACCGCTAACAATTAGAAGTATTTTTTATCCTCTTCTTGGAGAAAAAATTTATGGATTTTGGGGAAATTTGATTGATATTCTCTCTGTCCTAGCAACCCTAGCTGGTCTAGCGACTTCTCTTGGTCTAGGTGTTCAGCAGTTAAATGCGGGCCTTCATACACTCTTTGGTATGGATATTAGTGTGACATCTCAAATCATAATTATCACGGTTATTACGGGGTTTGCGACTCTTTCCGTCGTCACGGGGCTTGATGCTGGTGTTAAGTTTTTAAGTAATTTGAATATGGGGCTTGCGGCCTTATTTATGTTCTTCGTTCTTCTTGTAGGACCGACTATATATATCCTAGGGGGATTTACTCAAAATATTGGTTATTATCTTCAGAAATTACCTCAACTTAGTCTTTGGACCGAAACATTTAGAGGCACAAACTGGCAGGGTAATTGGACTATATTTTATTGGGCATGGTGGATTGCTTGGTCTCCATTTGTAGGAATGTTTATTGCTAGAATTTCGAAGGGGAGGACGGTAAGAGAGTTTCTTGTAAGTGTTGTTCTCGTTCCGAGTATTGTCTCTTTCGTCTGGATGTCTGTCTTTGGGGGAGCCGCTCTTTTTATTCAATCAACAGGTGCGGCTGATATTACCAGTGCGGTGAAGGCCGATGTATCAACTGCTTTATTTGAACTTCTCAAAAACTTTCCATTTAGTAGTGTTCTCAGCGTTGTCGCCTTAACCTTAACAACCGTCTTTTTTATCACCAGTTCAGACTCAGGATCCCTTGTTGTTGATCATCTTACTTCAGGTGGAAAGCTTGATAGCCCAGTACCTCAAAGAGTTTTTTGGGCAATCATGGAAGGACTTCTTGCTATTATTCTCCTTTTGGGAGGGGGACTTAATACGCTTCAAACAGCTTCTGTATGTACAGGGATTCCATTTGCTTTTGTTCTATTAATCTCAATCTATTCTCTCTACATAGAGTTCTCTCATGAGGTTTATGTTGAGGATTCTGTTAAAGATAGACTAGAGGAAGTTGAGCGTAAGCATTTTATGGAAGAAGCAATTGAAGTAGCAGTCGAAAAAGCAGTTGAAGAAAAAGCTTAAAGAAAATCTATTTTTAAAGAAGTATGTCGTCTTTTAAAATTTGCTGTATAATCTATAATGGTAAAATTTAAAAGGCGAAAATCATGCTCAAAAAGTCTAAAAAGATCATTTTTACATTATTAATTTCCATTTTAAGCATCCATGCTTCCTATTCGATGGATACTAAAAAATGTGAAAATAGGGCCATAGAGGAGAGAAAAGAAGCGATTAAAAATGCCTCTATTGATTCGGCACTTAGTCTCCTAACCCTTGGCATGACAGGACCCGATGCCGTTCGCGCAGCTAAAAAAGCAAGTAATCTTGGAAAATTGCTTTCTATCTTGGAAGCCGTGAAAACGGGTAAGATTGATCGTCGTGTTAAAGGCTTAGCACGACAATATAGAGTTCGGAGCGATAATTTTGTAGAAATCATGAAAGGATACCTTTCTGAGGTCTGCAATGATTTTTTTAAAGAATACAAATTTGATGGAATATACAAATTTGTCTATTACGATACTTTAAAAAGAAATAATGAACCTAAAATTGCTAATAATTCCAATGGTCCCAACTTTGAAAATCCTTTTAGAGAATTCACTCCCGATCCCAGTTGGAAAAAAAGAGGAAATCAGTACCAAAAATGTATTAATGACTCATTTATCAATCACTATATTCAGTTCAAGAATCCTGAGAATTCTATAAAAATTCTCGGAACAGAGGCTTGGGAGCTCTCTGCCGACTGTGCTCCTCGAACTCTTTTTAGCTGGGCGGGCAGTGGTCGACTAAGAAGTTTTGAGTATGATTATGGACGGGACGGAAAGCCTTGGACCAAAAATATATCGGCAAAGTTTAAAGATACGAACCCGAACGCTATTTTTACTATTAATTCGCCCATAGCAACGTTTGGTTATGGTGATACCCTGATTCGGCTAAAGGCTCATCAAGATACTCGCTTTCTTTACGTAAAAGGAAGCGCAAATGCCTTTTACGCGTGCAATGAATTACCGCAAAGTGAAAAGAACAGAACAATTATAGTAAGAACCAAGTTTTTAGGTAGTATTCAATTTCTTTTAGAATTTATGGCCTGTAATTTTAATGTTTTTCACTCATGGAGTTATGGTGGAAAAGAAAATTATGATGCAGCAATTAAGGGCTACAATTGGATTAAAGAAAAAGGTCCTAAGTCCAATGAGTACAGTACCTATTTTCATGATGTGAAAACAAAGCTTCCTATTTTTAATGCCAAATATGATGAAATGGATACCTCAGATTTTGCCTTGAAGTATAAAATGGCAATTAACTTTACTCGAATTTATGCAGGCCAGTCCGAAAGAATATTCTTTCATCCAAGTGTCCCTAAAGCAGAAAGAACTCGAAAGGCCCACTATGGTAGTGACAAGTCAACGTATTGGAATAGGTTTTCAAAATAAGGATTAATTATGAAATATATAATGAGTGGTGTTTTTCTTGGTCTCCTTTTTTTCACGAGTCCTCAGCTTATGGGAAGTTCTTCTAAGGGAATCGGATATGAGGCATGCCGCAAAGCCTATGTAAAAGAGCGCTTTAGATTGGTTGCTAAAATGGCACTGGCAAAGAAAAAAAATGATCAACTTAGCTATGTTGATTATCAGCATAAATTTGAACAACTTCTCTCTGTAGAGCGAATGATGAAGGAGTACCGACAGAATAAAGAGGGACAAGAGAGAAGAGATTTTTATATCCGCATGGAAGAGATGTCTGTCGCCAAAATTGATAAGATAATGAGCACTTTTACGGACCGTGGTCTTTTCTGCTTGCCTAGAGCAAATAGAAAAAAAGGTCTCGACCTCCAAGGGATTGATGAGGTGGAAGATATTGTTCGTTTGATTAAATAATTGGGAATAAGATTTCAGGGACTTAGGAATTTTCTTTCTTTGTCCTTTCTAGCGAACTATGTTAACTTCTAAACACGATGTTTCAAAAGTCCGCAATTGTTCTTTCGTAATATCATTAATAGTAACCCCTTGAATAAAAATGAGGATTTATGTCTGAGATAGCCAACAATTTAGTCGTTGAATTTGAATACACTCTTACTGATGACAAAGGGCAAGAGATCGATAGCTCCAAAGGAAGAGGTCCCCTTGCTTATATCCACGGTAAAGGAAATATCATTCCAGGTCTTGAAAAAGAACTCACTGGTAAAAAAGTAAATGATGAGCTTCAAGTAACGGTAGCCCCTGCAGATGCTTATGGTGACTATAACGATGCTTTAATTCAAAAAGTTCCTAAGTCTGAATTTCAGGACACCACTGATCTTCAAGTAGGCGTTCAATTTCAAGTTGGTAACCCTGACGGACAAATGTTTATTGCCACGGTTACTGAAATCACAGACAGTGAAGTAACCCTTAATGCTAATCATCCTCTTGCAGGAATGACTCTTAACTTTGATGTTAAAGTAGTAAGCATTAGAGAAGCTACTGACGAAGAGCTTACCCATGGCCATGTTCACGCTGAGGGTGAGAGCTGCGGTAACTAATTAAATACCTTATAGCTCCTGTCGTCTGGCAGGGGCTTCTTTTTTTCCCTATTTCCTTTCCGCTCTTGATCATTCTTAACCTTTTCGTGTAGATTCCCTTTATGGGAGAGATGGATATGGATCTTGAAATTCGTTCTGATATTATTGAGGTTGCTAAAGAACTTCATCGAAGAAACCTATTGGCCGCGGCCGATGGAAATATTAGCGCTAGAATAAGTGATGATGAGATTCTTATTACACCTTCAGGGATCCCTAAATCTAAAGTTCTTCTAGAGCAAATGGCCGTTGTGACTTTAGAGGGAAAGGTCCTTTCCGGAAAACCTAGTTCCGAACTCCTTATGCATCTTAAAGTCTATCAAACATGCCCTGAGGCAAAGTTTGTGATTCATGCTCATCCTCCTACCGCAGTGGCCTGGAGTATAGCCAGACCAGACCTAAAGGAGCTTCCAAGTGAATGTTTTTCTGAAGTAATTTTAGCAGTTGGAGCGATCCCTTTTGTTCCCTACGCCAGACCAGGAAGTGAGGATATGGGAAACCATCTTCTTCCTTTTTTACCAGACCATCGAGTGATGATTCTTAGCCGTCATGGTGCCTTAAGCTGGGGTGAAGAGCTCCAAGAGGCGCTTAACGGTATTGAGAGGCTTGAGCATTCTGCTGAGATGCTTTGGAAAGCGGAGACTCTTGGTGGAATTACGATCCTTCCTCAAGAGGAAATCGCTTTCCTAAAAGAAAAAAGAAAAGAGATTGGGACTAAAACTCTTTAGTTTCCTGAATGAACGACTTTAAATTTAACTCGAATTTCATCGCTCAGTTTTGCGACCATAATAGAGGGGTCTTGAACTCCAATTGTCATTAATTTTTTTAATGAGAGAACGGTTTCTCCGCTTACCTCGACACTGTCTTTGTCAAAATAGACAAGAGAAATAAAAATCTCCACAGGCACTACTTTTCCAAGGATTTCCATATTTCCAGTGACCTTTTTATCGCCAGATTTAAGAGTGTCGATGATTACCTTAATCGTTGGAGAAATCATATGATTAATGACTTTTGTATGAAGCTTTTCATCTCGCTCTTCATGATCTGTGTCCATATCTTTTACCTTAAAAAGAACTTGAAGATCTTTTAGGGCCTGCTCTTCTTTTTTCCCTTGATAGCTAAAACTTTTGACATAACCAGGAACATCAGAAGAGAAGAGACCTACTTTGGTTGATTCCACTATAAACTCAAGCTTGGTTTCTCCTTTTTGGGCCTTCTCAAAGCTTTCGTATTGAACCTTGCCTGAAAACTCTGCGGCAAAGCTCACATGAGGAATCACTAAAAATAAGCATAAAAATAAAGCAGTCCTCATAAATCCTCCAAATAAGTTTTGTTCGGCCAGTGGCCCTTTTGGAAAAAATGGAAATGGGGGCACTTCATTAGAATACTCCCTATAAGTCTTATTTTTAAGAAGTCTTTTTTCCTTTTTTAAACTTCCATAATAAATATATCCAACGAGGAAAACGACCAAGATGAAATGATCGAGAGTCATCACTGGTCCAAAGGCCATCATTCCAACAAAGGCCATATAAATAGGGTGTCGAATCCACTGGAAAGGGCCAGAATAAGGGACTTCATTTCTTTGAGGTGTTTTTTTAAGGTAATTCCACCACTGCTCGATTCCAGCCTGCTTAAAACTTCCAACACTCTTCATGCTAAGTCCCATAAGCGCCCAAGAACCCAGAAAAAGCCCTGTCAGTACACTATGAGCAATGGGGCTGGAATGAGGATGAAATTCATAGAGTGTTGGCCCAAAAGGTCTCCAAAAGATATACATGAGAATCAAAGAGATACACGATTCGAGAGAATAGAAGACCCAGTAAATAGGGGCCGGGATATAGCGACAAATGGCCGTTTTAACATCACTTCTTAGAAAGTAGCTGTGACTCCAGCTAAACCAAAAAAGAAGGGCCAGATCGATTAGGAGCGCTAAATAAGGGGATATCTGATACTCCATCAAGACATTTTGAGTGTCGTAAAGAAACACCATCAGATAACCAATGGTAAAGAGGAATACAACGATATTGATGATCCCTACAATGACTATAAATGGTGTACTCTTTAAAAAACGCTCCATAACTTTTCCTTCGTTCTATTGATTTTACGACTCATTCAGATAATATTTAATAGAACCTAGGTAGGAGCCCCCCTAATATTAAGGGGTTAGCAAGGGAGATTAGGATCAAAGTCTTAACTAAAATGAAGAAAAAAGAGCGCTATTTTATCTCTTTTTTGTTTTTTCTTATTTCGATTGTCACCACAATAGATATTATTGATGACCTCAAGGATGGAGTGGATATGGGCCATGTGTTCATCGAGATCACGATTGCCGCGGCAGCTGCCTTAGGTTTTCTTTATTTGGTTTATGCTCACATGGTGAGTCTTAATAGCCTCAAAAAAGCCAATGCCCAGCTCTTTGAAGCTCAAGGGGATTTAGAGAAATGGAAGAATCGCTCTAAGTCACTCATTGAAGGACTTAGTGAGTCTATTGATCAGCAGTTTGAAGACTGGGATTTTTCTGATTCCGAGCAAGAGATTGCGAGGCTTATGATTAAGGGTCTAAGCAACAAAGAGATCTCTGAAATTAGAGGAACCAGCGAAAAAACCATCAAAGTTCAAATAACTTCGATCCTCAAAAAATCTAATTTAAAAAGTCGAAATGAACTCCTGGCCTTCTTTCTTGAAGACCTTTTTTAAATAGCATTTATTTAAATTTAGAAAAAGTAAATAAGTCCGATAAATCCTTGATGAAAAGTTAGGATAACCATGATCAAGGATCGTCTCAAAGGCTCGAAAGTACTCATTGTCGATGATACTCCGAGAAACATTCAAATCTTAGGATCTGTTTTAAAAGAAGCTGGCTTTAGCATAAATATTGCGACCAATGGAAGAGAGGCCATCGAGACAGCGAAAAAAGTCATTCCTGATATTATTCTTCTTGATGTTATGATGCCTGAATTGGATGGCTTTGAAGCTTGTAAAATCTTAAAAAGCGATGAAATAACTCAAAAAATTCCTATCATCTTTTTGACCGCTAAAACAGAGGCCAAAGACATCCTCCATGGTTTTGATCTTGGTGCTGCAGACTATGTCACTAAGCCATTTAACTCTGCTGAGCTTTTGGCGAGAGTAAAAATGCATCTCGAAATTCAAAAAAGTCGAGTTTATATAGAAAAACAAAATCAAGATCGACAAACACTGATTAAAGTTCTTGGTCATGATCTAACCAATTCATTGAGTGGACTTAGAGGAATTGTTGAGGTTTACGAAACCGTCAACGCTATCGAGGAAGTTAAAGAGCTACTTCCTTTCTTTCGAACAGGAGTAGAGAACTCTCTTCAAATTGTTCAAATGGTGCGAACTATGCAGCAGCTTGATAATGAGACTCATGAATGGATACTTGCGCATCTTAGAATTAAGAATGCTATTGACGATACGATTAATATCTTAAGCAAAAAATATCATGAAAAAAATATCTCCGTGATAGCAGATATGAATGAAAATGACTGCGTGATAGCAGAAAAGAACTCTCTCACAGAACTAGTCTTACTGAACGTGATTGATAATTGCTATAAATTCTCTCCCATTGGTGGATCTTTTTCTATTGTTGGTAGATCTTTAGAAGAGGATTATTATGAAATCTCTTTTAAGGATCACGGAATTGGGATACCTCCCAAAATCCTCGATCATATCTTTGAGTATGGATTAAATAAGATTCGAGCTGGAGCTCAAGGAGAGCATGGAATTGGCTTTGGATTGATTCTAGTAAAAAGATTTATGAGTGAAATTTATGGTGGAAGAGTCGAAGTTCAATCCAAAGTCGCGGATGCAGAGAGCCTAACAGAAGTTAAGCTGATCTTTCAGAAAGGCTCTGCCAAAGAGCTTCAAGATATTTAGTTCACTTTTAATTGTAATGGCTGTTTTATCTTTACTACTTGCCCATTTGGAGTAGGTGGAAATTCAATTTTTTGAATGATGAGACCCAAGCATCTTAGAAGATCATTATTTTTAAAATCTGGAGAATGCTCCCATCCAATATTTTTCAAGTCTCCTAGTTCGCCAATGCTAAGGTGAGTGATAATGGTTTCATTCATCTTTTTATTGTTACAGCTTTTGAAATGACCGCGGTATTTGGCCATTATGCCTTTCACTTCTTGTCCATAACTATAAAGAGGATTCTTTTTGATACACTCAGGAGCGTTTGGTTCACCTAGACATTTCATCTGAAGATTATATTCAGTGATCTCTTTTTCATAAGACTGTTTTTCTTTAACGTATTCTTCAAATTCTCCAGCGAGTTGACTGGCATTTTCCTTTAATTTCTTAAGAACTGTTTTCTTTGCTTTAAAGCCCTGAACAAGACCTTTCACGTTTTTAAGCTCTTTTTCGTAGGCCTTTAATTCCTCATCTGCTGCTATAGAGGAATTAACCTCTCCCTCTATTAGAAGCTCATCTTCCATATTCATTTTTTGATTGGCCGAAGCGTGACCACTAAAAATTAAAGCTAGAATTATTAAAACCTTCATAAAATTCTCCATATGGATTAATACCTAAAGCTAGGGTAATTCTCAACGCTGTGAGTAATAATTACAGAAGACCTAAACTATCGAAATCTAGATTAATTTGAGAGGGGTTTGAACTCTTTTGGACTCAAGCTTTTTTGAACTGGAGTAGGCAAGCTTAATTTCAGGAAGCGCCTGATATCTGGTTATGAGTTTTTCAATTTGCTGATAGTTCTTCTTAATAAAGATCATCTCAGGACTTTTTCTATCCCCACGGGCCAGCTTTTTGAGTTTAGAGGAGTCATAATTAAGACCCTTAAGAATGAGATGGATTCGATTCCAAACCATCCTTGCCTTTCGGTCATTGGCAAAATGTCTTTCGCCCATCTCCTCAAACAAACGATCTAGTCGCTTTTTGCTTGATTCAGAGAGCTGATTTTCCTGCTCTTTTTTTCTTCGATAAAGATAAAATCCTAAACCTAGAATCAGCACGAGCAACAGAAGCACAAGTTCAGAAAGCAGAGAATAGGAGGTGATAAAATTATCTTCCATTATTTCCGTTGTTATTGGTAGCAGGGAACCTCTTCGTAGGGCCGTATTCACGACGAAAAATTCTTTGTCTTGAATGTTCGCTTTGGTTCGTAGTTCTAAAATTATCTGAAATGGAATGAGTGTCCGCACATTGGACACAAATCCAATTTGCCTTAATTGTTGGATTTCGATGTTTATAGAATTCTACGTCAGGAAGAGTACGATTACATACTTCACAAAAAGTTCTGTGGCCTTGATGACTATGAACTTTTTTAGGTCCATTATGCTTAGGCCTTTTAGGTTTAGAAACTTCGGGTTTACTTGCCTTGAGCCCTGCCTTGAGTAGTGCATCTTTCAAACTGGACATATAAATCTCTCTCCCAAAAAATTTGGACCAGTATAGTCTTTTAAAATTTGCTTTTCAAGATGAACAGCTCATGACTACACGCATTAAAGATCGTCTAAATATCTCTGGAATTTTTTTCGATAGACCCCATCATGCCTAAAAAAAACATCCGTATGAAGCCCTAAAGGAACCTCCCAGAACTGTTTTTGATCACTTCCAAGGCTTTTATAGATATATTTACCGTGCTCAAAAGGAACTACCTGATCGTGACGGCCATGGATGACCAGGGCCTTATATTTAAACTCAGGAAGATAGGTGTCCACATTTCCCTCATCACTAATGAGGACATAGGCCAGGGGGCTAAAAAGAAAAAGGAGAGTCGAGTTCTTCATAATATCAAAAGTGAGCTGTTCATAATTAGAAAAGGTTGAATCGAGAACGACCAAATCTGGTGCTGAAGAGAGTTGGGCCAATTCAAGACCTTTTAAAAGAACTGCTCCCCCCAAGCTTTGACCATAGAAAATAAGCTTAGGTAGTTTTTTTTCTTTTTGAATTTTTAAAGAAAGTTCAAGGGCTGCGACAGCATCTCGAGAAAGGGCCTTGGGAGAGGGAGATCCCTCAGAGAGTCCATATCCTTGGTAGTCAAATATAAGAAGCCCATAACCTTTATGACATAACCAGCTCAAGGCCTTAAAGTGACTAGAAAGATTTTGAGCATTTCCATGGAAAAAAAGGATGAGTCCTTTTTTTCCATTCTTTGGAGCAATATACCAGGAATGAAGTTTCACTCCTGATTGATTGTTAAAATAAAGATCTTCTTTTTTGAGGTCCTCCACCTCTGGAGTTGTATAGAGGAATTTATCAGGATGATAGAATAATCCTGTGCAAGAGGTAGCACTAAAAATGATAGTGCATATGTAAAGCCATCCTAGGCTTGCCCAATTTGGTTTTTCCATAGACTCCATCATAATTCATCAATGTTCTTAAATCTAAACTTTTTCTTAGCTGGTAACTTGCGCCAAACTCAGTAATAAAGCGCTTGTGATTTTTAAGGCTTCCCTGAAATAAGGCGGCAAAGGCCTGAACTTCGGCACCTAGTTTCCAATGACCGAGTGTTTGAAACAAACCTAAATTCAAGGCGGGCCCTATTCGAAGAAAGTTTCTGTAGTGAGAAGTACCCTCTGACTTAATTTCAAGTAAGGAAAAGAAAATACCATCGCTCCATTGGTAAGAGAGCCCCGCGCCACCTTCGATATTAAGCATGTGAGAGTTGCGTTTTGGGAGATGATAGGTTTTAGAGAGCTCTACCGTAACCGCCCAGCTCATTTTTGGAAAGAGAGAGGAATGGCCGGGAAGAGATTGGAGCGAAACAATGGTGAAGTTCTCTAGATCAAATTTTTTATTTTTTAAGTCGTATTCACTCATAAATTTAAGGAGCTCAATCTTATTAAAGCTCTCGTAG
>CBDUBC010000043.1:0-21164 GCA_965365285.1 uncultured bacterium
CTGATACAGGTTGAGGACTCGCAACCAATGCATTTGGGTCATCATAAGAATCAAGGGTATATCCGCTTGTATCAAGAGTGAAAATAATTCGATCAGACCTCTTTTTTTCAAGCTGAATTTTTCCAGATATCTTGGTGAATATACCAAGAAGATGACTATCTGGTTTTTTAAACTCTACATCATCTCCAAGAGCATCTAGTCCTATAAGTAAATTCACACCTAATTTTTTAAGAAATTTATGTCCAAAAAAGTTGGTCTTTTGGATTTGCCATTGAGGACGATTCTGGGGGGAAAATTGAAAAAGGTGATTAAGTAAAATTGTTCTTAAATTACCGCTACCGTATAAGCTGTTTACTTTTTTCTTGGCCGGTAGATAGGTTGCCTTTTTAAGTTCTTGAAGGCTGCTACTCCTGATTTGAGAGATAATAATCTTGTCTAAAATCTTTATCCAAGCGGTTGTAAAAGGTTTAGTATTTCTTGCTTCATTAAAAAATTTAAAAAAGAGCCACTCCATTTTTTGAGGAGTCATACCACTGGCAAACATAGTAGCAACCAAGGCGCCTAACCCATAACCGCTCACAAGATGAACAACAACCTTTTTTTGTTGGAGATGTTTCAGAAAAATTATTTGCGCCAAAACTCTATGAGCTCCTGGTCCAAAAACAAGACCGACAATAGCCTTTTTTGCTTTTTGAGAATCTTTTACTTTTTGAGTATCCAAGAGCGGAAAAGGACCGATTGAGTTTTCCGTAAATTCATTTTCATCTATTTCTGGGGCAGTTGTTGAAAAAATAGATTCTATAGGAACCGTATTAAAATCACTTTCATCTTGTTGTTTTTGATATATATCCTCTTTCGAGTAGAACTGAGTACAGCCAAAGAGGAATAGAAGAATGAGAAGATGAACTTTCAAACCTTATCCTAGATCTTCTTCTTTAAGATCTTGAGTTAGTTGAGAAATTCGCTTTTCTGCTTTATCGAGTACTTTTTTACAGGATTTATAAAGCTCCATTCCCTCTTCAAATTCCTTGAGACTTTTATCTAATGTCAGATCACCGGACTCAAGTTTTTCTACTATTTTTTCAAGCTTCTCTAATGATTTTTCGAAATCGATATCGCTCTTTTTCAAATTCCCTCCGGTGTGTCATTTAATTGACTCTCAACAGTGATCAAGTACTTGATATTTCTTAAAAACTCGACCTAGATTACATTAACTAGACCTTTGTTTCCATGGATAAATTTTCCTCGTGTAGAGTTTTTGGCACATCGCTTGATATATTTTACCTAGGACCTCACTAGGAGGGTTTTTGAAAGAATTATGGGTACCACTTTCCGGGGCCTTGGCCCAACAAAGGAATGTGGAAACAATCGCCAACAATGTTGCTAACGCCAATACGGCCGGATTTAAAAAGGATGTTTTAACCTTTAAGGAATACCTGACTCAATTTGAGAAGGGGTACTCAGAGGATATCAACCTCCCTCACAAGGAGTGGGCCCCTGAGGACTTTTACAAAAGCTATGGTGCTGAACATGGTTTTGTGAAAGTGGATGGAAGCTATACCAATTTTGAGCAAGGTCAACTAGTTCCTACAGGAGCTCCACTGGATCTAGCGATTAATGGAAAAGGTTTTTTTGAAGTTTTAACTCCCAATGGTATTCGCTATACGAGAAGAGGGACCTTTAGTCTTGATGGTGAAGGAAATCTTCGAACAAACGATGGTTATCTCGTTTTATCTAAACTCAATATTCCTGAGCAACCAGCAGATGGAGCACCACCTACCGTTCCTACTCCAGCAGAACGAGGAATCAATATTGGACTAAGTGGTAAATTGATTATTAATCACCAGGGTGAAATTTATAAAGATGGTCAAAAGATATCAGAGCTTTCTGTCCGAGAGTTTAAAGATATTCAAAGTCTAAAAAAAGAGGGGAACTCTTTTTATATAAATCAGGATAATGAGAACATTTTACCTGAAACAAACTCTCTCGTTTACCAAGGTCATGTAGAACAAAGCAATGTCAATGCAGTTCAAGAGATGACCAATTTAATAAGAGCAAATAGACACTTTGAATCGATACAAAAAGCGATTAAAACTTACGATTCAATGGCAGGAAGATCCTTAACGGAACTTTCAAAATTTTAGATCCAGGAGGGATCCTATGAAATTACTTAATTTTATCCTGCCACTAGGACTATTTCTTTTTGTTGAAAGTGCCTCATCAATGATTAGAGCGCTCAATACAGCAGCAAATGGGATGGCCTCTCAGGAAACCGAAGTGAATACGATTTCCAATAATATTGCTAACCTCAATACTAATGGTTTTAAAAAAGGAAGAGCTGAAACAGAAGATCTTCTCTATCAAACTATTGAAGAAGCCGGTGGCAGAACAAGTGCCGATACTCTAAAAAATGTTGGTGTTCAAATTGGTACAGGTTCAAGAGTTAGCGCCGTTAAAAGAGACTTTACTCAAGGAGATCCAAAGCTTACGAACAATCCCTTTGATCTCATGATTAACGGTCAGGGCTTTTTTGCTATCACCCTTCCTAATGGTCAGCTTCGTTATACAAGAGATGGTGCCTTTAGCGTAAACGCAAACGGAGTTATCGTAAATAGAAACGGATATCCCCTTGTTCCAGGTTTTAATATTCCACCCAACACAAGATCCGTAAATATTACAGATGATGGAAATGTCGAGGTCTTTTTTAATAATCAGGTAGAGCCACAAAACTTAGGGCAAATTCCAGTTTTCACATTCATTAATCCACCGGGATTAAAAGGGGAGGGTGGAAACCTTTATAGACCTTCTACTGCTAGTGGTGTGCCCATTCAGAACATAGCAGGACAAAGTAATGCGGGAAATATCCAACAGGGTGCTCTTGAATCCTCTAATGTGAATATTATGGTGGAGATGACTGATTTGATTAGAGCGCAAAGGGCCTATGAAATGAACTCAAAGGTAATGGGAGTAGCAGATAAGATGCTTCAAACAGTGAATAGTATTAAATGAAAAAAAGTTATTTAGTTTTACTCTTTTTTCTTTATGGAAGTTTCGCAATTGCTTGCGAAATTTTCACGTATGATCATCTCATTATCAATGAGCAGATCGAGGCTACTCAAAATAGTCTAATTAAGCAAAGTACATGTAAACAAAAACTTCTTCAGCACTTTTATAAGACATTAACTGGAATCCAAGGAACGATTGATTCCCAAAAGCTTAATAGTCTTATGGAAGGTAATGAGAAAGTGAATCTAAAACCAAGCAAAGTATTTGTAGAAGGTCTTGGCGAGTTTTTAAGAAAGAACATTAAAGTAAAAAATCAAGACATCACTTTTGAAAATATTAACGTTCTTAATCGTTCGGCAGGATTTGGAATTGATCGATCAACTCCACATCAAGTGTATTGCTCGAACTGTGATAGACCGGGACTAAAGAATATTTCCATCAAAAGAAAAGGTTCCAACCCAATTTGGTTAACGAGTAAATTAAAGTTTAAAGTAATGAGTGTTATTGCAATGGAAAATATCGGCCCTTCAATGCAATCGATTTCTGAGTTTGCTCTCACTTTAAGACCCATTTATACAGATCGACCTGAAAATTATTTTACTAATCTTGATATTATAAAATTCTACAAGCCATCAAGACCGATTGTTAAAGGAAGCCCTATAACGATACGTGATGTTTCTAAAATGCATCTCGTAAAAATGGGAAGACCAATTACTGTTATTCTAGGTGGAAAGGGATTTAACATTTCTTCTACCGGTATGCCTATGACTAATGCAGGTCTTCATGAAAGTATCCAAGTTAAAAACTTAAAGACTAATAAAATTATAAATGGCGAAGTCATTGACTTTAATAAGGTAAAAGTGAATTTATGAAAAGGCTAATACTGCTCCTATTCTTTCTTTCAAGTTGTGCCTCTTATGTAAACGAGCTGCAGAGAGATATCGAACGAGAGGAAAATCTGCAAAGACCTCGTCCACCTATTAATACTTTTGAACAATATAGAAAAAATCAAGCAGGTAATCCAAGACAAAGCCTAACATCAAAATATGTAAAAAAATTGGATCCATCGGTTAAAAGGCAATATGTATCTAATAATCGGGTTAAAGCCGATGACCTTACCGACAACGATGCGGTTGGAAGTCTATGGGCAGGTTCGGGTAACGACAGCTACCTATTCACTAAAAATACTGAAAAACAACTTGGCGATATCGTTGTCATTAATATCTTTAAAAAATTCAAAGACGAAATCGTCTTAGAGCTCAAACGTGCTTTCCCAGACCCCGCAAAAGATTTAAAGGATAAAAAAGAAGGCGAACAACCAGCGGCTGCCACTCCCCCGCCTCCACCAGCTGAGACAGATAACACGAAGCCTATTGACCGTATCTCTTCCGTTATCATTGAAGAAATTAATCAAGACCACCTCCTGCTAAGAGGAAGAAAGACTCTTCTTTTTAAAAGAAGAAAAAGACTCGTAGAAGTTCAAGCGCTTGTTGCAAGAAAAGACATCGCAGATGATGACTCAGTCTCTTCAAATAAAATCCTTGAATCAAGTGTTCATGTGTTGAGGTAAATAATGAAAGTATTTTTATTCATCAGTTTTTTTCTACTCTCGCCTTTAACTTATGCTTCGCCATCAAAGCTTAAAGATCTAGTAACCGTTAAAGGAGTTCGAGAAAACCCTATTATTGGTTATGGTCTTGTGATTGGTTTAAATGGAACAGGCGACAGTGGTGGAGAGATTACAAATAATTCTCTTAAAAGAATGTTCCAAAAACTCGGTCTTAATCCACAAAATGAAGTGAGTTCTAAAAACGTAGCTGCAGTTATCGTGACTGCGAAAATGGGATCTTTTGCTCGAATTGGTCAAAAAATTGATGTTAATGTCTCCTCGATTGGAGATGCTGCTTCTTTAGCTGGAGGAACTCTTCTGGTGACACCCCTAAAGGGCGGTGATGGAAACGTATATGCTGTTGCCTCCGGACAAATCTCCATAGGAGGACTCACTAATGGGGCAAAATTTGCTACCAGTGCAATTATTCCCAATGGTGGAATTGTTGAGAAGGAAGTAGAGCTTAATTTTGATCGGAAAAAATCAATTCGTCTTAGCTTAAAACATCCGGATTTTACAACATCAGCAAGAATTGAAAGAACCCTTAATGAAGAGCTTGGCGGTAAGTACGCTAATTCTAAAGACGCTACGACTGTTGATCTCATCATCCCAATGCACTATCAAAGAAAAGTGGTTCAACTGATGGCAATCATTGAAAATTTTAATGTTGTTCAAGACGTCCAGGCAAAAATTGTCATAAATGAAAGAACAGGAACAATTGTCGCAGGTGGAAATATTATGCTTCGACCTGCGGCCATTAGTCATGGAGATCTCAGTATTCAAATTGGTGGTGGAGAAGGGGCCCAAAATGAAGAGGGCGGCCCCCCACAAAGACTCTACTTCATGGATAAGAAGGCGAAACTAAACGATGTGGTTAAGGCATTAAATGCCCTTGGTGCCACACCAGAGGACCTAATTTCAATATTTCAGGCCCTCAAGAGAAATGGCTCACTTATAGGTGATATAGAGCTCTTATAATTTTTACAGGCCGTATGAATGTAGGCCTAGAAATGATAAAATAAAGTGAGGAAAGGAGTTCCTCATTAACACTACGGAAGGTGTATGGATATCAACAATAGAATTGCGAAAGGAATTGCTCTTCAAAAACAAAAGCGTCCTATTGATGTCCAAAGGGTTAAACCCTCCTCTAACCTTCAGTATGTACCTGAAGAAGTCCAAAAAATAGCAAAAGATATGGATTCTCAATTTGCTCGTCTAATGATTGAGCAGATGAAAGGAACTATTTCTCGAACAGATGAACCAAGTACGGCCAATGAGATCTATGAGGGTTACCTCAATGACGAATACTCAAAGGCAATGGCAAAACAAAATAGTGGAAAAGGTCTTCAAGAAATGATTCTTGATCAGATTTATCCTCAACGCTATCGTAATAAGATCACCTATGATCATTACCTAAAAAACCAAAAAGACTTGGTTGAGCGATTTCAAAAAAATAAAATTAAAATAGAGGTAACTGATGAGTAAGATTGGTAAATTAAAAGATAGAAGTTTCTTTTTTCCTAAAAAGCGTGAAACCACAACAGGAACGGGTAATAGTCTTGATCCTGAAAAGGGATCACGAAGTGATGGAAAAGGTCTACGTAGAGAAAACCTTATTCAAAGAGATACTAAAGTTACCATCGGAGATGGAATAAAAGACTTCTCCAAAATCAAGCGTTATGCCATGATGGCCCCAGATATTGACAATAGCGATAAAATCGCCTCTCTCAAAGAGCAAATTGCAAATGGGACCTACAAAGTAAATATCGATGCATTAACAGATAAATTAATGGACCAAGAGTTCTAGGAGTGAATGAATGAACCTATCAAACCAGCAATTAGAAAAAATGACTGATGACCCCCTTGCAGAAATCATTTACTTTCAAATCACAGATCTATGGAAAAGATTTTGTGAGGAACACACAAGACTATTTAATTCTACTTGTGATGAGTACGAGTGTTTGCTCGATAATAATCTTGATCGCCTAGAAGAAGTAATCGATGAAAAACAGGTTATCATTAATAAAATTACTCTTCTCGAAAAGCTTCGAAAAGAGGTCATCGAAAATCTTAATGAAACTATTAGAGACCGATATCCTAATCTTCTTGGAGAGGGGCGAGATATTAGTTCTGTAAAAGAACTTCTCATTTTTACAACCAAATTTGAAAATATTAAACAGCACAATCATCTGCAAAGATTTAATAACCTTCTCATTGATCTTATTGAAAAAATCCAAGATCAAAATAAGAGAAATCAGCTTTACATTAATAAAGCGGTTAAAAATCTTGATGAGCTTAAAAAAGGTATTATGGGAGATCGACCTTATAAAACATATACCGCCCATGGTACGACAAAATATAATACCTAAGGATTAGACGTGGCCGATTTATTTAGCATTGGACGTTCGGGGTTAGGAGTTTCAAAGAAGTCTCTTGAGACAACATCTCATAATATTTCTAACGTTAACACGGAAGGTTATTCCAGACAGCGTTCACTTCAACAAGCTAATGCCCCTCACCTTAAAGATGGGGTTATTAGTGGTACCGGTGCCACAGTTAAAACAATTAAAAGAGTCCATGATCAATTTGTGGAAAATAGACTACAAACTAGTACTTCAGAAAATGGGTTTTATAATGAGCGTGCTGTTCAACTCAATGAAATTCAACAAATCTTCAATGAAGTCGATGGGGAAGGCCTAAACCAACTGATCACTAAATTTTTTAACTCCTTTAGAGAACTCGCAAACAATCCAGAGGATGAAAGTATTCGCTCTCTTGTTAGAGATAATGCCATCATGGTGACACGAGATTTTCAAAGGGCCCGTGAGTCACTTGATAGTCATGCAAGAAATATCGATCGAAAGCTCGAAACTTTTGTCGAGGAGATTAATTCTTATCTTGATCAAGTTGCTAATCTCAATCAAAAGATCCGATCTCTTGAAGTTAGTGGTAATGAAACAGGAGATTTAAGAGATGATCGAGATCGAATTCTTAAAAGACTAAGTGATTATGTAAAAATTCATCACTACGAGGATAACCGAGGAAATTTTAATGTTAATGTCGATGGGGTAGGAACAATCGTCTCTGGGATCAAAACCATTAAATTACGAGTTGGAAGAGTAGGAAAAGAGAAGTCCTTAAACAATATGGAAGGCTCTTTGATGCTTTATTTTGATGGAAGACCATCCAATGCTATCACTCATAAGTTTAAAGGGGGTAGAATCGAGTCCCTTATTAAAACAAGAAATGAAGATATTCAAAAACTTCAAAATAATTTAGATCATATAGCCTTTGAACTTTCTCGTGCTGTGAATGACCTTCATTCAAGAGGTTTTGCTGGAAGAGAAGTCCCCATTCGTGAAGACGGCTCCTACCCTACTCAAGATGATCGAGGCCCCCTTACAGGGATTAACTTCTTCGAAAATATTAAAGAAGTCGACGGAGCGGCCCATGCTCTTCAAATTAGTGAAGATATTCAAAATGACCTCACTAATATAGCAACAGGACTTGCTCCCAATAAGCCTGGGGACAACCGAGTTGCTATCGCTATTTCAAAGCTCCAACATCAAAAGTTACTCCATGAAAATACGACAACTTTTGAAGAAGAATATTTAAAATCAATCGCTGATATAGGACTTAAGGCGGGGAAAGCAGATATCGATCAAGAACAATCACAGGCACTGATGACTCAAATGGAAACTATTAGAGAGAGAATAAGTGGCGTTTCCATTGATGAAGAGGCCTCGAATTTGATTCGTTATCAAAAGGCATTTGATGCTTCGGCAAGAGTCATGAGAACGGCAGGAGAACTTTTTGATACCGTTCTAGGAATCATGCCATAGGAGAGATATGTCACGAGTATCAGAAAATAGTAATACTGCGGCGTTAAATTACAACTTAAGTAAGAATAAAAGCCGTATGGAAGATCTTCAATTAAAAGGATCTACTCTAAAGAGAGTGAGAAAGCCTAGTGACGATCCCATGGCGAATATTGAGGCAATGACCATCACCTCTAGAAATAATGATAACTCTCAATATCTTAAAAATGCATCTCTAGCGGAGCTTCATCTTAATGCCACCGAGGATAGCCTGGTTCAAATTACAGAAATTCTCATGAAGGCCAAAGATCTTGCCATTCAACAATCATCAGATTTTTATGATGATAAGATTCGAAAAAATGTCGCCAATGAAGTTTTTCAGCTTCGAAATCATGCACTCTCCATCGCAAACAAGCGAATCGGAAATAAATATATTTTTGGAGGTTTTTCCACACTTACCAAACCGTTTGATCAAAGTGGTGCCTACAGAGGGGATAATGGTCATATTACAATAGAGATCTCTAAAGATTTCTTTGTACCTATTAATCTAACAGGGGAAGAGGTTTTCTTTTATGAAGATACACTCTCCTCTAGAACACCAGATCCACTCGATGAATTTCCTGTGTTTCAAAAATCAAGAAATAAACTTCTTAGAGATGAACCTATTGAAGATATTCAAAAAAATCAGGAGTTCATTCAATCAGGAAGAGATCTTGCGGCAGTAGATGCACAGCATCAGGCACAAGGATATAAACAGAAGAGTAATATATTTGCGCTTCTTTCTATGCTGACTTCGGCCCTAGAGAACAACTCTCCAAAAGTTATTCAAAATCTTTTAGTAAAAATGGATGATAGTATCAGTCGTCTGATCACCATGCGGACCAAAATTGGGTCTATCACGCGTAGCGTGGAAAACTCTAAAAACTCCGTTGAAATGGATACGATCAATAACAAGGCGCGAAAAAGTGAGCTTGTTGATGCAGATATCGCAGACTTATTTGCTGATATTACAAAAAACAATGACTCTTTGCAAGCTGCTTATAAAATCGGCAATGCCACGATCAACAAAACTCTTCTAGACTTTATAAAATAGTCTTTTTTTCAGGTTTACCCTTGATTTTTGTGTAGCAAAATAATATATGATCTCTCATTGATTATATCAGGAAGGTAGAAACCTCCATATTGGATAATTTATGCTAGTTTTGACACGGAAGCTCGGAGAGAGCATAGCCATTGATGACCACATTAAGATTGTTGTTGTACAAATCAAGGGCAAGCAAGTGCGCTTAGGGATTAAAGCGCCTAAAGAAACCAAAATCCACAGAGAAGAAGTATATAAGGCTATTCAAGACCAAAACGTTGAAGCTGCTAATACAGACAGCAGCATTCTCGATAGCCTCAAAGACGATCTTTCCAAGAAATAAATTCCTCCTTGCTCTTTCCTCTTTCTGACTGTTAAAATCAAGCAAGTAATTTGCTCAAAGGGCCCACTGGAGGACTCATAGTGAAAATTCGTACTAGTAGATTTGGTGACTTAGAAGTCGATAAAAAGGATATCATTACCTTCAAAGAGGGGATCCTGGGCTTTGAAAATTTAAAGAAATTTTTTGTGGTAGATCCAGGGGATCAGACACTCATTCTTTGGCTACAATCCATCGATGATGAAACAACAGCTTTTCCAATTATCGAACCAAAAATCTTTAAGCCCGATTACTCTGTTTGCTTACTTCCTTCAGAGCTCGCAAGTCTTAATCTAGAGGATGTTAGTGATTCTTGTGTTTATGCCATTCTTACCATTCCAGCTAATGTTAAAGAAATGTCAGCTAACCTTAAAGCACCAGTGATCATTAACAATAAAACAAACTTTGCAAGACAAATCGTTCTTCAAGATAGCAAGCTAGAGATTCGTTACCCTATGTATAACGAGCTCAAAATGAATATCGGTAAGTTTTCAGATGATTCAAAGAGAACAACTGTTGAGTTTGAAAAGACCGAAGAAAAGCCAGCTTCTACTCCAGAAGAAACTCCGAAGACAAAAAGAACTCCAGAGCTCGAAGCCTAATTAAGCTTCGTTTCTGTAGCCGTTCTTGATAAATTTAAGTACATTGAAGCGTCTTTATGTAGAGGATCTTTGGTAAGAACCCTTTCCCACTCTGTCTGCGCTTCAAGTACATTTCCATTAGCATAATGAAGAACACCCAGGGCCACTCTCGCCTCGAGATATTCAGGATATTCTGTTTTTAGCTTTCGAAGCTCTTCGTAGGCCTTCCCAATAAAACCTTTTTTAGCGTAGACCTTGGCAATCTTTATTCTTGCTTCTAGATTTTCTGGATTAAGATTAATGGCCTTGTTGTATTCAAATAGAGCTTCATCAAAACGATTATAGGTCATATAAAGCTCTGCTAATTCATAGTGACGATTAGAAAACTTTTTATTGATGTGAACATCTTCAATCTTTTCATTAGTTTTTTTATTCTTAACTCTTTCATTTGCCATCTCAAAAATCTTTCGGCCTTCATCATATTTACCAATATCATTATAAAGGACAGAGAGGCTAATTGAGGCATCAGTATGACAAGGATCGATTTCGAGAACTTTTTTGAAGGCCTTAATGGCCTTGCCAACCTCTCCTTTGGTGTGAAAGACATTGGCCAAAATGAAAAAAGCATCCTTATTAGTACCATTCATTTCGATGGCCTCATTCAGAAACTTTTTCGCCTTGTTGAAATCATTATTGTAGAAACACTTCTCTCCGAGCTTAACAAGTTCAGAATCTGTCATTTGTGTCATAATCACTCCTTAGTGATATTATTTTGACACGTTTCTTGTATTTCTTGAAGTATTCCTTGGTAAGCCGAATCGGCCAGGGAAGAAAGTTCATTATAATATTTCACGCAACCTTTAAAATCCTCCATTTTAACAGAAGAGAGAAGGATTCTTCGAATAGAGTGGTTGGTGAGTTCTTTGTTATTAGGAAATTGCTTGAGAAGCCCAAGGTATCTATAGCGAGCCGCTTCAAAAACATCTGTCTTATAATAAAAGTCTGCTATATATTGCTCTTTTTTCTCTATAAGCTCTTGGCACTCTTTAATTCTACCTAAGGCATCCTTAATAAGTTTTGATCCTGGATACCTTTGAAGTAGCTCATTATAGTACTTGATCGCTTGGTGAGCTGGAGTGAGATCTCGATCGTAAGTTGAGGGAATTTGCTTATAATAAGATTCGGCAATTCTTAGAGTAACATAGTCCATTCTTTTATTCGTCGGATGGAGATCTTTGAAAAGAGTATAGGCACTAGCTGCTTCCACGTAACTTTCTTGTTCAAATAGAATGTCTGCTTGTAGAAGTTCCGCGTGAGTAGCGTAATAGCTATAAGGGTACTGACTTCGAAGCTGGTTTAGTCTTTCATTGGCCAGAATATAACGTCCTTCTACAATCATTTCTTTAGCCTCTTTAAAAAGGACTTCGGCTTCGGTTTTACCTTTGGGTCGCTCCGCAGCACAAGAGAGGAATAAGAATAGACTAAGAAGTGATATAAGAATTAGTTTCATGGCAATCGGAGATTATCACCAGTATAAATCCGTGTCTAGTAATCCCTTGTTTCGTAAAGCTCTGAAATCAACTCTGAGAGGATCAACTTTACGGCAACAGCTGCTGGGATAGAGATAACCATACCAATAAGTCCAAAAAGTTGAGAACCAAGAATAACGCTTACCACAACAACGACGGGATGAAGGTCGACGAGCTTAGAAATAAGGAGAGGAAAAACAATCGCTAGATCGATGGTATTGGCCACCATATAAAGAATTCCAACCGCCCAAAAACTACTAGTGAACCCAAACTCCGCATAAGCAACAACGATAGCTGGTATAGCGCCTAATAAAGGTCCGACATAGGGGATAATATTAGTGATTCCTGCAATAAGTCCAAAGAGAAAGGCAAAGTTTAGATCAATGAAAAGAAGGCCTGAAGTAATGATGACACCAATAATAGTGGCCTCTATAAATTTAGCAAAAATATAATCCCCTAAATTTTTATTGAACTGATAATAAAGATTATAAAAACGTTCAAAAATTGAATTGGGAGTAATCTCTAAAATGGCCCGCCGAAACCGGCCGTCATCTTTAAGCATGAAAAAAAGAAAGAAAGGAATAACGAGAACCCATTCAAGAAGTGATCCTAAATATTTAGGTATGCTCATAAGAACGACTTTTGAGGTGTTCGTTCCCATTTTAAGAATTTCAATTGGAAACTCTTCTTGCTCAATTTTATAGCCAAACTTGAGTTCAATATTATTTTTAACTTCCTTATATCCATCTTTTAAATAGGTCTCCACTCGAGGAAGAAAAAAGCGGAGTCTCTCAGCTTCTTGAGTAACTTTAGGAACAAACTTAATCACTGGATAAATAGAAATAAATAGAAAAAAAGCAAAAGAGACGATTACAGATGTATTTCGATTAAGCTTGAATTTCATTAATAGAGGGATCATTGGTCTAAAGACAAGATAAACGATATAGGCAATACCAATAGGAACCGCTAACCTTGGCAAAGAGAATAACGCTATAACCAGCCCAATAAAGGCAACCATGAAGAAAATAATTTTGAGATGCTCTCTTTTAGGAAGATTCATATTTAGCTAATTTCTCTCTCATATCGCGAAGTTCGTAGCTGAGATGTTGAATTTTATTGGCGAGAATAATAGAAACGGCTTGAAGCATCTTGGTTGCTATGACGGGATAGTCGGTGATGAGATCTGCTAGATCAGGCTTAAAAATACCAATAAGCTCCGAAGGAAGAGTACTTTTTGCCTGACCAGATCTGAGACAGTTTTCTTGCAAAAGAGCTTCTTCTCCAAAATAAGCAAACCGATCAAGAACAGTTACCATATCTTCTTGATGATGAATATCACTTTCACTCACCTCAACTCTTCCATTATAGATAAAATAAAATCCAATACCTAAATCATCTTTATCGAAGATCACTTCATTTTGTTTGAAGTTTCTTTTATGCATATAACGAGACAGAATTTTAAGTTCCCAATCGGAGAAGTGTTTTAAAATTTCAAGTTGTCTAAAGAATTTAGGAATAGAGTATTTATTTCGCGATAAAGGCCCGGCTTGCCATAAATATTTTAGCATCGGTATTTTCATCTTCTCAGAGTCTAAATTATCTACACCCTTACTTTCAAATGAACTCATGATTAAATCCTAGTAAACGACCATTCCATCTTTGTGGACCCAACCGGCCAATAAAAGGGGACTTTTGATAAATAGCCATTCTCCATTTCTTTGTCCAATAATGACTTTGGTACCTGGCTTCAAGACTCCTCTTTCAGCAAAAACGCTACTGGGTCCTTCATAAAGACTCACTTCCTCAAGATTGATCGCGTACTCCATTTTATCTAAATGAAGTTTTTGTAAACCTAAAGGAAAAAAAGAGAGAAATGCTAGAGAAGTGGTGACGTAGATATTTTTTAAAAGCTTTAACCGATTTGAAATGACGACTACTAATAAGAGGAAAAGACTAAGAAGTAGGTAAGCATCCTGAGGGATAGAGAGCATATAATTTGTGTACTTATCCACAAAGTTTTTTGAATTACTAATATCGGTAACGTTCAAGTTTTTCTTTGTAATTTCAAGGTTATGATAAACCTGTGTATTAACAAAGCCTTCCTCGATGGCCTTTTCAAAATTATATCGCCCAGCAGCGAGGTGGTCCTTCTTTGCATAAAAAACTCCAAGATTATAGTGAAAAAGTCCTTTAGGAAGAGTCTCTTTATGATCGAGTAACCACGAAATACCTTTCTCGTAGTCCTTTTCCTTGTAATACTGTTCTAATGACTTTAAATCTTTATTTATGCTAGAATCCGCCATGGAGATATTATCATCTCTTGCACCACAGAAATCAAGGTAAACCTTCTTATGAAGCTTGGAGTCGAAACACCAGAAATCAAAAGTAAATTGGATGAGCTTTTTTCCCTGATTCTTACTGAACAAAATAAGTTCATGGGTCTAAAACCTCCTAACCCAGAAAAAAAACATCTCGTTGAGAATTACCTTGATGAGTACGCTCAAAATAAGGGAAGAGGTTTCTTTTTCAACTACCTTTCTTCCGGACGTGGTCATGGTCCCTTCACTGAACAAATCGATGAATCCATCAAGTACGACCTTATTGGAGGAATTGGCCCTAATATCTTAGGGCATTCTCATCCACTTTATATTAAGGGAACACTCGAAGCTTCCACGACTGATATTGTTATGTGTGGAAACTTACTTCCCTATCAAGAACCAGCTGAACTATCTAAGACACTTTTAAAGGCAGCTTCAAAATCAAGGCTTCGTCATTTTTGGTTTGCAGGCTCTGGCTCCTTTGCTAATGACAATGCTCTTAAAATGGTTTGGCAAAAATGCTTTCCTAAAAATAAGATTATTGCATTTGAAAAGGCATTTGCTGGTCGAAGTATAGCAACTCAAGAAATCACTTATAACCCTGCTTATCGAGAGGGAATGCCTGAACATCTCAATGTAGAACATGTTCCTCATTTTAGCCATTTTAATCCAGAGAATTCGATTGAAAATACCATTCAACGACTTGATGCTATTTGGGAAAAAGATAAAGACCAAGTTTGTGCCATCATGATTGAACTGATTCAAGGAGAGGCCGGGTTTAATTACGGAACCAAAGAATACTATGAGGCTATTTTTAAATGGGCAAAAGAAAAAGGGTTGTATGTAATCGTTGATGAGGTACAGACCTTTGCAAGAACTCGTGAGCTCTTTGCCTTTCAAATGTTTGGCCTCGATGAGTACGTGGATGTTGTCACTATTGGAAAAGCTCTTCAGGCATGTGGAACCCTTTATACGGAAGAACTTAATCCAAAGCCAGGTTTGATTGCAGGTACCTTTAATGGCTCTCTCGCCGCTCTTCGCGTTGGACATATGATTATCGAGTACCTACTTGGTGGTCACTTTTATGGAGATGCAGGTCGAATGAAGTATCTCGAAGAAAACTTTATTTTGAGACTGCGTTACCTTTCTCAAAATACATGTAAGGATAAAATAGGATATATTGGTGGCGTCGGTACTATGATCTCTTTTGAAGTTGGAGATGCTTCAAAGCCTACAACTGATCAATTTATTAAGGCACTCTATAATAATGGTATCATTTGCTTTTCAGCTGGAAAAGACCCCTACCGAGTTCGTTTTCTCCTGCCAACTTGCTTAACAGATGATCATATTGATGAAATCATTTCAATTATTGAGAGTACAGCACAAGAGGTAATAAAATAAGTATGTTTCTTTTAAGATCTGTTCGCATGGAAGATTTGGATGACCTCTTTGAACTAAGTCAGGTCATGAATTTTATTAACCTTCCTCCTTTTCGAGATATGATTGAGGAAAAAATTAAGTCCTCAGAAAAATCTTTTATCGAGCCTTCCAAAAACCTCTGGGAAAATCATTATATTTTTGTTCTTGAAGACACAGAAAAAAAGAAAGTCATTGGTGTTTCTATGATTCATTCCCAACATGGAACTGAGGATGAGCCACACTTCTTTTTCCGAGTTGGAAAAATAAGAAAATTTAGCGAAACAATCAATACCGGATTTATCCATGGCACTCTAAAGTTTGGAATGGATAACAATGGACCTACCGAAATTGGCGGTCTTGTTCTAAGTCCAGATTATAGGAACAATCCTTATAAGCTTGGTAAGCAGCTTTCGTTTGTACGTTTCCTTTACCTAGCAACTCACCCAGATCGATTCAAACCCGTTGTTCATGCAGAGCTTCTTCCACCCTTTGATCAAGATGGAAACTCTCCGCTTTGGGAAGCGATTGGTAGACGATTTCTAAATATGGATTATCCAGAAGCAGATGTTCTCAGTAGAACGAACAAAGAATTTATTTTAAGCCTTTTTCCACAAGAAAAAATTTATACTGTTCTTCTCCCCATCGATGCTAGAGATTCTATAGGTAAAGTAGGAAAAGAAACTCAGCCGGTGAAGCGTATGCTCGAAAAAATCGGGTTTAAATACACAAATGAAGTTGATCCTTTTGATGGTGGACCTCACTACAGGGCAAAAGCAAAAGATATTACGCTTGTGAAAAAACTCATCAAGGCACCTCTTAAAGTTAATGAAAAGTTAAAGGAAGGAGACCTTGCTCCTTACTTGATCTCTTTTGATCATCCCGATCATCAATTTATTGCATATATGATCCAGGCGAAAAGTTCATCGCCTAAAAGTAAAAACCCAACTATTGAGATAAGCTCCAGTACTCTTAAAGAAATTGGAGCAACTGAGGGCCTCATTTGTCAATGTATCCCTATTTAGGAGTCTTATGAAATTTGAATTAAAAGGTGATTTTTATAACAACGAATGGGTAGTCCCAAAAACCAAGGGTACAGATTCCACAGAGAGATTTCTCATGAAAAACTCTCCTTGTGATAATCAACCCCTCTGGATCTGTCCAATAGAATATCGACATATCGACCCGCTTGTTGACTCAGCTGTTGAAGGATTCAAAACTTGGAGAAGAACTCCTATTGAAGATCGAATTCAGATTCTTAAAAGATACCAAGAAAATCTTCTTGCTAAGAAAAATGAAATTGCCGAGGCTATTAGCTGGGAAACAGGAAAGCCATTCTGGGAAGCCCTCACAGAAGCAGGTGCCCTCGTTGCCAAAATTGATGTTACTATCAATGATAGCCTTCCTAGAATCACCAATACAGAGATTGAAAATATTCTTCCTGATACAACCGGGCATGTTGTTTATCGACCTTTAGGACCAAGCTTTATTATTGGTCCTTTTAACTTTCCTTGCCATCTCGCTAACGGACAAATCACAAGTGCTCTTATGGCTGGAAATAGTATTATCTTTAAGCCTTCTGAAAAAACCTGTTTTAGCTCTCAGCTCATGTTTGAGTGTTTAGAACAAGCTCAATTCCCTAAAGGAGTTGTAAACTTCATTCAAGGGGACGGAGATAGTGCATCCCGAATTATAAGAAGAAAAGAAATTCGAGGGGTATTTTTCACAGGATCTAAAGAAGTAGGAAAGATGATCCTTAAACAAACTTCTGGATCTCTTGAAAAGCTAGTTGCTCTGGAACTTGGAGGAAAGAACTCCTCTATCATTTGCGATGATGCTCATTTCGAACTTGCGATGGAAGAAATTCTTAAGGGAAGTTTCTTAACCACAGGTCAGAGATGTACATCAACGGCCCTTGTTCCCATACACCGATCTCTTGTTGATAAATTTATCTCTCGATTTCATGAACTCACTAAGAAACTAGTTATCGATCACCCTTTTGAATATGAAAAAGAACCCTTTATGGGACCATTGATTGATGAACTCTCTGTGAAAAACTACCTAAACTTCATTGGTATGGCTAAAAGAGAAGGGATAGAGGAAATCATGAGAGGAAAGCAAATTGAGAAAAAACATCAGGGACAATATGTGACTCCTTCGATTCATCTTGCTGAAAAATTTGATAAGTCTTCTCTTTTTCTAATGAGTGAAATCTTTGGACCTAACTGTACATTTGTTCCTTTTGATGAACTTGAAGAAGCCGTAGAAATTGCAAATTCTACCGAATATGGGCTAGCGGCCAGTGTCTTCACCAAAGATCATAAAAAGTTTCAATACTGCTTAGAAGAGATAGAAACTGGCCTTGTGAACCTCAATCGATCTACAGTTGGTGCAAGCTCTAGGCTTCCTTTTGGAGGAGTTAAAAATTCTGGAAACTACCGGCCAGCTGCTGTAAGCACCATCGATGCATGTGTCTTTACGATGAGTAGTCTTGAATACAAAAAAGATATAGGTAGCGGGTTAGAAACGATCAAGGGACTTGATCTCTAATAATGTTCTTTATCCACGAGAATTCCGGCTTCACCGCTGGATTTCTCGTCTTTTTTCTCTACTTTATCCTCTGAAACTTTTTGCTCTTCTTCTCCGGAAGCCTTCCTTTTCATTTCTGTCACAGCATTTTTCTTGTAAAGATCCTGGATACTTTTTTCTTTAAGTTTAAGATTAGATTCTTTGAATTTATTTCGCTGAGCAAGAATAAAAGTACTAATGGCCTCTTCAGCACTATGGTCTTCAGATGGTGCCTCTACGATTGCCTCTACTTGCTCAATTTCTTCCTCTAAAGAGTTTTCTTTAACTTCACCTTCGACTGGCTGAGAGAGCTCTAGACCAATTTCTGCCTCTAATAGACTTGTTAGAGTCACCTTATTAAAGGCAACAAACTCGTCCGTGAGATCTGCGATCTCCTCCGGAATAAGTAGTCTTAATGACTCTGAAATGATCTTATTTTCTGTTATCAAAACCGACCCTCACCCTTACTATTATCGGTTAAAACGCTTTGCAATATAACAAAATTTTGTATAGGGTTTTGGAAGGTTAGGCCTCATTATAAAGTAATTTTATTGAATTCTAATATTTCGCTGGACATTTACCCCCCGAATGAGGTTATATTCACATCTCTTGTTACTGGGGTATGGCGCAGCGGTAGCGCAGCAGACTGTTAATCTGTTGGTCGTGGGTTCGAATCCCTCTACCCCAGCCACTTTTTCAACTACAATTTTTTACAGTCTTTAAGATCACTTTCCATGTTGTTGGTTTGATATTTGGCTTCAACTCTGTAAAGAAGATATTTTTTAGAGGATGGTAATTTACCAATCACCGTGTAGTTTTTGTTACCACATTCGTAACGAAGTCCAATATGAGCATCATCTGATCCATCTTTTTTAAATTCACTTCTAACGAGAGTTTTTCGGTTATTAAGGTTAACCATACTACTGGTTGAGAAAGTATCATTATTTATAAGTTTAAAGATATTAGTCACACCGTTCATTCGTGCATGATCAGCAGAATTATCAATATTAATAACCCAGCTTGGCCTCTCTGTTGATCCGCTAGCAGGAATCCTTTGTATTAAACTACTCTGACCAACAGGAGTGTGGCCCGCAATTCTAGTAGAAATACCAACACTTCTTAAGATTTTTTCAATTTTACCATGTGACCCCTGACTCTGATCAAAAACATTTCCAAAATCCTTTGGGTCTGAATTTCGTCCTAGAACCACACTTGCCTGATTAAAAGAAAATTTTCCATCCAGTAGTGGCTCTTGATATAGAATTAAATCTCCGCCTTGATAAATAATTTTTTCATCATTGCCCTGATAGAAACCCTTATTCATAATAGTTTTAAAATTATTATTCTTAAAATCATTTAGCTTTCTAATCCAGCTTCCAAGATCACTTGAGCTTCGAATATACATTCTTTGCTGACCTGGAACTTCTCCTAGACTATCAAGACCTATATGACCATGGCTTAAGAGATTATCTTGAACTCTAAGTACAACCTCTGAAAGCATGAGATATCTGCTAAGAAGTCCTTTGGATGGTCCACCTTTTTCGTCCGGACTATAGACTTCTACATCCTCCCTTAAACTTTGAAGAATTTTTTTTCTAAGTTTTTCATCATTTCTATTTACACTTGAATTCTTAGGACATAACCCGAGTTCCTCACATCTGTGGTCCATAGCTTTTGGAGCACCAAAAGTACTACCAAAATAGGTGTTAAGAGCATTAGAAAACTTTTTATTTTTTAGAAGTGATTCAGCTTGATCAACTGAGAATTTAGCGCGAGAAAACTTGTAGAAGTTTTTTGGTACAAGATCCCCTTCTGGGCTAATTTCTTGAAGCCATCGAAGTTTATTAATTTCTCTATTCCCTGGAATCAGTCCTACTCTATCACCGTAGGCTTCTTTCAAGTAAACTAAGTCTCTAAGAATTCGTATTGATGCATTACCTTTGTCAACTGCATCCCCTAAATAAAAAAAACTACAGTTATCTTTAAGCCTAAGTCCCCTCGAACTTTTAAGAAAGGCGACATTTTCATATCCACTTTTTATTTTTTGTAGGCGAGGACTTCTACCCTCAAAGCAACCACTTTGCTTTATAAAAGTATCCCATTTCGCTCCATTCCCTTCTAGATCGGATAAAAAAACCCATGTTCCTGCATGAAGGTTCAAACTAATAAAAAATAAAAAAATTATGAAAAATCGCATATTAACTCCCTAGTTTTTAATCTAAAATAAAGTCATCACCAAAAAAATCGATATCTTTTCTAATTGCGACTTGGTCAACTTGAGTTTCCTCTTGTAGATTACATTTTTTCTTATCCTTTCGGAGTGAACTCTTTTCTATCTCAAGTACACCTCTTCGAAAACTGGAGCCTGCCCATGAAACGCAAAACGCAAAGTCATATTTAGGATTCTGCTTTTTATACATTTTTATTTTATCCAGATAAGCATGAACAGAGAATTGATTCCTCGTAAAGTGCTTTCCAAACTCACTCCACGCTTGAACTAATTCCTTAGACTTTTTGTCTCCCCTAGCTTCTTCTTGATATAGCTTATAGATATCATTGAGTATTTTTAACCCTTTTTCTACACCACTTACGGCATTCGATTCTGCTCTATTCTTACAATTGATAAGGATGTCACACATCTCCCATCTACTATTTTCCTCTTGAGCAAACCAATCACTTACATTTTTCTTTGCATTATTACTTAGCTCTCTCGTTAGCCCCAAAATATTTCTTCCTGCCTCTTCTACGAGTCTTCTCATTGCTTCGTCTGAAATCTTAATGTGAGATTCGATGGTAGCAGATTCAATCTTTTTTCCGGCAGCGATATTTTTCATAGAATTGAGGAGTAGCTCTTTGGCA
>CBDUBC010000044.1:0-21089 GCA_965365285.1 uncultured bacterium
CCTGAGAGAGTGTATGATCAGTTACACTAAGCATCCTTACGCTAAAAAATGTTATCAAGAATATAAAAATCAAATGGTTTTCTCTTTCACTGGAAGCAGTGGAGAGCATATTCCTGATGATGTTAGAAAAGAATTAATTGAACTTAAGCAAATGATTTTTACTAAATAAAAGGGAGTCCAGTAATGAAAGGAAAGTTGTTAGGTTTAGGCCTACTCTTTTTTCCGTTGATTTCTTTTGGGGCAAATACCTTTGTCCAATCAGTTTTCAACCAGGGAATGATCAAGCATGGTAAAGAAATTTACCTCCAAAGATGTGCCGGATGTCACGGCGTGAATGGTGATGGAAAAGGCGAAGCCGCTATTTTTCTAGATCCAAAACCAAGAAACTTTACGACTGGGGTTTTTAAATTTAGATCGACTCCTCTTGGAGCTCTTCCAACAGATGAAGACCTCATGAGAACTCTCTCTAAAGGTCTAAATGGAACTTCAATGCCAGGTTTTCACCTTGTTCCGGAAGTATCAAGACTGGCGGTTATCCAATATATCAAGACCTTTTCGGATGCTTGGCAAGATCCTGATAATATTCAAGCTCCTCTTACGGGTGCTCCAATGCCAATAGAGGATTTTAGAACTCACTCAACTTTTATTGCCAGAGCAAAAAAAGGAAGAGGAATCTATATTGAAAACTGTGCGACTTGCCATGGGCTGGAAGGGCATGGAGATGGAGAGGGTGCTGAAGGGCTTGAAGATGACTGGGGCTATCCTCTAAAACCGGCCAACCTTCAAAAGAAATACATCAAGTCTGGTCACTCTATTGAAGATATCTACCGAGTTGTTCTTGCAGGTATCGGTGGAAGTCCAATGCCATCTTTTAAAGATGTGATTGAAGATAAAGATATGTGGGATGTTGCTGCTTTCGTTCTCTACCTAAGAGGTAAAGGGGCCGGAATGTATGATGAACTTCCTATTGATGAAATTACTGAAGACGAAATTTAAAAGGACTGAACTATGCAAGCGCAAACAAATGATGATCATTTAGTCAGTTTACCCTTAGTCCGAGCCCATATTTATATCTCAGTGGCCTACGCGCTATTGGTGGTTTTGGCAGGGTTAACGTATTCTTTACAATTTATTGACCTTTATCCTTTCCCAAAGTTTGAGTTTCTTTCTCCAGGAAGGGTGAGAATGGTACACACGCAGGCCGTCGCTTACGCTTGGCTTGCCAACGTATTCTTCGGAATCATGATGTATATGATTCCAAAGCTTACAAGAAAACCAATCCTCTCTGAAAAATTTGGTTGGTTTTGTTTCTATGTTTATAACTTTCTCGTTGTCGCAGCAGTTGTTCTTATTCTTGGTGGATACGGACAAGCTCTCGAGTGGGGAGAGACTCCAAAGATTCTTGATCCTTTTATCGCAGTAGCGGCCGTTTGCTGGGTTGTGAATATTCTAGTGGGATCGATTTGGAGAGGTCGAAATGAACCGTACTATGTTTCTGTTTGGTACGTTCTTGCAGCTCTTCTTTGGACACCACTTGTTTATGTTATGGGGAACTTCCTTCCAGAATACGTTTTTCCTGGTACGGGTGGAGCAACCATCACTTCTATGTATATCCATGACCTTGTAGGACTTTTTGTTACCCCAGTTGGGATTGCTATGGCCTACTATCTTCTTCCAGTTCTGATGAAAAAGCCTCTTTATAGTCACGCTCTTTCATTGATTGGATTTTGGGGTCTTGCTTTCTTTTACCCCATGAACTCTGCTCACCACTTTCTTTGGTCTCCAATTCCAATGTGGACACAGTATGCTTCAGTTGTTGCTTCGGTAGGGGTTCACGTTGTTGTATATACAGTTGTGTTTAATATTTTTGCGACAATGGCCCAAGACTGGTCTAAAGTTTATGAAAATATATCTTTACGATTTCTTTTCGTGGGAGCTCTCAGTTATCTTGTGACTTGTATTCAGTGTGCGATTCACGTAACTCTTTCAGTTCAAGAAATTATTCACTTCACTGACTGGGTTGTTGGTCACGCTCACTTAGTTCTTTTTGGAACGTTCTCATTCTGGGCCTTTGCTTTTATTTACTATCTCATTCCAAAACTTTTTGGAACCAAGGTTTTCTCAAAAGGTATGGCCGAGTGGCATTTCTGGCTTTCAACCTTAGGGATTGTCATTATGGATATTGACCTTATGTGTGCTGGACTTGTTCAAGGGCATATGTGGAAAGGTCTTACCCCATTCATTGAGACTGTTATCGCTTCTAAGCCGTACTGGTGGATTCGAACTTTCTCAGGGGTAGCAATTCTTACAGGAGAAGTCATTTTCCTTATCAACTTATTGATGACTTATTTCTCTAATAAGGAACAAAAATCTCAAAAGGTGACTGCGTAATGAAAAATTTAGAAAAATTTAGCACTATTTTTTTACTTGCAGGTTTAATCAGTTTCCTCGTTGCCTTCACGGTTCTAGGTGTTTTTCCTGCATTTATGACAGACGGAATTAAAAATACGGCCCCTGAGGTTGTGGAAATTCCGGAAGAGTTTCAAGAATATTTCTCCGATCTCGAAGACTATAAAGCGGCGATCTTTGAAGGCCGAGACATCTACGTCAAAGAGGCCTGCTGGCACTGTCACTCTCAGTATGTACGACCTGTTGGTCGAGAGCCTGAGAGATATGGTCTTGTGGCGACTCCAGGAGAGTACCAAAATGATCTGAACCTTCCACACCTTTTTGGTACCAGAAGGGTAGGACCAGATCTTTCCAGGGAAGGTGGAAAGAGAAGTAATGACTGGCATTTTGCTCACCTCTATAATCCAAAGAGTACTGAGCCTGAATCAGTAATGCCGGCCTATTCTTGGTATTTTGATGAATCTGTTAATCCTCCTAAGCCAAAAAGAGGAGCGGTTGCTCTTGTGGCCTATCTTCAACAGCTTGGTGGATGGCAAGAAGGTATCTATAAGAATCAATATGATATGAATGCGATTACGATGCCTCCATCTCCGGAGGATGAATAATGAAAAATTTCCGATTGCCCTCTTATATAGCGATTGGTGTTTTCATTACTTGTATGGCGGCACTTTTCATTCCTGAGGCCGGACAAATGAATAAAATCATTTTTCTTACGACCTTAGGATATGGACTGGTTTGTATCGTCTTTCTTGGATTTCAACTATGGGCCTTTATGAAGGCCCATGCTGAATACGATGAAAAAACTGAAGACATCAAATACCGTGTTTTTGAAGCTGAAGGAATTCCACTTAATGAAGTTGAAGCAGATTACAAAGTCTAAAAACATTTTTCCCTGTTTCTACTGTGGAGCAGATTCGGATGAAATGCGCTTTTTTCTTCTAGCATTCATCGGGGGATTGGTGCTTTTCACCATCTTTAGTGCCATTGGTCTATGGATGCGAGGAGCTTTTAAAAACACAGAAGAATTAAATGATTTACCTCTCAAAGCAGAGTACAAGGAGTAGCCACTATGGAAAATGGTGATGGCAAATTTGAATACCAGGGATATAAAGTTCCATTAGTTATTAAGCTTGTTTGGGCCGCACTTATCATTTGGTTAATTGTATACTTGATCCGTTATATGGGACCAGATCTTCAGATGTGGTTAAATAGATAAAGATGGATAACCAGCAGATAGGGCTGAAAAAGGTTTTTCTCGTTATTTTTCATGGAGGTATGGTTGCCTACCTAATCCTCCATAATATCATGATTCCAATTATTCGAAATTATGGTGCCGGCGCTGAAATCTTTAAAGGAGTCCACTACTGGTTTGCCCTCCATCTCTTTCTTCTCATTCTTTTTATTCGTTACGATTTTCATAAACGGCCCCGAACCATTATTCCTGCCACTCTTTGGGTTTCGGTTTGGGCAACTCTTTTAGGAACTGCAGAGTTATTTTACTCACTTGGTGTTTCTAAAGTGAATGTAGGACATTTTAGTTCCTTTATCTCTATTGCCTGCGTGGGAATTTTTTACATTGGCTTCTTTAGATATTTTAAACAATTCATTAATTGGGAAACCGACTCACTTGCCAAAAGACATATCCTTGCCTTTCTTCTAGGGGCCGCCCATTTTGGAGTTCAAATGCAATTTGAAGAGCATATTGGACTTCTCAAGAAAAAACGAGAGATTGTAACGAATCAACAAGAACTCGACTATGATACGCTAGGCTGTAAAGGGTCTCAATTGCGTTTAAAAATTGGTGATCAATTCTCTCCTATGGACAAGCTCATCATTAAAGATTGTGGCTTCCTAGAAAACATATCTAAGTTCAATCAAGGAAATATTTCACTTATTAATGAGTCCGGAAAGGATCATCTTCTAAAACTTGAGAGACTTTCCGTTGATAAATGGAAATTTGTAAAACTTATTAAAATTCATGCTGGGGAAACACTCAGTATACGAAAAGATAATTTTCATCTTAGTGGTATCTATCAGCTAAGATCCCCAACCAGTAAACAGATTGGAATTCACCTCATTATCAATGAAGAGATCAATAGAGAACTCATCATCAACTCTCGTGAAGTGCTTCCGGTCCAAGATTAGGAGTTCATATGGAAAACCCACCAGTAATATTTGATGTTATCTTAAGAGTTCTTGAGGTTATGCTTGTCGTAGGTATCGGCGCAACGGTATGGGTTGCTCGTAAAGGACGAAAAAAGAAGAAATGAAAGTTGATATCGTAACCGACGGAGAGTTACGAACAACGATTCCCGTCGTATTAGAAATTAAAGAAACTAATCAAAAACCTAAGGTCTCAGTTAAAGAGCTAGGGACAGTACCGGTTAAAAAAATTGATGGTTATTATCACGCAGAATTCTTTGTTCAAGAATCTGGAAATTATAATCTTATGGTTCAGTCAGGAGAGCAAAAGTGGACCAAAGAATTATTAATAAAAGAGCAAGAATGGATCAGTTTTAACGGTCAATTTGGATTTACTGTTGTGCTTTTCACTCTTGGAGTTATGGGAGTATTTTTATGGCTAAAGAAAATAAGAAAGAAGTTAGATTAGGCTATTTTTACTTTTTGATGTTTGTCATCCTTATAGCAGGGGGAATCATTCACAAAAGAGTTTATAATGGGCCTGAGTTTATGATGCTGTGGCATTTACCAGCAGCGATCTTTCTTGTTCTTTCAGGAAAGAATCTCACCAAATACAATCGAATGCGATACTACCAATCTAAGGGGCAATAATTTTATTAATTATACCAGAAAGGTTGGGGCATTCGATTTGGTGGAGCCCCTTAATAGAGGAGCGATCCACAATATAAACTTTTGATCCAGAATAGATGCGAGCAAAATAGGGGACAGGAATATTATTGACAAGCTCTCGAACCCCTAAAACAGTGCCTGGAACAAGTTCATCTTTGATTTTTTTTCTTTTTCCAAGAATAACATTTCCATCAAGAAGGACATAGCCCACGTGAGGAATATGTCCCTCATAAAAAAGTTCTGTGGAAGTATTATAAACCTGCTCTTGAAAGTGTTCTTTTAAAAAGCCTAGTTCATGTTCTTCAAGTGTTATTGTTTTCATACCTAGGAGTATAAACCTAATGTGAAAACTATAAAATGACCGAAGTCAGCTCTTTTACATAGGTATATTAGCGATCGCCATGAGTTCATCTGTATTTTTAAGAAACAGAGTCTTCCCTTTTTGTTCAATCACATCATCCTCTTTGAATTCTGAGAGAATACGAATGAGAGTTTCTGTTGCAGTCCCAATAAGAGATGCCATCTCTTCTCGAGTGAGCTTTAGATTGATTTTTCGAAGACCTTCCTCATCAATTCCATGAGATTCATTAAGGAGAAGGAGTAGTTCAGCGAGTTTTTCACGTACGTTTTTAGAACTAAAAGAAGCAACTTTTCTTTCACTGGCACCAAGATCTTTACTGAGTTTTTCGATCAATCGGTTGGCAACAGATGGTTTATCTCGAACCATATCCATGATGTATTTTTTATCAATGAAACATACGTGAGTGTCTTCCATTGCAGTTGCAGTGGCGCTGTAATTGGATTCAGAGAAGATACTTCGGTGACCGATAACATCTCCGTCAGTCGCAATTCGAACGATACTTTCTTTACCGTTTTCACCCATTCGAGAAATTTTAATATTTCCGTGGCTTACACAATACAATCCGTAAGTTGGATTTCCTTCGATAAAGAGGTTTTGTCCTTTTTTATAGGTGTTCTCTACTTTGTGAGAGCTAAGGTCTTGAAGTTCAGGAGAAGTGAGATTACAGAATATTCCTTTGGCCTTGGATGAGCATTGTTCACACTCTCTTGGGATTGGTGATTTTACAGTCATAGGGCCTCCATTAAAACTCTGATCAATGTCATTATTACGACAAAAATATACATGAAAATATGAGTAAAATCATATTTTAAAAATTGACTAGAATAAGGCCTCCTTGTAATTAATACCTATCATTCCCATGTATTAAGGAGAGCATATGCTGGATATCGAGGCACTCAAAAGAATTAGCATTGAGGAGTACACCTCCCCAACACCTATAACTGCCCGAAAAGACGATAGTTTGGCCACAATTATCGATAAAATGGAAAATCAAGGGATTAGACACGTCCCTGTGGTTGAAAACAATCGACCAGTTGGAATTGTGACGGAGCGAGATATTTTGAAGAATATTTCCAGGGCCGTAGATCAAGAGCTTAAGGTTGAAGATGTTATGACTCATGGACCTAAGACGGTTGGTGTTAAAACCACTCTCGATGAAGTCGCCTATGAAATGTCCCTTAATAAAATAGGTTCAATGCTCGTTGTTGATGACAAAGGTGAAGTTTATGGGATCTTTACAACGACCGATGCTTTGAATGCTTTGATTGAAATTGTTCGTGGTGAAGTAGAAATTTAGACAAAAAAAGGGCCCTTTCCAGGGCCCCTTTCCGCTGATAGCTCAGCAACATCTCATTTTATTCCTCAGAGGGATCTTGATAAAATAAGGTATTTACAGATTTTCCGTCCATTGCTCGTACGTGAAGAAGAACCGCGTCGTTTTTAAGATCGCTTGGTACTTCAACTTCATACTTAAATGGAGTCATTTTCATTGGACAGAAGTCTGATACTTTCTTCATGATTGGAAGCATGGCATAAGTATCTTTGTCATTAGAAGCTACTTTAACTTCTTGGAACTCAAGACAGTCACTTGGGTTGTAACCTACAAGCTTAACAGTTCTTGAACCCTCTTCTCTCTCTACGTGATCAACGTTTGCGTAGACATGCTCGTCAATCGCTGGAGAAGTTGACTCAGCTACGAAAATGTTCGCTTCTTTTCTGAAGATCGATTTTCCGTTAACAACGATGTCGTACATACCTTTATCAAGTACCCCTAGAGATACTGGTTCGATAAATGGTACGAGTACTTCCGCACAGAACGGATTTGTTGGGTGATACTTAAGAGCAGTAACTTCGATCATGATCTTGTTACCTTCTTGAGTGATTGTGGTTTTAGGCGCCTTATGGCATAAGTTAGGGAGGTGACCAGATAAAATGACCTCTGAGTTGTCATTGCTGTCAAATCCCTTTGGAACGTAAATGTGCTCTACTGGAATAAGTGTTTCCACTGGTGTTCCGGCAAAGGCCACATTTGCTGCTAATAAGGCCAATACAGTTTTAAGTTTCTTCATGTTTCCTCCCCTTTATAGGTTTTGAGATGTTTGATAACTATGTTGTAAATCTTTGGAATCATACACTAAATGATCTATAATCGTATTAAAAGTGATTAAAATCAGCTTCATTTTTTCTTACATTTGGGCTAAGAGTTACATATATCGAATCGTATGGGGAGTGCAACGATGAAAGCAATTTTTTCAACAGTTTTTTTCCTAATTCTTACAATAGGTAATAGCTCTATGGCTAAGGAAGTAGAAGCCCCGCAGCTTTGTTTTCCTGAATCCGATCTTCGTTATTCTCCAAATGAAAAGAGCAATGATATCAGTAAGAACGATTACCTTAGAGCTCAGAAAGCTCTTAAAGCAGCCTTTGATCCTTACCTCCAAAAGCATCATGGTAAAACTCTTAAGTTTATCGATGCTTGGGATGAGGAAGGAGTTAACGCTTACTGTACTCGTGATATGGACGATAACCCTCTCATTAAAGTCTATGGTGGGATGGCAAGACACCAAGATATGACTCTCGATGGACTCTACCTTATTTACTGTCACGAGCTTGGACACTACCTTGGTGGAGCACCAAAGGCCTTTAGAGGAAGAAGCTCAAAACGAGGGTGGTCTTCGGCCGAAGGTCAGTCCGACTACTTTGCTACTTCAAAATGTTTAAAAGTTCTTTTTAATGACTCAGAAGAGAATAAAAAAGCTGTGAAAAGAGCAGAGTCAGGGATTGTTGAGAAAGCGAAAAAAAGATGTAAAGGAAAAGACTACTACTGTTTAAGAGCAAGTCTTGCTTCCATGTCAGTCGCTAAGGTTTTTCACTCTCTTAAAAGTTATGAAAAGTTTCCTGAAATTGATGACCGAGATCCTACTGTTGTTTCAAGAACTAGATATACTCACCCTAAATCACAATGTAGGCTAGACACTTATCTCAATGGAGCTAACTGTGATTATGATCTATCAACTCCGTTTGATGATATTGATCCACGAGTAGGGGCCTGTGTATTTAGCTCTGAAAAAGCAGACTCTAAAGATAGCTCGAGACCACATTGTTGGTATCGACCTGCTGATAAATTTGAATAAATTTTAAATAAGCAATACAATGATTCTATGAAAATTATTGTATTGCTTTTCTTTCTTACTGGCTGCATTTCGGCCACTAAGGTATCTCGAAATAAGTATGACCATTATACGATCTCCGCTAAGGATCTAAAGATTGATTCTTATAAAACGATTGACTGGAAAATGCGTGATCGAAAAGAAACCGTTCTTCATCAAGGTTTTCAAATAAAGTTAAGGCTACCTCTTATTTCCAAAGGTGATCTGGAAAAACTGGCCAGGGAAAAGGGCGTTGATTCTTATATTATTAAGATTGGTCACCAGGCCGGAGTATCCGCTAGGCATCTCGGGTATCTTGAAATTCCTTTTTATCGTTATACTCGTTCTCTTAGAAGTAGTGAGATCACGGGGCAAAAATATATTAAGGTTTATAAAACTTATTTTCAGATAAACTATAAGGCAGCTTCTTTGGTTCCTCGAACCGTTAACTTTATTTGTCCTCCACTTAAACATCGACTCAAGATTTCGGATATTGAGGAGAAAAGCTTTTCCAAAGTTGATTTAAGCTTCACTTTAGGACCATTGAATGAAAAATACATTCGCTCCAATACTCAAAAATTTTTGGCCCAATCGGCCCTTTTTGCTGGGGGAGTCTCTCTTCAAGGGATTTATGTGATGGATATCGCTCTTTATGACTCACAGAAAAAACGAGTAGTCTCAAGCTTTGTGAGAGTTCCTGAGTATATTGAGGTGAAATCAGAAGAAGAAATCTCGCTTAAAGAGTGTGATGATGCGCCTTATGGAGGAAAGATTTATAAAGGTCAGCCATTTAAATGGATACGAAAATAGTCTTGTTACAATGCGTAATTAATTAAAAGTGACGCCGGCTTCATTTCGCTATGGAAATGTCTATTCATGGCTATTAAAATAACTCTATGAAAGAAATCTACACTCATCTCGAAAAGGCCCTCATGCACTATTCCTCTGGGGAGCACTACAACAATCTTATTAAGGCCAAGGAAGAGTACTTCTCTCTTACAGGTAAGATTAATGAGGATGATGAAGATTATGAATTAAGAATGAACTCTTTTAACGACTGGTATCTTTTTCAGTATTGTGATGAATTTCCTGAATTTTTAGAAACAGAGGTTGAAAATCAAGAGATCAAAGAGGCCTTGGGAAAAGTGAATTACTCTCTGTTTGAATTCCTTGGAAGTGGCCTATTTAAAAAAAGAATTGTTAAGGACATCCTTCATAATAAGAAGATTACTTTAGATGCCGATGTCCCTGTCTCCTCTCTCGTTAAAAACGACCTTTTTGTAGGAAGAGTGCTTGAGGTAGAGGACCGAGGAGTTCTTCTAAACGGATTATGTTTTCTACCCTCAGAAATCAGAACCACCTTGATCAAAGAGTCTAAAAAAATCAGAAAGTGTAACGATACAAAACAAGAGCATAAGTTTCTTATTACCCTCGAATCTCAACGGTCTCGTTGGGCGCGGTATGGACATTTGAGCCCCCACAAATTTTTCGTTTTTTAAACTACAATAAATTTATTTGAGTTTTAAATTTATGATAAAATAATCCGATACGTTTTTAATCGTGGAGTTTACTATGCGTTTTTTGATGTTGTTGATTTTTATAGTCCCGATCTTTTCCTCATCCGCAAATGAGGTTGAAAAAAAAGTCGAAAAAATGCTTCAAACCGAATTTGCCTATAGGCCAGGTTATACCAAAAAAATCAAATATAGGAGCGATAGAAGTAAATACCTTAAACTTAAGATTGAGTTAACATCTAATTTCAAAGACCCAATCTTCAAAAAACCTTTAATAGTTAATTTCTATCTTCATTTGAATAAGGTTGCTCGTAAAGGTGACATAGCATCTCGACCTCTTGTTATATTTTTGCCTCCTGTCTTAGGGATCACTCCCGCAGATCACTTATTAGGAAAGTATTTTGCCAGAGAAGGGATTCATTCAGTTCTTTTTGATTTTGGTGAAAACCTAGTTGCACGATCTAATGAGCCCGAGGATATAAACGCAGGACTGAGAAGAGGAATCATTCGTTTTCAAATGATGTTTGACTACTTAGAGAAAGAACATAAAGGCCAAATTCAATTTGATAAAGTTGGTACCTATGGAATGAGTATGGGTGGAGTGGCCGGTGGCTTTGTTATGGGCCTCATGAGAAAGAAAGTGAAATATGCCATGATCGTCGTTGGTGGCGGAGATATGCCAGATATCATTGCTCATAGTAATCAAGGACTAGTTCGATCTCTACGTAAGGGCATGATCTCAAGAGAATCCAAGAGAAAAGGAAAAACTCTAACTATTCCAGAATTTGAAGCCTATCTGAGAGAAAATTTAGTATATGACCCAACACAATTCGCTGACCACTCTTTATGGAATCGAGTCTATTTCATTGAGGGCGGCTCAGATACTGGGGTTCCCTTCAGAAATCAAGTTAAATTGAGACAGGCTTTTGGTCAAAATGCACCAAGACTCCTTTATGAGGGAGCTGAACATTTTCCCACTGTTTATCGAATGTTAACAAACCCAGGTGAAATTTTACGGTTTTTTAAATATTCTTTTAAGGTAGGAAGCACAGCAGGCTTTAAGCATTCACTTCTTAGGGAAGCTAAGTTTAGCCCCTAACCATATCTTCAAGAGAAGAATCATCTCCAAGATGAACTCTTTTGTGTCCTAAGAGATAAGGAATCGCACCTAAAAGGTTCACTGAGACCGCTGCTACAAAGTAGATATTAAAAAGCGATGCTCCCCCTTTGATTCCGTAATATCCAAACAGTGTTCCAAAAATGGCATGTCCGACTCCCATTCCGGCCGGAGCGATAGGAATTGCCATCGCAACAAATCCTATGGGTATAAAAGAAAAGGATTTGGCGAGCTCTAAAGGGGCATTAAAAAACGGTGAGGCAAGGGTATAGAGAGCAAAGACGTTAGCTGCTTGCATGAGCATACTGAGTGTAATCCCTACGAATACGACCTTTTTATTTTTCCCTATTTCCCAAACATCAGTGATGGGATGGACGAGATGGTGCCCAATATAAGGGAATTTTTCAATAAGATTCAATATAAGCCTTTGAATCTTGCTAGGTAGGAAAAGAGTAACAAGGAAAAAGAGAATCCCAATAAAGAGTAGGGCATTTAAGAAAACGACTTTTTCCAGCTCAGGCCCAATGGTAATAATATCTTTGTAGAAAATAAGAGTAGAAACACCGAGAAGAAGAATCATTCCTATAAGTCCCATTACTCGATCAACAAAAGCAGACATTAATAGAAAGGACTTTTTTAAGGTCGGATCTACCTCTTTGGCATAAATGAGTTTAATTAAATCTCCCGTAACGGCACCGGGAAGAAAACAGTTAAAGAAAAGACCAATCCAAGTCAAACGAATCAGTGTAAAAAAGCTAAGCTTTTTAGCGCTTCTTATATGAAGAATTGATCTCCAACGGATAGCAGAGATAGAGGCCGCAAAAAGAAGCCCCATAAAACCAATAGCAAGACTAGATTTATGATTTTTGGTCATTTCAGCAATTAGAGAAAAATCGAGTTCACCTTTTTGAATTAAATAAGCAATGATAGCGAAGGCGAAAATAAACTTAAAAATTCCAAGATATTTTTTCAACGAACAGTCCTTTTAAAATAGGCTATGGAATATTTGAGAAAGATTGAGTAAGACGCATTAATTGCAATAATGAGCCCTCTAATCCCGTCCATAAAGCCTTTTTTAAGAAAAAAGCATTCAAGAAATTTACCTATGGGTCTTAACACCATAAATAAAAAAGAAGGCCTTCCACTTCTTTCAAAAAGTATTTCAGCTCCTAAAGGAGCATATTTTAAATTAGTATGAACCTGAGAAAGCACCGAAGGAAAAGAATAGTGATTTAGATGCCCTTCAAGCATTCCAATCTTCACACCCTTATGAGGAAGAAGCTCCTCATGAACGTGAGGCTCTGTCCAGTCTGCTGAGCCTTTCTTATAAAGTCTAAGAAGCTTATCTGGGTACCAGCCCCCATGATAGATCCACTTTCCGCAGAATTGGGTTCTTCGGTTAATGATATAAGCGTCTTTATCGCCGTTTTCTAAAACTTTAAGTATGGATTCTCGAAGCTCTTGCGTAACTTCTTCATCAGCATCAATACTAAGAATCCATTCTCCCTTACAGTGGGAAGCGGCAAGGTTTTTTTGTTGACCGTAGCCGAGAAATTCATGCTCAATAACTGTGGCGCCAGCATTCCGAGCTCTTTGCTGCGTACCATCAGTGCTAAAACTGTCGCAAACAATTACCTCGTCTGCAAAAGAGACTGATTTTATGGCCCGAGCAATGTTAGCTGCCTCATTAAGTGTTATGATGGCGACGGATAATTTCATATCTAGGTCTTATCTTACGATTTCCGCTGAGGTAATACCATTTTAAAACCAACTTAGGGAGAAGAATTGATGAATATTACCGTGATTGGAACCGGCTATGTGGGTTTAGTAAGTGGTACTTGCTTTGCAGAAATAGGGCACAGTGTTACATGCGTTGATATTATTCAAGAAAAAATCGATCTGCTGCATAAAGGTGTTTCTCCCATCTATGAACCAGGTTTAGAAGAACTTCTCAAAAGAAATATTAAAGACGACAGACTTCATTTCTCTACAGGTTATGAATCTGTCGCAAAATCTAAAGCAGTCTTTCTTGCTGTAGGAACTCCATCTGCTGATGATGGAAAGGCAAATCTTGAGTATCTTGAAAGCGCAGCGATCGCAGTCGCTAAGCAAATTACCGACGATACCCTCATCGTTATTAAATCAACGGTTCCAGTAGGAACGAACGAGTGGCTTTCTAAAATTGTTTCCGAAAATACTTCGAAAAGATTTTTCATGGTGAATAATCCTGAGTTTCTTAAAGAAGGTTCGGCGGTTGAAGATTTTATGAGGCCAGATCGAGTTATTATTGGTCACAAAGAAGAAGAGGCCGCAGAGGTGATGAAAGAGCTTTATGCTCCTTTGGTTAAACAAGGGAACCCGATCCTTTTTATGTCTAATCTTTCGGCAGAAATGAGTAAGTACGCTGCGAACTGCTTTCTGGCCACTAAGATCTCCTTCATCAATGAGATTGCTAGACTTTGTGATGCGACAAAGGCGGATATTAACGAAGTTCGAAAAGGAATTAGTACGGACAAAAGAATCGGTCCTCATTTCCTTTATCCGGGTCCTGGGTACGGTGGATCGTGTTTTCCTAAAGATGTGAAGGCCCTTCTCTATACTGCCCATGAACACTCGATGGATCTTGAAATTGTTCAAGCAGCTGAAAACGTTAATGATGCTCAAAAAATATACCTTCTCGATAAAATGAAGAAATATTTTAATAATGAGATTGCTGGTAAAACAATTGCTTTCTGGGGAGTAGCCTTTAAAGCAAATACCGATGATATCCGAGAAACCTCGGCCATCTATCTCGCCAAGGCCCTTATCTCTCTTGGAGCAAAAGTTCATTTTTATGATCCTGTTGCTGCTAAAAACTTCACTCACTATATGAATGATTCTGAAAATATCACGAGCTTTGAAAATAAATACGACTGTCTTAATGCTTGTGATGCCATGGTGACGATGACGGAATGGAGAGAGTTTAGTTTTCCAGACTTTCCAGAGATGAAGAAGAGAATGAAAAATGCTGTAATTTTTGACGGAAGAAACCTCTTCGATACCGATAAAGTGAGAGAAGAAGGCTTTGATTATTTTGCTATTGGAAAATATATTCCTTATAATTTTGGAAATATCAATCCTGAAACAATGACGGAAGTCTCAAGTCTTAAATCATGAAAATAGGCGCGATTCAAATTTGCTCAGTCCTAGATTACAAAGAAAATCTTAAAAAGATTGAATATTATCTCAATGAGGCTAAGGACCAAAAGGTCGAATACGTATTTTTGCCAGAAGTCTTCTATTCGATGAGTGATGGGCAAACGGTAACTCCATACCTTGTGGATAAAGAAAATGAGCATTATAAAAATATTCAAAATCTAGCAAAAAAATATGAAATTTATATCCTTGGTGGCTCGGCCGCTACAAAAAGTGAAACGGCCAAGGCCTATAACCGTGTTTATAATTTTGACCCTAAAGGAAACGATTTAGGTTCCTACGATAAAATTAATCTTTTTTCCTGTGATATTAAAAAAGATGGAACTCAAAAAAAGATTGATGAAGGAGATACCTACCAAAAAGGAAATACTCCGAAGGTTATTGATGTCGGTGCCTTTAAGTTAGGGCTTTCAGTTTGTTTTGATCTCAGGTTTCCTATGCTCTATCAGGATTATGTTAAGCAAGGAGCTCAGGTCATGACCATCTCCTCGGCCTTTACGAGACCAACAGGAGCCGCTCATTGGCATACTCTTGTGAGGGCCCGAGCTATTGAAACACAAAGCTTCGTCGTTGCCTGCGGACAATGGGGGCAACATAATGAAAGAATTTCAACCTATGGTCACTCCCTTATTGTTGGGCCGTGGGGAGAAATTCTTTCTGACGCGGGGGAAGGGGAAAAACTCATCTTTGCTGACATAGACCTCACCGAAATTGAGACGGTTCGTGCATCCGTAAAGGTCTTTAAATAAGATGAAAAAAGAAAAATTTATTTACTAATGTTGCTTTTTTCCGCTCAAAAAGAACTTAAGCTCAGTGATTTAAGGATCACGGACGATGTAAGTCTCACTCAAAGTGCGATCATTGGTGAAGGGAGCGAGGATATTTGGAAAAAAATGAACTAAACGACCGCTGCTCTAACGATTGCCACTCTTATTACGGCTAGAGAGAATGAAGCGACGCAACTTCCTGGGAGAACCAGAGCGGATGATATTACAGGCCGTAAAAGCATCTTCATCGCTGACTAAAAAACACAAAACTTTTGGTAAAATTGGGTCTTGGGCGTACTTACTTTCTGTTGCTCTTTGGACTTTTGATTTTTAGTTATTAAAAATTGGCCTAGGTAAAAAGCCTAGGCCTTAACTTCTTTTAATGACCTTCGAAGTCTACAAGTTTATAAAACTCATGCCCTTTATCGTGAAGCTTCTTACCTCCACCTAGTTCAGGGAGATCAACAATGAAGCAAGTTTCAATCACTTTACAATCAATTTTTTCAAGAAGCTCAATCGCTCCAAGAGCGGTCCCACCCGTCGCGAGGAGATCATCAACAAGCAGAACCTTAGAGTACTTTGGAATTGCGTCTTTATGAATTTCTAGCTCATCAGTTCCGTATTCAAGTTCATACTGAACAGAGACGGTTTCACCAGGAAGCTTTCCTTTTTTTCGAATAGGAACAAAACCTCTATTCATGGCGTAGGCTAGGGCAGCGCCAATAACAAATCCTCTTGATTCAATTCCACAAATATAATCGATTTCATAAGTGAGGTATCGCTCTTTGTAGTTATCAATAAGGGCCGTAAACCCCACCATATCTTTGAGTAGAGTAGTTACATCTCTAAACATGATCCCTTCTTTAGGGAAATTAGGAACAGTTCTAATTAAGCTTTTAAAATCCACAAGGTCTCCTTAGAGAGTTAATTTAAAGTTTTTATATTCACCGATTCGATGGCCGGTTAAGTTTTCAATAAAATCACTGATAGCAAGACCAATGATATTAGAGTCCTTTCGAAGCTTAAGCTTCATAATATCAAGATCATTTTTATGCTTTTCAATCCAGCTTTTCATGACTTTAGGATGAGAGTCTTCAAAGCGGTGGAGTCCCCAGATTCGCTCATATTCAAACTTTGCGTCTCCAATCTTTTCACCGTGATAAAGCTTATTCATAGAATTCACTTTGTTTTTCATGATGGATTCTTTTCTTGCCCATCCATAGTGAAAAATAGACGCTTCGATTTTTTTACAAAGAAGCTTTTGATCGTTGAGATGACGAAAGCCTTGAGCATCTAACCAGGACTTCACATTTTCATTTCTAATAAGTCGAACTTCTTGGCGATAGATATTTCGGGTCTTCTTGACGACGTTGGTATTCCCATAGAAATGAATATAATTGAAAACAAGTCCCCAAACATTTTTTCTTTGATCAAGTTCGATAATGTGACTATGAATCTTCGACAAATCTTTTTCATGAATCGCCTCATCGCCCTGGATATACTGGCAATATTTTCCCTTTGCGTGAGAAAGAGCAATATTGGTTTGCTCACTAAGAATAAGTCCTTTCTCTCTTTTAAGAGGAGACCAATAACTTTTAATAAATTTAAATTTAGAATGTGGGAGGTGATCCCTTAAATATTCATAAGTTCCATCATCTTGAGTGCATGCCTCATCGGAAAAACCGACATTAATCACAACTTCATCACATAAGGGTTCGATGCTTTCAATACTTTCGAGAATAGGGTATCCTAGGCTTAGTCCATCCTTGATAAAGGTAATTCCTGAAACAAAAGGGGTGGTCATTTAGAAGCCTCGCATTATGAAAAAAAATATCTTAGTTTTTAAATACCGTGCTTTAGGAGATGCCATCTTAGGACTCTCTAGCGTGAGCTATCTCAAAAAACTTCTTCCAGAGGCCAAGGTAACATATGGCGTTCCCCATTGGGTAGCACCTTTGTTCCAAAATATTGAGACCGATGCCGATGAGATCCTTGGATTAAACTTCTCTAATGCTGCGGAGTGGTGTAAGGCTTATCAAATCATTAAGGCCCATCAATTCGATCAGGTCATTGAACTTAATCAAAGCGGAAGAACTCGTAAGTTTTTCAGCATTATTAAAATGCTTAGCTCGACCTCCTACCTTGCTCATAATCATCATAAAAATGAGGGGATTATTCTCGATCAAGGAAAGAAAAAACCGAATATACAAAGGGATCTTGATGCATGTTGGACCTGCTTTAAACAGGGTGAGGTTCCTAGTTATCTCGATTACCCACCAAAGATGATCCTGAAAAAAAGAGCAACACCAGCCAAGAGTATCGTTCTCGGAGTTGTAGCAACCAGAGACTCTAAGATGTGGCCTTTCTCCCATTTTAAAACCCTCATGCAAGAACTGATTAAGGCCTATGGAGAGGATCTTGAATTTCTCATCCCTCTTTCTGGGAATAATCAGGATCGCTTAGTTGAACATGAGCTTAAAAAAGAGGGACTTCCTCCTCAAGCAAAAATTATTCGAGTTCCACTAAGGGATCTGCCATATGAGCTTTCTAGGGCCAAAATCTATATTGGAAATGACACCGGACTTAAGCATATCTGTGCGGCCATTGGATTAAAGACCTACACCATTTTTGGAGTAGAAGATCCCTATGAATGGCACCCTTATGGAAAAGAACATTCTTTTTTTAGAGCAAAAGTACCTGATGATGCCTTCAAAAATCCAGATGAATATAAGCATCTAATCTCTGAAGTCACTCCAGAAAAAATTATTGAAGAGCTTTCATTTTAAGAAGTTCAAGCTGAGAGAGAGCACTGTAAGTGGCAAGTTCTACTCGAAGTTTTGCACTACCAAGCCTTATCCTTTTAAATCCACAATTCACAAGATCATCCACTTCACTGGAGTGCCAACCTCTTTCAGGACCAATGGCAAGAATAATCTTTTTACTAAAATCAAGAGAAACATCAGCAAAAGAGTCTTCAGTAAAAGGATCCAAAACAAATTTTTGTTCTCCCTCTATTTCCTCTGGCGCCCAACGAGCACTTAGTTCAAAAGAAGGAAGCTGATAGTAAGAGTCACTTTGAGAGAGTCCTAATTTGAGGTATTTTTCGTAATGCTTATTTTGAAAAAGCTTAGAATCATAAAAACTTTTTTCCCCAAGACGAGTTCTTGTAAAATGAAAAGAGCTAACACCCATAGTGGTTCCATGTTCTAGTATTTTCTGACAAGTCGGGGGTCTTGAAAGTCCGATATAAAGTTCAACGGGGGAGGTCTCTGAGGGAAGCTTTTCTTCTAGAGTAAAATCAATTGATTCATTTGATATCTTTTGAATCTTCCCTTGGAATAGGCCCTGATTAATCAAACAGCACTTAACTTCTTCTCCCTCTTTTTTCTGAAGTACCTTTTGAATATGAGCAATCGCATTCGGATCGTTAAGCCGATAGGTGTCTTCTGAGATTTTATTTTCTTTAGAGAGAAGGATTCGATTCATAGGGAAGTGTTATCGAATCTTTTTGATATTGCAAAGCAAAAAATAAGCATTTTCATAGCTTTAGAATACAAATATTCGCCCTTTCTTTTGCAAATGCTTGGATATGCATAAAGATCTTCTTCCTCTTATCCTTAACCCAAGCTTTACCCTTTTTCTAGCGCCCACAGGCTGGGGAAAAACCTCACTTCTTCTAAACCTTTATGAAAACGGGGTCTCCAAGATTATCTACTTTTCTCCCCTTAGGGCATTGGCAGAAGAGTTTTCTAAAAGAGTGGATTCTCTAACGGTTCCTCGTAAAAAGGATTTTAAACAGGTCTATCAAAAATTTAAAGGCCTTCCAAAGGGAGTCCTCATCGTTACACCAGAGGTCTTTTCTTTAGAGGTCCTCGAAGAATGCTCAAAGGGGGATTTAATCGTTCTCGATGAGATTCATCTTTTTTTTCGTTGGGGGCAAAGCTTTAGACCGGTTCTTGAAGAACTTCTTTACGCGCTCAGTGATACCAAGGCCAGTATCCTTGGTCTAACAGCGACCATGGAGAGTGATCTCATTGAACAGTGGAAAAACTATCTCAATAATCCCTTCCAAAAACTTTATCTTTTGAATCTAGGAAATCTTCAAGAGAGTAAGTATCTCTCCTATAAGATTTTTTATTTTTCCTTTTTTAAAAAAAACTTTAATCGCCGATTTCGTAAAGAGCTTAGAAAAGATCAGACTCTTCTTTATTTTTGTCAGTACCGACAGGAGGTGGATTACTGGCTTCAGTACTGTAAGGCGCATAAGGTCTCCGCTCTAGGATGTGTGGGAGGAGGAGCGATGGAATTTATTCAAAAACTCAAAGAGAATCCAAATCCAAGATGTATCTTTGCTACTTCGACTTTGAGCCATGGAGTCAATCTTCCAGATCCCGCCAAAATATTCATAAGTTATCCTGTAAAACAAAAAGAATTTTGGATTCAGATGGTAGGCAGGGGAGGCAGAAGGTCGAAGAAATTTGAAGTCCATACTTTTGATGATTATGGAATCGGTTATGGTCAAAAGCTTCTTCAAAGCATAAAACATCTTTTAGTATGATGAAGAGAAAAATTGAAGGGCTTCTCATTTCAAAGACGCCCTTTAAAGAAAGAGATTTGATAGGAAGGATCCTTCTTCGAAATGGAAAATATGTTTCAATTCTTTTCCATGGCGGAAGAGGAGGAGGAACTAAGAAAAAGGCATCGGTCTTAGAGTTAGGCTTTATGTTTGCCATTGATCTTCAGTATTCCAGAGGAGGAAGTGAGATCTATAGGGCCAGGGAATGGAGTCCTATCTGGGTTCATCACGATATTCGAAATCATACCAAGGCCTTTTATCTTCTTTGCTTTTTTTGTGAAGTAATGAGCTTTGCGAGCTTTGAAGAAAACTTGCATGACTCTGATGATGACGGAAATCTCGAAGGACTCTTTAGGGTGTGTTCCAACGCTCTTTTTCTTTGTGAGAAAGAGCTTAAAGAAAAGCGCTTTGATATGCATAAAAATCTAATGCTGTTTCTCTCTAAGCTTCTTCTCGAACAAGGAGTATTTCCTCGAATAGAGAGTTGTCGAATTTGCGGTAATTATCTTCACCAGTTTGATACCCTTTCTCTTGTTTCAGAAAAGGGAGGTTTTGCTTGTGAGAATTGTCAAAAAGGTGGAAGTCTTGGAAAAGAGCTTTGGAGGTTCTTAGGAATAAGTTCTCAAACGAAATACCAGGATTTTCAATTTGAGGCGCCTGAGAGGATTCCTATGGAGTCGATGACTACCGCTCTGCTGCAATATTTTAATTTTCAATTTCAACTCTCTAATAATAGTTTTAAATCGCTTCCTCTTCTAATTTAGCGGCGCAAAATATTGGACCTAGCGTTTAGAAATAAAGTAAAGTGCACAAGTGAAAATCGATTTCCTCAAAAGACTATTTCCCTATATTCATCCCCATCTGAAGATGGCCGTCGGTGCTTTTCTTCTTTCTTTTGTTCTTGCGGGACTTAAAGTCTATCAAGCCTATCTTGTAAAACCGATCTTTGATAAAGGTCTTAGTGATTCGGCCACGCTTGAGGAAGTACTCATTCTTGCAGGAATTCTTCTTGGAGTGATGATTATTAATTTTCCTTCAAGGTTTCTTCATTTTTATTGGCTCCGCTACATTGTCGATAAATCAACCTGTGCCGTTCGAACTCAAATGTTTGAAAAGCTTCAGCGTCTACCCTTAAGTTATTTTCAAAAAAATTTACTGCAATAAGCCGTTTCGGAACACCCATACCCGCA
>CBDUBC010000045.1:0-20964 GCA_965365285.1 uncultured bacterium
CAGGTAATTTGTACATTGCCAGTCTTAGTGCATCTTTGGCCAAACCATGCTCAACACCAAGAATCTCAAAAAGTACTCTACCTGGCCTAACAACAGCAACCCACTTCTCTGGAGAACCTTTACCTTTCCCCATTCTTACTTCAGCTGGCTTACTTGTTAGAGATTTGTCTGGGAATACTCTAATAAAGACTTTCCCACCTCTTTTTGCCTTTCTGTTAATTGCAATCCTGGCCGCTTCAATTTGTCTGTTTGTTATGAACCCACAAGTCGTAGCTTGCAAGCCAAATTCACCGACTGATATAGTATTTCCACGGTAGGCCTTCCCTTTCATCCGGCCTTTCTGTTGCTTTCTCCATTTAACTTTTTTTGGACTTAACATTTTTCAAACCTTTATTGAGAGCGTTCTCTTATTTGTAGATCTCGCCTTTATAAACCCATACCTTCACACCAATGATACCGAATGTAGTCGCTGCTTCTGCAGTTTCATAATCAATATCAGCTCTTAAAGTATGAAGAGGAACTTTTCTTTCAGAGTAACCTTCCGTTCTAGCCATTTCAGCACCACCAAGTCTCCCGGCAGTCTTTACTTTGATCCCTTTGACACCAGCTCTGAAAGCAGATTGCATAACCTTTTTCATAGCTCTTCTAAAGGCAACCCTTTTTTCAAGCTGTTGAGCGATGTTTTCCGCGATAAGTTTCGCTTCAGCATCTGGTCTTTTCACTTCCATAATATTGAAGATCAAGTTTCCTTTAACCATCTTTGCAAGATCGTTTCTGATCTTTTCAATTCCAGCACCTTTTTTTCCAATCGCAACACCTGGCTTAGCCGTGTGAACAGTAACTTTAGTTTGATCAGAGGTTCTAGAAATCTCAGTTCTGGCAACAGAAGCATTCTTCATGTTTTTTTCAACATACTTTCTGATGTTAAGATCTTCATGAAGGATCTCTGCATATCTGTCTTTGCTATACCAAGACGAATGCCAAGTTTTAATATATCCGAGTCTAAAACCGTATGGATGTACTTTTTGTCCCATCTTATTCTTCCTTAAGTTCTACTGTTACGTGGCTAGTTCTTTTTCTAATTCTAAAGGCTCTACCTTGCGCTCTAGGCATAATTCTCTTAAGAGTTGGCCCTTCGTTGGCAAAAGTTTTACCAAGCACGAGGTTTTCGAGGTCGTATTTACCTTCTGAATCAGCAATCGCGAGACCACTGTTAATAAGTTTTGTTAGCATGATCGCAATTTCTCGCTTCTCATTATATCTAAGAATCGTAAGTGCTTCTGAAGCCTTCTTATTTCTAACAAGGTCAAGAACGGCTCTTACTTTTCTTGGAGCGATACCTACATTATTTGCCTTAACTACGATGGCCATTTCCTACTCCTTCTTACTTCTTCTTCTTATCGCCGGAATGACCTGAGAATGTTCTAGTAAGAGCGAACTCACCTAGTTTCATTCCAATCATGTTATCCGTTACATATACAGGGATAAACTTCTTACCGTTATGAACAGCAAAAGTTAGTCCAATAAACTCTGGTACAATGGTCGATCTTCTTGACCATGTTTTAATTACTTTATTCCCTTTGTTTCCCTCTTCCTGAAGAGCGACAGCTTTTCTTAGAAGGTGAAGATCAACAAAAGGTCCTTTTTTAAGTGATCGAGCCATGCTTATATCTCCGACTATTTCTTAGTTCTTCGTTTAACGATGAACTTATCAGTTCTCTTATTCTTTCTAGTTTTATAACCCTTAGTAGGTTGACCCCAAGGAGTAACTGGGTGACGACCACCTGAAGTTCGTCCTTCACCACCACCGTGTGGGTGATCAACTGGGTTCATTGCAACCCCTCTCACCTTCGGTCTTCTACCTCTGAATCTATTCTTACCAGCTTTACCTAGTACGATTTGCTCATGCTCAAGATTTCCAACTTGACCAATCGTCGCTCTACAGTTCTTTTGTACTTTTCTAAGTTCACCTGATGGAAGTCTAAGAAGAACCGTATCCCCTTCCTTCGCCATAACTTGAACGTAAGCACCTGCTGTTCTGGCCATCTGTCCACCAGCACCTGGGTAAAGTTCTACGTTATGAACAAGTGTACCGACAGGGATGTCCATAAGAAGTTTTGAGTTTCCTACTTTAATATCCGCATTTGTAGAAGCGATGACCTTATCTCCAACCTTAAGTCCGTTTGGAGCAAGGATGTAGTTTTTGAATCCGTCTGCATAGCTTAACTGAGCAATGTGACAAGTTCTATTTGGATCATAAAGGATAGCTTCAACTTTAGCAGGAATATCGAGTTTCGATCTTTTGAAGTCGATTACTCTGTATTTTTGCTTAACTCCGCCACCTCTTCTTCTTGAAGTGATTCTACCATCGTTATTTCGACCAGCAGTCTTACTCTTAGGAGCAAAGAACTTCTTAAGAGGCTTAACCCCTTTAGAAAGACCTTCACTTGTTTGGACGGCCATTTCTCTGATTGCTGAAGATGTTGGTTTAAATTTTCTTATAGCCATATTCGCCTCAGTTTATTTTAAATATCTTTAAAAAATTCAATCTTTTGTCCTTCACTCAGTTGAACAAAAGCTTTTTTAATCTTTGATGTCTTCTTAACGTTCATTCCAAATCTCTTCATTTTTCCTGGATTGATTTGTGTTTTCACATCAAGAACTTTTACATCGTATAGTCTTTCAACAGCATTTTTGATCTGGTGCTTATTTGCTTTAAGAGCAACTTGAAATCCATATCGATTGGTCTTTTCAGTTATAACTGCCGTTTTTTCAGTAATAAGCGGCTTAATAAGTATTTGATCTATATGTGCCATATTAACCTAGCCTTTCTAGAAGCTTTTCAAGTGCTTGCTTCTCAATAATAAGGTTTTCGAATCGAAGAGCATCATAAACATTGAATCCATCTACACCCATCGCTCCAGCATACTGAAGATTTCGAGTTGCTTTGATCGCTGTTGAGTTAGAATCGTTCGTTACGATAAGAGCTGGAAGAAGTCCCTTTCCATTAAGAAGAGCATTCATCTCTTTAGTCTTACCGTTGCTTTCTAGTGCTTCAACAACCGTTAGCTTTCCAGCTTGAAGTTTATCAGCAAGAACTGATTGAAGAGCTCTCTTCATCATCTTTTTATTAACTTTTTGAGTGTAATCTCTTGGAGTAGGTCCGTGAGCGACACCACCACCTGGCATAAGTGGAGATCTCGAAGAACCTTGTCTCGCTCTACCAGTACCTTTTTGCTTGAATGGCTTAATCCCACCACCAGAAACCATTGACTTATTTTTAGTCATTGCGGTTCCTTGTCTTTTATTAGCAAGAAGAGCTTTTACAACCTGGTGAACTACAGGAACATTGATATCATCGCCTGTTAAGCTTACTGGAGTGCTAAGCTTAGAGGCAGCTTCAAATTTTGAGTTTAATACATTTATATCGGCCATGGTCGTTCCCCTATTTCTTAACCGCTTTGGTAATTCTTACAAAGCTGTTTTTGGCCCCAGGAACACTTCCTTTTAGAAGCATATAACCTTTCTCAAGGTTTACTTCCTGGATCTTAATATTTTGAATAGTTTGAGTTTTATCACCGAGGTGACCAGGCATTTTCTTACCTTTAAATACTCTACCTGGAGTAGCTCTGTTACCGATAGAACCTGGTCTTCTATGAAAGTGTGAACCGTGAGTAGCAGGACCTCCAGCGAATCTAAATTTCTTTACGACCCCTTGGAAACCTTTACCTTTGGATACACCAGTTACGTCAATATATGTATTGGCTTCAAACTGTCCTAGACCAACTTTTTGCCCAAGAGCCTCTTCAGTTACTTCAGGAACTTTAACTTCCGCGAAGCTATTAAAGAAACCTTCAGCATTTGCTTTCTTGAGTTGCCCTTTTTTAGGAGCGTTGATGAGTTTTTCTCTCTTTTCTTGATAAGCGATCTGATAAGCATTATAGCCGTCTTTGTCAGTCGTCTTAACTTGAGAAACAACATTTGGAACAAGTTTGATTACTGTTACAGGAACGTGATTACCGTTTTCGTCAAAGATTCTGGTCATACCAGCTTTGACACCGTAGAAAGATGTTAAGTCAACACCAGTAGCTTTACCTTCAGCCATTTTTTCCTCCACAGCATCACCCTAGGCTTAGGGATGCATGCATGGTTTATAATTCAGCTCTATTGCTAGAAGCCAACTAAATACTAATATTTAATTTCTACGTCAACACCTGAGGATAGGTCTAACTTCATTAGGCTATCAACGGTTTGCTGCGTAGGGTCGAGTATGTCGACCAATCTCTTATGAGTTCTCATTTCAAACTGCTCTCTAGATTTCTTATCGATATGCGGCGATCTAAGAACAGTAAATTTATTAATTTCTGTAGGCAAAGGGATCGGGCCGGCAATTTTGGCGCCTGTTTCTTTTGCTGTTTGGACAATTTCGTCCACTGATTTATCAAGTACGTTATGATCGTATGCTCTCAGCTTTATTCTTAATCTAGTCGTTTTCATTTAACCCTCTGAACCACAAATGAGACATGGTTGTAATGGCATAGGCCCCTCTTTGTCAAGCATGTCTCGTATTTATTTTAAAAATATTTTCTATTTAGATAAAAATACCCTTCTTTTCCAGGATCGCCTTGGCAAGATCATGGGATAAGGTCTCGTATCTAAGGAATTTCATTGTAAAATTTGCACGCCCCTGAGATTTTGATCGCAGGTCCGTACTATATCCAAAAAGCTCCAAAAGTGGGGCTTCGGCCTTAATTATTTCCTTATTTTGCTTGGAATCTATAGAGATAATTCGACCTCTTTTTGAATTAAGATCTGAAATCACCTCTCCCGTGTACTCAAGAGGAGTGATTACTTCTAGATCCATCAGTGGTTCTAAAAGACTTAAGCCTGCGTTTTTACAGGCTTCTTTAAAGGCCATGGAGGCGGCCATGGTATAGGCGATTTCACTAGCGGTCTCTTCATCAAAAGAAGCCTCGATCAACTCCACCATTACATTAATCATTGGATAACCGGCTAGAGCACCGCCTGGAGCGGTATCGAGAACCCCCCTTTTTACGGCTTCAATCATATCAAGTGGAAGATCTCTTTTAGTGAGTTCCGTCTTAAATTCCACTCCATTTTCACTCTCAAAAGGAGTGAGTTTTAAAGTGAGACTAGCATGATTTATTTTTCCACTAATTTCTTTTGTAAATTCACCTTTTCCTTGGGCCTGTTTTTGAATACTTTCTCTAAAGGAAACTTGTGGTTTCCCTTTACGAATACCCACTTTAAATTCTCTTTCGAGACGATCACAGATAATTTCAAGGTGAAGCTCGCCCATTCCAAAAATAAGAAGCTGTCCTGTTTCTTTATTATCTCTAAAATTGAAAGAAGGATCTTCAATTTCTAATTGGGCCAAGGTGGCCATAAGTTTTTTCTCATCAGCTGCCGTTTTAGGCTCGATGGCAATAGAGATCACCGTTTCCGGAAACTCCATTGTATCAAAAAGAATGGACTTATGTTCAAGACAAAGAGTTTCTCCAGTCACGGTAAATTTTGGTCCTGAAAGAGCAACAATATCACCCGCATGGGCAACATCAATTTCTTCTCTCTTATTTGCGTGCATTCTTAATATTTTTTGAACTCTTTCTTTTTTCTTTTTATGCGGATTAAAAACTTGCTGACCTTGATTAATTTGTCCGGAGTAAACTCTAAAATAAGTGAGGGTTCCTACGAATGGATCAGAAGTAATTTTAAATGCAAGACCACTGAAAGCTTCATTCTCACTTGGCTCTCTAAACATTTCTTTATCGTAGTCTTTTGGATTATGTCCTTTTATTGCTCCTCGATCGAGAGGCGAAGGAAGATAATCAATAACAGCATCTAGTAGAGGCTGCACACCTTTATTTTTAAAAGCACTTCCACAAAGAACAGGAATAAAATCCTCTTCGATAGTTGCTTTTCTTAATACGGATTTAATTTTTTCAATACTAACTTCTTCGCCACCAAGATAAGTTTCTGCCATCTCATCATCATAGTCGCAAAGATTTTCAATAAGCTCTTCTCTTCGAAGTTCCACATCTTCAGAGAACTCGTCTGGAATTTGCTGAATGTCGACGCTTGAACCGAGATCTGTTTCACCAAAAAAGAACGCTTTTTTTTCTACAAGATCAATGACCCCTTTAAAATTTTCTTCAGCTCCCATAGGAATCTGAATAGCACTACATTTTTTTCCAAGCTTGGTTTTAATTTCTTCTAGACAATTATCGAAATCGGCACCTACTCGATCCATCTTATTAACGAATGCTAATCTTGGTACATTGTACTTATTGGCCTGTCCCCATACCGTTTCTGATTGAGGCTCAACACCACTGACGGCATCGAAAAGCCCAATGGCCCCGTCAAGAACTCGGAGTGCTCTTTCTACTTCAATCGTGAAGTCCACATGTCCGGGAGTATCGATAATATTGATTTCGTAGTCTTTCCAAAAACAAGTCGTTGCTGCCGAGGTAATGGTGATTCCTCGTTCTTGTTCCTGAACCATCCAGTCCATAGTGGCAGCGCCATCATGGACCTCACCTATCTTATGACTTTTTCCTGTATAATAAAGGATTCTTTCGGTGGTGGTGGTTTTACCGGCATCAATGTGGGCCATGATGCCGATATTCCTAATTTTATCTATTCGGTTATCCATCATTAGATTCGAAGATAAAAATTAAATTACCACTTAAGGTGGGCAAAAGCTTTGTTGGCTTCGGCCATTCTGTAGACGTCTTCTTTTTTCTTAACTGCGCCACCTCTATTTTGGTAAGCATCGAAAAGTTCTTCAGAAAGTTTACCCATCATGGTTTTACCACTTCTTTCTCGGGCATAATCTCTGATCCATCTAATGGCAAGAGACTGTCTTCTGTTTGGTCTAACTTCAACTGGAATTTGGTAAGTCGCCCCACCAATTCTTCTTGATTTTACTTCAACAGCAGGCTTTACGTTAGAAATAGCTTTCTTAAAAATTTTAAGTGGCTCTTCACCAGTCTTTTTTTCAAGCTCTTCTAAAGCTCCATAAAAGATTTTTTCTGCAGTAGATTTCTTTCCACCATACATAAGAGCATTGATAAATTTCGTAACAACAATGTCTTGGTATCTTGGATCAGGTAATACTTCTCTTACTTGCGCTCTGTGCTTTCTACTCATTGGGAACTCCTCTTCAATTCAATGAATTTACTCTCCTATGGCCTTGAGATCTAAGCCATAGGAGTGGTTATTAATTGGATTATTTTTTAGGTTTTTTTGTACCGTACTTAGATCGTGCTTGGTTTCTCTTATCCACACCAGTAGCATCAAGCGCTCCTCTAACGGTATGGTATCGAACCCCTGGAAGGTCTTTTACTCTTCCACCTCTGATAAGAACAATACTGTGTTCTTGGAGGTTATGTCCTTCGCCACCAATGTATGAAGTTACTTCAAATCCACTGGTAAGCTTAACTCTACAGACCTTTCTCATCGCTGAGTTTGGTTTTTTTGGTGTCGTTGTATAAACTCTTGTACAAACACCTCTTCTTTGAGGGCAAGCCTTCAAAGCTGGTGATTTTGTTTTAATTACTTTATCAATTCGACCTTTTCTAATTAGTTGGTTAATTGTAGGCATTGCCTTTTTCTCCTCAATTTTAAAATCTTGCCCTAACTATCATGACACAAAGGACAAAATCAAGTCTTTTTTATAACGTTAATGTAACTTCCTCATTATTCCTTTCTACCGAACCATGCTCATCATCGGCGATTACAGCTTCATAATTCCAGTATCTTGCAATACCAGTTCCGGCAGGAATAAGTCTTCCCATGATGACGTTTTCTTTAAGTCCTCGAAGCTCATCAAATTTCCCTTCAAGCGCTGCTTGAGTAAGAACTTTGGTAGTTTCTTGGAAAGAAGCTGCCGAAATAAATGAATCAGTAGAAAGAGATGCTTTGGTAATCCCTTGGAGAAGAGGCATGGCCTCAGCTGGAGTTTCACCTTCCTCAAGGGCCGCATTGGCATCTTCCAGCTCAAGTTTAGAGATAAAGTCACCAGCGATAAGGTTGGTGTCTCCAGCGTCCATAACTTGAACTTTCTTAAGCATTTGCGAAACAATAACTTCAATGTGCTTATCATCGATTTTAACCCCTTGAAGTCGGTAAACTTCTTGGATCTCATCAACAATGTATTTCGCGAGGGTCTTAACACCCATAACTCGAAGAATATCGTGTGGGTTTGAAGGACCATCCATAATTGGGTCTCCAGCACGTACGTAGTCACCTTCGTTGACGATTACATAACGTCCTTTTGGAACGGTATAAGTTACCGGCTCACCCCCATCATCAGGTCGAACGATAATTCTTCTATTTCCTCTAAGTTCTGGACCAAATTCAATAGTACCCGAAACATCAGAGATTTGAGCAGCATTACCCGGCTTTCTGGCTTCGAATAGTTCTGCAACTCTTGGAAGACCCCCGGTAATATCTTTTGTTTTGGTTGTTTCTCTTTGAACCTTTGAAATCGCTTGACCCGCTTCCACTAACTGACCTTGTTGAACAACAATATTGGCCCCAACTGGAAGTCGGTAAGAAGCCGTTCTTTTAGTTCCTGGAATAGGAACAGGAGCACCAGCTTCATCAACGATAACAATTCGTGGTTGTAGAGATGGATCTTTAGATTCGATAACCACTTTATGGGTTAGACCAGTTACCGCATCCACTTGTTCAGAAATGGTTGCACCAACGATAAGATCTTCGAATTTTACAGTCCCAGTCACTTCGTTAAGAAGTGGAATGGCAAACGGATCCCACTCAAGAATAGTATCCCCTGGCTCAACCGTGTCCCCTTCCATTTTAATAAGTCGGGCTCCATAGTTCGCAGGATATTTTTCTTTTTCAGCACCTTGATTATTTTTAACAATAATCTCACCGGCCTTACTCATAACGATTTTTGTTCCATCTTTTAGAGTCGCGATATTCACTTTTCTAAATTCAAGATTCCCCGCAGTCTTAACTTCTGTTTTGTTAACCTGAGCACCTGCAGTTGCCGTACCACCAACGTGGAATGTTCTCATCGTGAGCTGAGTACCTGGTTCCCCGATCGACTGAGCAGCGATAACCCCAACGGTCTCACCAACTCGAACCATTCGACCTCGGGCAAGGTCTCTACCAAAACAAGCAGCACAGAATCCGTGTCTTTCTTTACAAGTCAGAACACTTCGTACTTTGATTTGGTCGATCTGGTATTCTTTAAGTTTTGGAATATCATCTTCTGTAAGAAGGTGAGTTTTTGGAAGAACCTCTTGACCGTTCATACCGACGATAGGCGAAGCGGTTACTCTTCCCATAGCTCTTTCAAATACGTGTTCAACAACTTCACCGGCGTCGATTCTTGACTCAAGAACGATTCCATCACTTACACCACAATCTTCAGATCGGATGATCCCGTCTTGAGCAACATCAACAAGTCTTCTTGTAAGATAACCTGAGTTCGCTGTTTTAAGAGCAGTATCGGCAAGACCTTTTCGGGCACCGTGAGTAGAGGCGAAGTACTGAAGAACCGATAGACCTTCTCTAAAGTTAGAAGTAATCGGAGTTTCAATAATTTCACCAGATGGCTTAGCCATAAGACCCCTCATCCCAGCTAACTGTCTCATCTGAGCCGTTGAACCTCTGGCCCCTGAGTCCGCCATCATAAAGATTGCATTGAATGATGGAGCTTTGAGAGTATCACCCTTCTCATTACTAAACGTATCTTCCGAAAGACCGTTAAGCATAACTTTGGTTAGGGCTTCATTGGTTTGGGCCCAAACGTCTACGATTTTGTTGTATCTTTCACCGTTTGTGATCGATCCTTCGTTATATTCTTCTGTAATCTGATCCACTTCTTTATAAGCAGCTGCAAGAATTGGCTCTTTTTCTTCTGGGATCGTCATATCGTGAATATTGATCGAAATACCGGCCTTGGTCGCATTTTGATAACCAAGTCTCATGAGAGCATCAGCAAGAAGAACGGTGTCTTTTTCTGTTCCCACTCTATAGGCCTTATCAATAAGCTTCCCAAGTGTTTTCTTATCAAGGATTTTATTGATGTCAGCAAATGAAAGACATTTTGGAATAACATCATAAACAAAAGTTCTACCAACTGTAGTTTCCACCATAGCACCATTAAGTCGAACTTTAATTGGAGCTTGAAGGTGAAGGTTTCCAGTGTGGTAAGCGAACTGAGCTTCTTCTCGAGAAGAGAAAACTTTGTTGTATCCTCTGGCGAATGGTCTAGGTCTAGTCATATAGTAAAGACCAAGAACGATATCCTGAGTAGGTACGATGATTGGTGTACCATCTTTTGGAGAAAGAATATTGTTTGTCGACATCGCAAGAACTCGACACTCAACTTGAGCTTCAAGAGAAAGAGGCACGTGAACGGCCATCTGGTCACCGTCGAAGTCAGCGTTAAAGGCCGTACACACAAGTGGGTGAAGCTGAATTGCTTTCCCTTCGATGAGAACAGGTTCAAAACCTTGAATCCCAAGTCTGTGAAGAGTAGGGGCTCGGTTAAGAAGTACTGGGTGTTCTTGAACAACTTCTTCAAGGATATCCCAAACTTCTTGTTTTTGTTGGTCGACCATTCTCTTGGCAACTTTAATCGTTGTACAGTGACCTTTTTCAATAAGCTTGTTGTAAATAAATGGCTTAAAGAGTTCGAGGGCCATTAGCTTTGGTAGACCACATTGGTGAAGTCTTAGGCTTGGACCAACAACAATAACCGATCGTCCTGAGTAGTCGACTCGTTTCCCGAGAAGGTTTTGTCTAAATCGACCTTGCTTCCCTTTAAGCATATCCGAAAGAGATCGTAGAGGTCTCTTATTGGCACCGGTGAAGACTTTTCCTCTTCTCCCGTTGTCAAAGAGAGCATCGACTGCTTCTTGAAGCATTCTCTTTTCGTTTCTAATAATAATTTCTGGAGCATTGAGCTCTTTAAGTCTTTTGAGTCGGTTATTTCTGTTAATAACCCTTCTATAGAGATCGTTCAGATCCGAAGTTGCAAATCGACCAGCCTCAAGAGGTACAAGAGGTCTAAGATCTGGTGGAAGAACTGGAATAACATCCATCATGAACCACTCAGGTCTGTTTTCAGATTTAAGAAGAGACTCAACAACTTTAAGTCGCTTTACAATTTTCGCTCGGTTCATTTCTGTTGTAGCCGCTCGAAGACCTCTTCTTAGCTCTTTATTTTCTTGGTCAAGATCTACTTTTCTAAGAAGTTCTTTAATCGTAGCTCCGCCCATTCCTGCTTCAAATTCAATCCCTTGCTCTTTGAGCTCGTTGAATTGTTGTTCAGAAAGAACACGTCCAACTTCGAGACCACCTTCAATGTTCTCAGCCGCTGTTTTAGTTACAATATACGCTTCATAATAAAGGACTTTTTCAAGCTCTTTAAGGGTAAGGTTAAGAATTGCACCAATTCTTGAAGGAAGAGATCGAAGAAACCAAATATGGGCGACAGGAGCTGCAAGCTCAATATGACCACATCTTTCTCGTCTTACTTTAGAGAGTGTAACTTCAACACCACACTTCTCACAAACCACCCCTCGGTGCTTCATTCTTTTATATTTACCACAGATACATTCGTAGTCTTTTACAGGTCCAAAGATCTTGGCACAGAACAAACCATCTCTTTCCGGCTTAAATGTTCGGTAGTTAATGGTTTCTGGTTTTTTAACCTCACCAAAAGACCACTCACGAATGGTGTCTGGAGACGCCATTTTGATAGAGACGGCTTCGACACTAATCGGATCTTTTGGTTTATCAAAAAAGTTTAAGAGATCTTTCATAATTTTATTCCCTTATATTTATTAAAATTCAAATTTCACTTAGCTCATCATAGGTTCTTCAAGTGCGGATTCCTCCAACTTGATATCAAGACATAGTGCTTGAAGCTCCCGGATCATTACATTGAATGACTCTGGTAGCCCTGGCTCTAGTACTTGCTCCCCTTTAACGATGGACTCATACATTCTTGTTCTACCGATAACATCATCTGATTTAACGGTAAGAAATTCTTGAAGAGTATAAGCAGCACCATAAGCTTCAAGGGCCCAAACTTCCATCTCCCCAAGTCTCTGACCACCAAACTGGGCCTTACCACCTAGTGGCTGTTGAGTAACGAGAGAGTATGGTCCTGTTGATCTAGCATGTAGCTTTTCGTCAACAAGGTGGTGAAGTTTCAGCATGTACATAGTTCCAACAGTAACATCTTCCGCAAAAGCATCTCCTGTAAGACCATCAAATAGAGTTGTTCTTCCTGATGGATCCAGTTCTGCTAGTTCAAGCATGTGGTGGATACTGTCTTCAGAAGCACCGTCGAAAGCTTTGGTTGAGAATCGAACACCAAGACTTAGTTGATGAGCAACTTCTTTAACTCGTTTATCTGAGGCTTTTTTGAGCCACTCTTTAACTTCGTCATTTGTATAAATCGCATAGATAAAATCTTTGAGTTCATTGATCTCTGCTTGTTTTTCAAGCATAAGCCCAATCTTTTCACCAAGACCTCTACCGGCCCAACCAAGGTGAAGCTCAAGAAGCTGACCAATATTCATCCGCGAAGGAACCCCAAGAGGATTAAGAACGATATCAACTGGCGTACCATCAGCAAGGTATGGCATATCTTCTCTTGGAAGAACATTGGAGATAACCCCTTTGTTTCCGTGTCGACCGGCCATTTTATCACCTGGCTGAAGCTTTCTCTTGATCGCTACATAAACAGTAACTTTCTTGATAACTCCTGGAGGAAGTTCATCCCCTCTATGAAGTTTAGCAATATCTTCGTTTGCCTTTGTTCGAACTCTGTTGATTCTGTTTCGAACGTCTGCGAAGTATTCAGAAAGTTTTTCTTCAAGACTTACTTCAAGTGGAAGGTAGCCAATAAGTTCAAATGGAATTTGAGCAAGAACTTCGCTCGTTAGCTCGCTTCCTTTTGCAAGGATTTGAGTTGTCCCATCTTCAGAAACAAGAGCGTCAGTCGTTTTGTGACCTTTAAGCATGGTTGCAATCTTTTGGATTGAAGTCGCTTGGATCGCTTTAATCTTGATTCTTTCATCTCTTCGAATAAGGCTAGTTTCATGCTCAATAATTTCTTTAAGTCTTGAACAAAGTTCAACCCCTTCTCTGGTGTAGATTTTAGCGTCTACAACTGTTCCTCGAACAGAAGAAGGTACTCTTAGAGAAGTATCTTTAACGTCTCCGGCTTTATCACCAAAGATCGCTTTAAGAAGTTTTTCTTCAGGAGAAAGCTGAGTCTCTCCTTTTGGAGTAATTTTACCTACGAGGATATCACCTGGCTTAATGATTGATCCGATTCGAATAATACCGGCATCATCAAGGTGAGCAAGAGCTTCTTCACTTACGTTTGGAATATCTCTTGTGATTTCTTCTTTACCAAGCTTTGTATCTCTCGCTTCAATTTCAAAACTTTCGATGTGAATTGAAGTAAAGACATCTTGAGAAAGAAGGTGCTCTCCAATAAGGATGGAGTCTTCGTAGTTATATCCGCCCCAAGGCATGAAGGCGACGAGAACGTTTTGACCAAGGGCCAGGTCACCAAGGTGAGTACCAGGTCCATCAGCAATAACCATACCCTTAGTAACCTTATCCCCTTCTTTTACGAGGGCTTTTTGGTTGTTACAGGTATTTTGGTTTGTTCTTTGATATTTAACAAGCTTGTAAATATCGATTCCAGACTCACCTTCAGCATACTTATCTCTTTGGATAACGATTCGAGTAGAATCAACAAAGATAACTGTACCAGCATCTTTTGCTGTGATGATCGCACCAGAGTCTTTAGCAACAATATGCTCAACACCAGTACCAACAATTGGAGCATCGGTTTTTACAACAGGAACCGCCTGTCTCATCATGTTCGATCCCATGAGGGCCCTGTTCGCATCATCATGCTCAAGGAATGGAATCAAAGATGTTGCAAGCGAGATCATCTGAGAAGGAGAAACGTCCATCAGCTGAACTTCTTCAGCATCAACAAGGGCAAATTCACCAGCTCTTCGAGCCGCGATATGAGTCCCTGTGACTTTTCCACCTTGCATATAATCTTTCTTAGTTTGTGCAATGGTCTTCCCTTCTTCTTCGAAGGCTGAAAAGTATTTAAATTCTTTTTTAATTTCTTGATTATCTCCGATAACTTTATATGGAGTTTCAATAAACCCGTACTCACTAACTCGCGCAAAAGTCGCAAGAGAAGTGATCAGACCAATGTTTGGTCCTTCAGGAGTTTCAACCGGACACATTCTTCCGTAGTGAGTGGCGTGAACGTCCCGTACCTCAAAGCCTGCTCTCTCTCTTGTAAGACCACCTGGCCCAAGTGCTGAAAGTCTTCTTTTATGAGTAACTTCAGAAAGTGGGTTCGTTTGATCCATGAACTGAGAGAGCTGAGAAGAACCAAAGAATTCTTTGATCACAGCAGCTACAGGTTTTTGATTGACAAGATCGTATGGCATCATGGTTTCAATTTCTTGAATCGCCATTCTTTCTTTAACGGCTCTTTCCATTCTTACAAGACCAACTCTGAATTGGTTTTCAAGAAGTTCACCAACCGCTCGAACTCTTCGGTTACCAAGGTGGTCGATATCATCCACTTTACCTTTACCGTTATTGAGCTCTACAAGATATTTTACAGTCGTAAGGATATCTTCTTTGGTAAGGACTGTGTTCTCAACAGGAACATCCATTCCAAACTTATAGTTAATTTTCATTCGACCTACTTTAGAGAGGTCGTATTTGTTTTCATCAAAGAAAAGACCGTTGAAGAGCATTTCAGCAGCTTCAAGTCCAACAGGCTCACCTGGTCTAAGTCTTTCAAAAATCTTGGTAACTGCTTCTTCATAATTTTCAGTTTTATCAAGAAGAAGAGTGTTTCTAACCTGGTCACCAAAATTGATCATATCAATATAAAGACACTGAACTTCGTTAATTCCAGCGGTCATAAGTTCGTTGATTTTAGCCTCTGAAAGAGCTTCATTGGCCATACAAAGAACTTCACCTGTCTTAGAATCAAAGATATCGTCTGCAACGACTCGCCCAACGACTTCTTCAAGAGTTAAAGGAAGTTCCTTTAATCCTGCGTCTTTCATTTTTTTGACAGAACCTTTAGCGTATTTCTTCCCTTTCTTAACAAGAACATCTCCTGTTTTTGGGTGAAGAATATCGTGGTTGGCTCTGGTTCCGATAAGAAGTTCAAAATCAAGAGCTCTTGAAAAATTCCCTTTCTTATCAAGTTTTACAGTTTCCAAATGGTAGAACTCTTTAAGAAGTTCAGAAGTGGAATATCCAAGTGCCTTCAAGACAACTGTCGCGTGAAGCTTTCTTTTTCTATCGATTCGAGCAAAAAGAATATTTTTGTGATCGAATTCAAAATCAAGCCAAGAACCTCTATGAGGAATGATTCTTGCTCCATAAAGAAGCTTACCGCTTGAATGCTTTTTCCCGTTATCATGCTCGAAGATGATCCCTGGAGATCTATGAAGCTGAGAAACAATAACTCTTTCAGTTCCATTATAAACGAAAGAACCAGTGGGCGCCATCAGAGGAATATTTCCTAGATAGACTTCTTGTTCCTTAATCGAAGATACAGTTCTTTGCTCATTTCCGTCTTTATCAACAGTTACGTCATAAAATACGAGTCGAACAACAACTTTAAGCGGAGCTTCGTAACTTAGGCCTCTTTGACGGCACTCTTGTACGCTGTACTTCGGTTGCTCAAGAGAATAACTAACAAATTCTAGTGAGACAGTTTTGTTAAAATCGTAGATAGGAAAGACACTTTTAAATACGGCCTGAAGACCCATGTCTTTTCTTTTATCGGGAGCGACGTCCTTTTGAAGGAAGTCGGTATAAGAATCGATTTGAAGTCCCATAAGAGGGGGAGTTTCTATTTCTACCGGAGTTATGGCGAACTTTTTTCGGTACCATTCATTGGGGGCGAAAACCTTAGTCATCTTGGCTCTCCTAACGGGTTTAAATACTAAAAGGCGTGAGAGTACGTACGACTCTCACGCCTGAAAAAATAATCGTTATAAACGAAAAATTTATTTAAGCTCAACCTTAGCGCCTGCAGCCTCAAGTTTTTTCTTGATTTCTTCGGCTTCAGCTTTTTCAACGCCTTCTTTAACTGGCTTAGGTGCACCTTCAACAAGGTCCTTAGCTTCTTTAAGACCAAGACCAGTGATACCTCTAACTTCTTTAATAACGTTGATTTTCTTTGCACCAGCTTCAGCAAGGACAACTGTAAATTCAGTTTGCTCTTCAGCAGCAGCAGCTGGTCCAGCTCCACCAGCTACAGCAACTGGGGCAGCAGAAACACCAAATTTCTCTTCTAATTCTTTTACCAAGTTAGCTAGATCAAGAACAGACATATTTGATACGTGTTCCATAAGTTGTTCGTTTGTAATGCTCATTGTAATTCTCCTATTTTCTAAAATCTTTTACTTTTTTGTTGTTATGCGGCGATATTATGCGCTCGCTTCTTCTTTTTGTTCTTTAATAGCATGCAGAACTCTTGCAAATGCCGATACTGGGGCCATAAAGGTAGCCAGTAAGGTTCCAAGCATTTCGTCGCGGCTTGGCAAGCTCGCTAGCTCAGTAACTTCAGCTTTTGTAAGTTCTTTTTGCTCAAGGAAACCGGCCTTAAGATCAACAAGCTCGTGATCTTTACCAGCATCTTTTAGGACCTTTGCTACAGCAGCTGCGTCTTCAAAAGCAAACGCAACAGCATTTGTACCTTTAAGTCCGCTGAGTACTGATTCAGCATAAGTCCCCTCGGCAGCTTTTCCGAACAGGGTGTTTCTTGTGACAACTAATTTCCCACCAGCATCTCTTACTTCTTTTCGGACCTTAACGGAATTATTCGCCGTTATCCCGATTAGGTTAGTAAGAAAGAGGCCTTGGGCTTTTTCGATGTCACCCTTTAATCCATCAATGATGGTTTGCTTTTGCTCTCTATTTAGCATTAGCACCTCCTTAATTGGGAGGGAGATTTCTGGCAGGATTTATATGGATTACTCCAAACCGACCTTCATCAACCTCTAGTTTATACAAGCTGAGAAGCTTGCAGTGTATCAATTTTAATTCCTGGGCCCATTGTTGTACTCACAGTCAGAGACTTAAGATAAGTACCTTTTGAACTCGCAGGCTTTGCTTTCATAATTGCTGTTACAATTGCGTTAAAGTTTTGGCTTAGTTGTTCAGCAGTGAAAGATTTCTTTCCGATTGGCACGTGAATAATACCGTTCTTTTCAGTTCGATACTCAACCTTACCACCTTTTTGCTCTTTTACAGCTTTAGCAACATCAGGAGTAACAGTTCCAAGTTTTGGGTTTGGCATAAGACCTCTAGGTCCTAGGATCTTACCAATTCGACCAAGCTTACCCATCATATCTGGAGAAGCGATCATTCTATCGAAATCAGTCCAACCACCTTGGATTTTTGTAATGATGTCATCACCACCAACGAAATCAGCTCCAGCAGCTTCTGCTTCAGAAACTTTATCTCCGCTCGTTACAACACAAACTTTAACACTTTTCCCTGTACCTGCTGGAAGAGCAAGAGCTCCTCTGATCATTTGATCAGCATGTCTTGGGTCAACACCAAGTCTGAAAGCAAGATCTACTGTTTCGTCAAATTTAGCAAAGTTTGCTTCTTTAACAAGGTTTAGAGCTTCCTCGATCGTATACTTTTTTGTTGAGTCGATTTTGGCGATTGCCTCACGATACTTTTTGCTTTGTTTAGCCATTTTTCCTCCCGGTTCAAGCGAATAGCACTACGGCCAATCTCCCGTTCATTTATAATTTAGTAATCTAGTTTTAGTCCCATACTTCTGATAGAGCCCTCAATCGTTCTCATACCAGCTTCTTTAGTTGCAGCTGTTAAATCTGGTTTTTTGTTTTCCACAACTTCTTCAACTACATTTTGAGGAACTTTTCCTGCCACTTCGTGACCTGGCTTGTTCGCTCCACTCTTAAGATTGAGTTTTTTCTTGAGTAGGTAAGACGCTGGTGGTGTCTTAGTAACAAAAGTAAAAGATCTGTCAGAGTAAACAGTGATGATTGTAGGAAGTACAACACCTGCTTCTTTTTGCGTTTTTGCATTGAAAGCCTTGCAAAATTCCATGATGTTTACACCTTTTTGACCAAGAGCTGGTCCAATAGGTGGAGATGGGTTTGCTTTTCCGCCTTCGATTTGTAACTTAATAAAACCTGTAACTTTCTTTGCCATTTTTCCTCCCGGTTCAAACGACTAGCTCTAGTGTCTAGTCTCCCGTAATAATTAAGATATTTTTTCTACCTGAGAAGTTTCTAGCTCCACAGGAGTTGGTCTACCAAAAATAGATACACTTACTTTAAGCTTGCCTTTGTCATTAACAGCTTCAACTGTTCCAACAAAAGATGCGAACGGTCCTTCAATAACCTTAACAGACTCACCCTCTGTAAATTCAACAGAAGACTTCGGTCTTTTATATCCATCCTTAGCTTGGTTGGTCATGTATGCTGCTTCTTCATCACTGATAGGAGCAGGCTTATCCTTAGTTCCACCAACAAAACCAGTAATCTTGTCAGTATCCTTAACTAAGTGCCAGGTATTATCATTCATGATCATTTTGATAAGAACGTATCCTGGAAAATACTTTTTCTTTAAAGTTCTTTTTTTGCCACCAACATTCGTTGTGACTGTTTCTTCAGGGGCCATGATGTCCGAGAAAAATTCCATATAATTATAATTTACAACTCTTTCTCTAAGAGCTTTAACAACTTTGTTTTCCTGACCAGTCATAGTCTTGGCGATATACCATCTAAAGTCTGGTGAATCACCTTTAGCGAAACCATATTTATCTTGAAGTGTACTAAGCTCTTGATCCGTTTCTTCAGTACTTTCTTCTACAGCAACTTCTGTTTTTGTGTTTTCTTCAGTCATTTTGTCATTGTCCTTAATAAACAAGTGATAAGAGTTGTTTGGATAAAAAATCTATAAGTACAAAGAGTCCACTCACAATGGAAACTCCAATTACAATACCAACAGTAACTTTAACGACACCATCGTTTTCAGGCCAAACAACTTTAAGAAGTTCGCCGTAAACTTCTTGCATATAAGAAATTGCTTTCTTGTTTTTTGCAATAGCAAGAAACGTAACTACACCAAGTAAAATCCCTATCCCTTGAGAGAAAAGGATAAAATTTCCAACCTTCGCTTCAAGGTCGAACCATTCGCTTAGTTGTTCAATAAAACGAATAGTTACAAATGCTACGAGAACGCTACAACCAGCGATAAGAGCATTAATCCATTTCTTACCATCTTCACTTTTGATGATCGACATACACATTTACCTTTATTTAGGGTATGGAAATTATAATTGCCAAAAATCCAGTCTTCCTTATATGCACAATCTTGACCAACTTGTCCATTCATTTTATGAGGGCACCTCACCGAGAAATATTTTCTAACTTGGCGCACAATGAATTACTGCCCACAAATCAAGTTATGAATAAAAGATCTTTAATCTAACATCTACCCTTACTTTGCTTTAATACTATGCGTTACACTTATTTATGTAGCTTTTTTCTCTTTTACACCATTTTTGGGCTATAATTTATATACAAGTTTAAATTCAGAATAGGGAGAATTTATGAAGTCATTTGCCATAATCGCTACGTTTTTGCTCACTGTACAAGCTTTTGCCGGAGACTGGGTAAGAGACAAGAACGGAAACAAGGTTAAACAAGGCAGTAAAGTTAAATACTATGACAAGGGCACGGAATGTGAGGGCCAAGTAAGAACATTAAATCAAGCTCAATGGAAAGTTACTGTTAATTGGTATAAAAATAAAAGCACTGGCAGATGCCCTCAAGGGGAAGTTGATGCTAATGACATAAATGCTCAAGACAATAAATAATAAAGTGGCGGGCGCAGAGGGATTCGAACCCCCAACCTACTGATTTGGAATCAGCCGCTCTACCGTTGGAGCTATACACCCGAATTTTAGGAAAAAAAAAGGCCGGAAAGATCCGGCCTTCTATATTTTTATTCTAATTAAAGAATCTCAGAAACTGTACCAGCACCGATGGTTCTCCCACCTTCTCTGATCGCAAATCTTAACCCTTTTTCCATAGCAACTGGGTTAATCAGCTCAACAGCAAAAGAAGTGTTATCACCTGGCATGATCATTTCAGTACCTTCATTTAGAGTAACGGTACCAGTGATGTCAGTTGTTCTAAAATAGAATTGTGGCTTATAACCTTTGAAGATTGGAGTGTGTCTTCCACCTTCTTCTTTAGTAAGGATATAAACTTCACATCTAAATTTATTGTGAACAGTAACAGAACCTGGCTTACAAAGAACTTGACCTCTTTCAACGTCTTCTCTCTTTGTCCCTCTAAGAAGGATACCACAGTTGTCACCTGCTTGACCTTGGTCAAGAAGCTTTCTAAACATTTCAACACCAGTAACGGTTGTTTTTTGAGTGTCTCTAATACCGAGGATCTCAACTTCTTCACCAACTTTAATGATCCCTCTTTCAACTCTACCTGTAACAACAGTCCCTCTACCTGAGATAGAGAAAACGTCTTCAACTGGCATAAGGAAATCTTTATCGATCGCTCTTTCTGGAGTTGGGATGTACTCATCAACTCTTTCCATAAGCTCGAGAATTCTTTCTTTACCGATAGCAGGATCTCTTCCTTCAACAGCTGCAAGAGCAGAACCAGCAACGATAGGAATATCATCACCTGGAAAGTCGTAAGAAGATAGAAGTTCTCTAATTTCCATTTCAACTAGCTCAAGTAGTTCTTCATCATCTACTTGGTCTACTTTGTTAAGGAAAACAACGATAGCTGGAACACCAACCTGTCTAGCAAGTAGGATGTGCTCTCTAGTTTGTGGCATAGGACCATCTGCTGCAGAAACAACAAGAATAGC
>CBDUBC010000046.1:0-20330 GCA_965365285.1 uncultured bacterium
GTACTCCATTGGACTTTTCATGCCAAGACTGGAATGTGGAGCAATTTCATTGTAATCCTTAAACCATAGCGGTAACATTTTCATCACTACCTCTGCTGAATAACAATCGTTTACACACACGTAATCCCGTTTAAAAGTTCCCACAAAGGCTTCTGCCATTCCATTGCTTTCCGGGCTGTATGAAGCCGTGTAACAGCATTTTAAATTAAGATTTCTTGCCAGGGCCTGAACATCATAGGCCCTATAAATAGAACCTCGATTAGTTAACCATTCAAGTTGCCTTTTGGCCTCCCGGTCGCAAGTATCAAGGGAAAAAGTTACATAAACCTTTTCCCCATTGAAACACTTAATTTCAAAGCAATCCGAACACTATCTGGTATTTGGATGAAGGGTAAACTCTACAGTACCATAGTTAAATAAACGGCATTGGTAATAATAAAAAGAGTAAGTAGAACTTTTCCATTGATGAACTTTTTCATAAAGAAAAACTATCACATGAGATAACTAAAAGTCGTTGGAGATCATCCTAGATAACTAGATATCGTAATGGTGGAGGTGGCGGGAATCGAACCCGCGTCCAAAGATCAGTTGGGATGGCCCACTACGTGTGTAGTCTTCATTTATGGCCAGAAGACAAGGCTATTGAAGTTTGTCAACTTCACAAAACTCGGGTGTTTTTTAACTAGGTTTTTCCGACTGTTCCTAGAAGGCTAGTTAACGAGTAACCTTAGCTCGCTCGTGTGCTTTTTGTTATCGGTGCACACCCCTCACAGTTTATGAACTACTATTAAGCAGCCATTGCTGGAGCAAAATCATTAGATTCAGCAATTATGTTTTGATCGACTTTTTACTGGGCCAGTCGATCAACCCAGACACGCAAACCAAACCTCATGCATCCCTGTCGAAACCAGGACACCCCCGAGATTGATTATACAATATATAAAGGTTATTTTGATTTACCGCAAGCCCTTGTTGATAAGCATAGTGATTTCAGATGCTTAAGAGCCCAAAGTTTTTGTATTACTTATGCTACCAAGATATGTACCGAGTAGTGTCTAAAGGAGTATTTTTATGAAAAAGGTCTTGGTTGGTTTACTATTTTTAATTTCTCAAGTTGGCGGTGCTTTCACCCTCCCCTCAAATTACAACACTTGGGACGCTGAAAAAAAGCTTGAAATTCTTTGGAACCAAACTAAGTCCACTCAATATAAAACTCTTCCCACTAAAACTTCTTTTACGGACCTTATAAGATCTTTAAGGTACAAAATCGCCGCACCGGCCTTTCACTTATATTCTGACTTAAAGCCAAAAAAGGACCTTAAAATTTTGCACCCATTTGGAAGTGTTGCTCCAGTTGATTTCGTTATTACTAATCCTAATACTCCCTACTCCGGATTGTTTAAAACAGGTGGGTCTGGACTTTTAAGACTTTCATTAGCGATTTTTGATCAGAAAGATATAATTCCTGGACTTGCAATTAAGATTTTAGTTGATGGGATGCCGTCGCAAAATACTCATCTAATGAAAGGTTTGGATGGGCAAGGAACCAATATGGATCTTTTTAAATACGAGTACTCCAATATTATTCCTGAGCCAAAAAAAGGAACTTTTCGATTTGCGGCAATCTTTTTTAAAAAAACCATCAAAAAGCTAAAAAGAAAGTTCCCAGGGCAAGATCAAGGTGGAAGCGCTTTTAGAAGACCTGTAAATTCTTGGGCCACCGTTACTCGAAACGGCATGATGGTTCCTAAGGAAAAAGTCGTTGCTCCCTATAAAATAACTTTTATGGCGCCCAAAAATAATAGATTTAAAATTAACCCAAGCGATCAAAGAGATTTTAGAGAAGTTCTTGGAGAAATGAATCATGGCACCATTATGTATGAAGTTTTTGTTTCTGGAGAAGAAGAGCCTGTAAAGATAGGTCACATTATCCTTAAAGAGAAGTTTATCGCAAGTGACTTTGGAGATACCCTTCTGAACTTTCAGCACACATTCTAGATCAAATCAGGCAGTCTTTACCCAAACGACTTATAGATCAAATCATGAGACGATTAAGGTATGAGATGCCTCATTTTTCTTTTGTCTTTTTTGGTAGGCTGTGGAGGAGATCGCGAGCTTTTCCAAGACAATAAAATTGTAAATGAAAAGGATCCTCTTGAAATTCTTCCCTTTGAGGGTTTGAAGTCTAGCTCTAAATTAAAATACAGTTCGGTAATACTTTCTTGGGATGCTCATCCAGATGCGTCTGAATATCTCATCTATCAAGATGGAGTTAAACTAGTGAGTACAAATAATCTTGAGTTTAAAGTCGATGGTTTGCAGGCTGAAAGTGAATATCTTTTCAAAGTTCATATGAAAGATCAGGAGGGTTTTGAAGTAATTAATGATAGAGAAATAACGATTCGAACTCTCTCTTTTAATAGCTATAGTTTACAGATCAGCGCCGCGGATTCAGTGGAGCTTTTTGAAGATCTTCCAGGATCTTTTACATTTGGAATCTGGTTTAAAAGTAGTGAGTCCGATCAAATGAAACTCATCTTGATGGAAAATACTGATGGCATCACGGGTTTTTCTATTATTCTTGGAAGTGGAGTTTATTTCGTTGATAAAAATGGGAAAAAAGCAGAAATAGAACATAGAGTAAACTATGGAGATGAGAGTTGGCATCAAATAGTCGTCACTCATGATCGAAAGATTTTAAAGCTCTACATTGATGGGGTTGATGTAGGTGAAGCAAGTTCTGACATAGGAAGCTTTAACGGGTCTCCATTAATCCTTGGAAATGGCTTTTCTGGACAAGTGGATGAAGTTGCTCTTTTTCCACGGGCACTTAGAGAAAGAGAGATCTTTAATTTATATAGTAATCGATTATTAAAAGGTACTCGAAATTGGATTCGAATGGGTGATGAGCCTCTTGATCATGATAATCTGGCAAGTGATCGATCCGGAGCAACTTATTCGCTCAGTGGTGTCAGTTACTTCTTGGATGCTCCCTAAAATTCAAATGTTGATTTTACAAGAAAACGAAATTGCTCATTTTTTACATCTTGATTAAGGATCCAGGCATAAACGAGCTCCATAGTAATAGGAGCAAGATAGAAAATAGTTGAATCAAAGCGAGCTCCTACATAGCTTCCTAAGATATCTTCTCGATGAACAAATTGATTATTGAGATAGGTTCTGTCTGCCTTAAGGTGCTCAAAACCAATAAGCGTATCCATCTTTTTGAGATATATAGGAAAAAGCCCTCCACCGGCAGAATATATATCTAGAGATTCCAAAGAAAACTCTATTGTAGAAGTCCAGATTTCATTTCCAAAAGTATCAGAGTATGGGATTGCCAAAAATCGATAAAAGGATTCACTGGCTATACTTCCCTCCCCTCCTCCAAAAAGAACGCCGTCAGAAAAACCTTTTTTAAACATTCTCCCATAATTTGAACGAAGATTGATTCCAAAGATAGAGCTTGGTTTTAGTTTCAATTGCACCTGTGACTCAAGAGAAAAATAGTCTTTAAAAGTATCCTGATTTTTATAGCTAGGTATGAGAAGCAGCTGATACGAGTTTAAAAAATCATTTTTATATTGTTGAGTTTTTAAAAAGGAGAATTGATAAGAGAAAGTCATTCCTTTCTTTACCTGAGGATTTAAAAAATCCTTATTTTTCTTTTGAAGAATAACGAATGAACTTTGAGTAAGCAGATCTCTTGAGGATGAGCTTAAAGCGGCTAATGCTCCTATCGATTCATCCGAATTAGGCTCTGCTGATAGACTTGATTTGGAATATTCTTTTACTCTTTTTGCAACTAGAGTAAAGTCATCCCAATGGTGAGATATGGTGAAATTAACTGCATTTTTACTTATTTCTGGATAAAGATCATAATTAAGAGATATTTCGCTATTTTTTGCCGGATCAGAGATAGTCGTAAAGATACTCCAGCGCTCAAGATCAGCTCCTCCTCCAACGTAGGTGAAAAACCAATAATGGGGAAGAAAATGGGCAAAAGAAGGATAGCTTTCTTTTTTAACAGGAGTTTTTATTCTCGTGGCTTGATCTGAGGCTGAATTCTTTTCTTTCATTCTTTTTCTAAGACCCTGGCATGTCGTTTTAATTTTCTTAACTCTAGTAAAAAGATAGAGATCATTTTTTGAATTCGCTGCTAATAGAATTTCATTATTTGAAAGTATTTTTCCTGGAAACAGGATTCCTTCTTTATTTCTTAGAAGTGGCTCTCCCTCACAGTAAGTCAACACTTGGAAAGGTAGTTTTGATTGGTATATTTTTTTTGTTTTTAAAGTTTTTAAATTGAAGACATAAATAGCTTTATTAGATTCATAAAAAAGCTTGTCTTTAAAGAGATGAGGATAACGAATAGTTTTTGCAAGTGGTAAAGATTGTTGATCATATTTTAGTAACCACTGATCATTCTCATAATAAATTTCTAGGAATTGTTTTTGATATTTGAACAAATAGGCCGTCTTAGGTTTTATTCCAGGAATTTCAATAAAGTCTTGATTGTATTCATACCAAATTCTCTCTTCAGGGTTAGGAAGAGTCGAAACAAGTAAGGAGTCTTCGTGAACTTGAACATTATCGATGCGATAGGGAGGATGAAGTGATTGATCACCAATTTTTAAAGTCAAATCATCATCAATGAAGTCAAGCGTAAGCATTTTATTATCATAAATATGGATTCCCTTATGAAGGGCCGTTTTTAAGGGAAGAGATCTCTTTAAAGATTGGATCTGGTTTCTGAAAGAATAAAAATTGTCTTCAATTTCTTTATTAGTACACAAAACGAACGCCCTTCCGAGATTAAAAGGAATGGTTTCCGAGTTTCTCTCAATAAGACAGCGAATAGTTCCAGGTTTTTGAGTCTCAAGATATGATAGAAAATGGGCGCCTACCCAGTAAGGAGTATGACCGTAGGGATATTGACCAGGTTCATCTAGACAGTCTATTTCTTGACAAAAATTAACGTCTTTAAGCTTTTGGGTGACGTGGTATTTAATGAGAGGGTCTTTTAGTCTTCCTGTTTCTGTAAATTCACTTTCGGCCCAGGTTGCCACACCTTCCGTAAACCAGCGCGGCACGACTCCCCCAAGCTTACCAATTGATCCAAAGATATAGCGCATATATTTAAGAAAAGATCTGGTTTGATCCATGTGGATGATGTGAACGAGTTCATGAACCGTGAGGATCTCTTCCCAGTTGTGGGAGCCGTTTAGTGAGTCTGAATGGGTTGGAGGATAATTATAGAGATTAATAATATTGGCCGGTATGGATTGGGCGGATCCATTTGCAGTAACGGGATCGCTCTGTATGACAATATGAATTATATCTTGTGGCGCGTACTGAAAGTAATCAGCAAGAGTTTCAGTTTTATTAATAAGGATAGATTTTACGATTGTGGCAAAGCTCTCATCTTTTTGGTCGAAGATAATTTCAAACTTATAATCTCCGAAGTTAGTTGGGATTTTAAACGTATCCATCCAATCTTTCGCAAAGAGTTGAGAAGAGAAGAAAAGAAAAAATATGATGTATTTCAAAATCTGAGTCTCCTACTATTTTTCTTTATAAATTGTCCTTAGACTGTCATAATATGCAGTAATCACGGATTTAAAATTAAGGAGTCCTAATAATGAAATTAAAAACACTTTTCTTTATCGCGTTATCTCTCATGGTTGCTAGCTGTAGTACAACTAAGAAATCTTCTTCATCAGGTTCCAGTGATGAAATGGTAACTGAAGGAAGCGCTTCGGGTCTAGAAGTAAATGCTGATTCTGACTCTGGAAGAGCAGGTGCACTTCAAACTGTTTACTTTGCTTTTGACAGCTCAGCTCTATCTACCTCTACAAGACAAGCTCTAGCTAGAAATGCTGAGTTCCTAAAAAATAACCCCAATGTATCCATCCAAATTGAAGGTCACTGTGATGAGAGAGGTGGAGTTCAATACAACCTTGCTCTTGGTGAAAGAAGAGCTATGGCCGTTAAGAACTACCTAAGTGCACTTGGTGTGTCTTCAAGCAAGATGTCTACTATTAGCTATGGTAAAGAAAGACCTCTAGCTTTTGGTCACGATGAAAGTTCTTGGTCGCAAAATAGACGAGCAAACTTCGTTGTTGTTGAACTTTAGGATCTATGAAGAGAATTATTCTCTCTTTTTTTCTCCTTTTCCTTACGGCCTGCGGTCTTACGACCGCAAGGCCTAAATTAGAAATGAATCTCGCTGGGGCCGCTTTCATGGCGGCCAAAGATGCAAAGGCCTACATCCTCGCTCCTACACGTTATCGAAAAGCTGAATTTTATTATCTCAAGGCCAAAAGTGCTTACAGAAAAAAATACTTCAACAAGGCTAAGCAATATGCCATCATGGCGAAAAAGGAAGCTGAAAAGGCTGAATTCATCGCTGTTAGAAAGGCCACTCTAGAAAACCTATGAAAACATATTTAATAATCCTACTCGTATTCGTAGGATGTAAAACTCAAGAGCAAATTCAACGAGAACAAATGGTCGATAATCTGGCCGTTCAAATTGTCGAAGGACAAAAAATGAGCGCAGACTACACCGTAAAAATCACGGAAGTTCAGGAAAAGCTCAATGACCTTCAGGGTAAAATTGAAGAGAAAGGTTACCTACGAAATCAAGAAATTGAATCTCAAAATAAAGAAATCAAAGAGGAGATGAGCATTTTAAGAGAGCAGATCAAGCTTCTCAAAGAAAAGCAAACAGAGCAGGACAAAGAGCTCGCTGAGATTAAAGATCTCCAAAAAAAGCAAAATGATTATCTTCAAAAAGTACTAAAGACTCTAGGATCAAAAAAAAAAGTAACTCCTAAAAAAAGAACTCTTAGAGATGATTATAACGATGCTATGGCCCTTTATCGAAAGGGTAAATATTCTAAATCTAAAAATATTCTTATAAGATTATCCAACAATAATAAAGTCATCGGAAAAACTAGAGCGCATGTTCTTCATAATCTAGGGATGATTGCCTACATGGATAAAGACTATAACACGGCAAAAACGCTTTTCTCCAAACTCTTTACTGAATTTCCAAAATCAAGCTTTAATAAAAATGGACTTCTTTTTCTAGGAAAATCTTTTCAAAAGACCAGTGAAAACGAATCAGCTAAGCAAGTCCTTGAAGAGCTAATGAAGCTCTACCCTAAAGCACGACAAATTAAAGAAGCTAAAAATATTTTACAAAAAATTTAATGAAATTTATTTTCCTATTTATTTTTCTATTTTCCTGTAACCATGTATCCGATAAAATGGTTCTAAAGCCTGGAAAAAACCGGCTCTCTCTTCTTTTTTCTCATAATATTCAAGGTGAAAGCGTTCCCTGTGGATGTCGAACCCACCCTTTAGGCGGACTTCCTAATGTCTATGGTTTAAAGAGTGAAATCGAAAAGGAAGCTGAAGTTTTTTATGTCGATACCGGAGATATGCTCTTTCCAACTCCTGTTATTAGTGATGTGAAAAAACGAAGTAGTGAGCTGATTGCAAGGGATATGGTTTCGGCAATGGATTTGATGGGGCTAAACTATCGACTGCCTGGAGAACTTGATTTTTCTCTGGGTACAGATTTTTATAATGAAATTTGGAAAGATTCTCCTGCTAGACTTTTAGTGAGTAATTCAGGAGAACTTAAAGGGCAACGGTTTGCTTATATTGAACACCTTCCCCACCGCATCTATCTTTTCTCCATCGCTAATCCCGCTCTTTTTGACCAAGCTATTTTTTCTGATCCCATAACGGCATTAGAGTCTTTATTTGATGAACTTGGACTTAATTACACCGACCCTTTTTTAAGAATTATCGTTCTCAGTCATGGTGGAATGGAGTTTGATGAAAAGCTTGCCGACAGGTTCCCTCAAATTGATTGGATATTAGGAAGTCATGATCAGTCTTTTACCAGAGACCCATTTGTTGAAGGAAATACTAAAATTGTTCAAGTGCTCAATAAAAATCATTATGTTGGAGAAATTAGAATCGATTTTAATAAAACCAAAGGAGCTGATTCTTTTAAACTTCATGAGATTCACTCAGAACTCGAAAAGAAGGTGGAAAGCAATCCTCTGACTGCTTTTACTCTAAAGCATAAAAAAAGACTCCAAGAAATCCAAGACCAAGAACAAAAAGATATGATGGTCCAGCTGGATCAAAAAAAGATTAAAAGTTATCTAAGCTGTGTAGAATGTCATACTCCCCAGTACAATTTTTGGAAAAATACGCCTCACTCTCTTGCCATGGGAAGTCTTATTCAAGCAGGAGAACACAAAAATCAAAATTGTATTGGCTGCCACTCACTAGGATTTCGAAAAACCAATGGCTTTAATGGATATGAAGATTTGGTAGAAATTCGAGAAAAGCCGGTAGCATTGGATATCGTTGGAGAAGAAACCAGAGATCTTCTTAAACTCAAAGAAAACTATTTTAAAGAGATGCAGGATCTCTTTAAGGAAAAAGGTAGTATTCGGGATATGAAAGAAAGTGAGCGGAGTGATCTCGCCTTTAGAGTTCATGAGCTCGATAAAAAGCATGAACTTTCAAAAAACTTTTCAGGTGTTCAATGTATGCATTGTCATAAGATGGATAGTGAACATCCCTTTCAATTTGAGGATAAAAAGAAGTCTCCAAAAGTAAGTTTGGACAGCTGTATTGCCTGTCATACAAAAGATATGGCACCTGAATGGTATTCTCGAGACGAAAGAGGGCTTCCTAGCGAGCTTGATAAGGAAAAAGCTAAGGAGATCATGCATAAGGTGTCTTGTCCAAGCTACACATCGCACTAAAGTAAATATTTCCCTCACCTTTTCGATAAAGTTTTTCTTGTGTAAAAAACCTCTATGAAAATACTTTGCCTAGGAATAGAGACAAGTTGTGACGACACTTCCTTATGCCTTTTAGAGCATGAGATGGGCAAAAGCACCATTCTTTCCTTTAAAACCTTTAGTCAGGAAACTATTCTTCGAGAATGGGGTGGCGTGGTTCCTGAAATTGCCTCTAGAAACCACCTCGATAAGCTTCTTCCTCTAGTGAAGCAGGTTTTTGAGGATTCAGGTAAAAATATCCAAGATATTAATATTATTAGTGTTACTACCCATCCTGGGCTCCTAGGACCACTTCTAACAGGTCTAAATATGGCCAAAACACTCGCTCTATTCACCAAAGCTAGTATAGTTCCCGCTAATCACCTGATGGCCCATTTAGAAGCAATTGGGCTGAGTGAGGGAAGAAATGAGTATCCCTATCTTGGGGTTTTGGTAAGTGGAGGACATAGCCTCTTTGCTAAGATCAGTGGACCACTTGATATGGAGGTTCTTGGAACCACTCTGGATGATGCTGCTGGAGAAGCCTTTGATAAGGGCGGAAAAATGATGGGCCTAGGATATCCCGCTGGACGAATCATAGACCTTTTGGCCGGATTCGGAAATCATAAGGCAATAGATTTCCCTATAGGTCTAAGAGACAAAAGAACCGCCAATTTAAGCTATTCTGGGGTGAAGACTCAACTCCGAAATTATCTGGAAAAGAACCCTGAACTGATTCTGACTCCCGCTCAAAGAGATCTCATCCTCAATGATCCTAGCAAGGCCTCTCAGGACTTCAAAGACCTCTGTGCAAGCTATCAGCATGCCATAATAAAGGCCCTTGTTCTTAAGCTTAAGATGGCCTTTGAACTCAATGAACTTGGGGAGCTTCCCATCGTTGTTGGAGGTGGAGTTGCCTCTAATCGATACCTTCGAATTCAACTGAAAAAGAATTTTAAAAATGTAAACTTTGTCGAACCAAAGTTTTGTACAGATAACGGTGCGATGATCGCTCATTACGGCTGTCTTCTAAAGGATCTCGCAATTCCTTTCCCAAAATGTTTAAGCTTAGATGCCAAAGATCGAATTATTTCTAAAAAAGGGGAAAAGGAGCATCAAGTTGTCCTCAACTAAACTTCCTTTTGCCGATAAAAATCTTGGTCAGCACTTTCTCAGAGATCAAAAATATATTCGCGCTATCACCGATGATTTTAAAGATGAAAAAGCTCTTATTGTAGAAGTAGGACCAGGTCCTGCCATTCTTACTCCCTATTTGGCGGCCCATGAAAAAGAACTTTTTGTCGTTGAAAAAGATCAGCGTTTTTATGACCTCTTAAAAGAGCATGTGAAAGAAAGTCATATTGTTCTTGGGGATGCTCTTGAACAAGAATTTGATTTTGGTGATTCGATATGGCTAGTCTCTAATCTTCCTTATAATGTCAGCGTCCCACTGATTATTAAATTTATTCAAAAGAAAAATATTCAATGGATGACTCTTATGGTTCAAAAAGAAGTGGGGCATCGAATGATTGCACCCGCCTCTAGTAAAGGGAATGATCGAGGGTCTCTGATGTGCCTCATACAAAATTATTTCGAAATCAGACTTCTTTGCAATGTTCCTCCGGGTGCCTTTGTTCCACCTCCCAAAGTCGATTCTGTTGTTCTTAGCTTTAAAAGGCGTGAGAATCCGCGAATTCTTCTTTCAGATTTTAAAAAGTTTGAAGAGTTTTGTAGAATTCTATTTAGCAATCGCAGAAAACAGGTTGGAAAAGTCCTTAAATCAAAGTATGAAAAGGAGAGGATTGAGAGAGCATTTCAGGCATTAGACCTCGAGATGACTCGCAGGGCTGAAACCTTCACTCAAGAAGAAGTCAGCTCTCTCTACGAAGAATTTCATGGGAATTAAAATCATCGCCAACAATAAAAGAGCACGCTACGACTACTTCCTAGAAGAGATGTTTGAAGCTGGTCTGGTTCTTAGAGGGACCGAAATCAAAAGTCTACGAAATGGAAAAGTGACTCTAAGTGAAGCCTATGTTGCCATTGATAAAGATGGTGAAGTCTGGATTCACGGAATGAAAATCCCCCAATATGAGTTTGGAAACATCAACAACCACCAAGAAGACCGAAAAAGAAAGCTTTTGCTTCATCAACAAGAAATCACCAATATTGCCCATAAAATGGCAACCAAGGGTCTCACTCTCGTTCCTACTAAACTCTATTTTAAAAACTCACTAGTCAAAATTGAGATCGCTCTTGCTAAGGGTAAAAAGAAGTACGACAAACGAGAAGATCAGGCCAAAAAAGATGTGGAAAGAAAACTCAGACGAGGTGACTTCTCTTAATTTAAAAGAATCATGAGTTTATGAAAAAGCAACAAATCAAAGACTTAGTTTTAATGCCTCTTGCCGATCTTCTTGTCCTTTACTACCTCTGGATTACCTTCTCCAATAAGACTCTTTTGGAAAAAGTCGCAAAATTAACTGCCTCATTTCATGGTCTTCAAGAACTTGACCCTTATTACCTTCAGCAACTGGTAGAAGTATCTCTTCAAGGTTTGAAGCTATTTTTAGTACTTATGGCACTCTATCATCTATTTATTTATATTTCTCATTACTATAAGAAGGAATACGCTAAGCTTTATCTCTTTATTTATAGCGTGTTTGCCATATTTGGATTTTTTATGGGTGGAGTCTCAAGTTTAGTCTCTGGTGCATGGATTTGGGGTTTAATCTTTATAGCTTTAAGTATTTTTTACATTACCCAAATTAAAGGGCTCAAATCATGAAGTTCATTATCCTTTTCCTTATCTCATTAAGCTTACAGGCAAAAATTTATAATCTTAATACTCCAACGGCTGAAGTACAGATTCTTTTAGAGTCAGAACAAAAGGCATTAAAGCTTCATCGAAATAACAAATATAATTGTTTTGCTCTGGCCTCGGGTACCGGAAGGCATACACCCGGAGATGCGAAGAAAGGTCCACTTTCTGTTGGAAAAACAGTTTCTGTTAAGGCCATTAAGGAGGCCATGAAACAAGAAAAGGCTATTCCACTTGGACTTGATTATAGAAAGAGTGATCCAACTAAAAGCCCTTTCTTTGATTCCAATCAAAGCTATTATCTTTTAGCATCTTTTTTTATGACTGATGAGTATCACTTTGTTAGACTTTTTGAAGAAGGATGGTGGAGTAAGCCCAGTAAAGTTGGAATGGGAATGAAGCTCACCAAATTCAGACTTCCAACGAGGGCGACTTATGCTGTTATTAACAAGTCACCTCGAGGGAGAAAATATCTTCCTGTAGGGTATTATTTATTTCCTGTCTCTAAGAGAACTCTGGGAGAATAAAAGGGCCTTCTTTAATCTCTGCCCAATCAGGGACTTTGCGGATCTTATTGAGTTGAATATTTCGACCACTTAAGGCCAAAATAAATGAATCATAGGCCCTTGGGTTTTTGATGAGAATCTCGAGATCATGATCGTAGATAAAAAGATTAAGGGCCGATTCAATATCTTTTAAAATATTTAATTTGGCACTCGCCATAAGTTCAAAATCACCTAGATTTTTAATATCATTTATTTTAATAATCCCTGCTTTCATAAGCTCAATAAGCGTTAAATTAACATTACTTTCAAATAGGTTTAAAGAGTTCGGAAAATGTCTTCTCAAATAACTAAAGCGAGAAAGAATCATAAGAGACGTCGTCCCAAAAGAATCATAGGATTGATTAAAGTATTCGAGGAGATGATCATAATAATTTCGCCAAATCCAAAAATCAATTCCTCTATTCCAGTAAGGAAGAAAACCTTTCTTAAGCTTTCTTTTAAAAGCACGTGAGAGCATATGCTCATCATTCACTTCATGAATAACTTTTCGTCCGGGATTAAACTCAATTTTTTTGAGTCGCTCTTTTTCATAACGTTTAGGATTATCCTCTCGAATCGATTCATCTTGAAAAAGAAGCTCTTCCATAGACTCTCGAATTTCTTTAACTTCATCGACAGGGCAAACCGTCGCCCCAGGACAATCCAAAAGACAACTTTGGCAGTATGGAGTGGAAAGAGGAAAATCAACAACGAGATCAGAAAGTTGATATTTAGAAATCCAACCTCTTATGGCCGCATCTCCATCATTAGTTTGTTCATCCTTTACTTGGAGAAGAGATCTTAAAAACCATCTTTTTTTTTCTGGATAAAACTCAAGAAGGCAAAAAAAGAAATTATCTCTTTTTCCACCTTTCATACTCATGCCAGCGATGTTTTTTACTTCTGTCAAAAAAGATTTCTCTCTACTCTAAATTCTAGTTCTCTAAATCCATCCTCTGATTTTGCGAGAAGGGACTTTAAAAGATCCCGATCATTGGGTTGATGAAGAAGAATAAAACAACCTCCGCCACCTGCCCCACAAACTTTCATGCCAAGATGAGGAATATGCTTTCGAAGAGCCAGAAAGAAATCATCAATTTCTTCTGTTACGATATTTGGAAAAAGCTTTTTTCGTTCTTCTCCCTCTAAACTTATCAGATGATTTAGTTTAGAGAAGTTTTTGGCCCTGATAACGTTATAGGCTTCATGAGAAAGCTCGGCAATTTTAGCAAGTCCCTCACGAATTGATTTTTTCTTATCAAAAAACTCTTTATAGACTTCCCAATTATTTATTCCACTAAATCGAGTCTTTCCTGAATACATCAGCGTCATATGCTCTTCGATATATTTTTTTAATTCAGGCGAATAGAGCTGTTCGACCTCAATTTTTCCTACTCCTGGATGAAGAGCAAGAACTCCTCCCTTCGCTGCGGGATAATAGTCTTGATAGCCTGTCATTCCTGAATCAAGTACGGCCGCTTCAATATCTTTAACAACCTCAATAGAGTGATCATCATCACAAAAAGAATGAGTAAACTCACAAAGAGCTCTAAATAAAGTAAGACCCATGGTGCTTGAGCCACCAAGTCCCGCGCCTGGAGGAGATCCAGATGAGAGAGTAATTTTTAAACCGCGAGTATGGTTAAAGTAACCAATAATTCGAGCAAGAAAAAGAAAGTTTCCAAAATGATCTGAAAAATAGTTCTCATCGTTAAATTCGGAAAAGGTATATTTTTTTTGAACTTCAAAATCCGTTGAAAAAATCTCTACTCCGTCGAAATCAATTTCCTCAATTTGAACTTTGGCCACAATACTCGTAGCAAAATTAATTGTTACTGCATTTCTAAGAATCAGATTAATTGGATGAATATCAAGCGTTCCTCCGATAAGGTCAATCCTTACACTTCCTGTTTTTTCAATCATCTTTATAAACTCCGATATACGGTAATCCTCTATAGGCACCGGCCATATCCATGCCATAGCCAATCACAAAAAGATCCTCAATTTCAAAACCTTGATAATGGATGGGAACCTCCACCTCTCTGCGAGAAGGTTTAGATAATAAGGAAGCAACTCTAACAGATTTAGCATTAAGATTCGTAAAATGTTTTACAAGAAAATCAATGGTATTGCCTGTATCAACAATATCCTCAATAAGAATGATGTCTTTGTTTTCTACAGGCTTTTTAGGCTTATGTTCTATACTGACCTTACCGGATGAGACAGTATCATCGCCATAACTTGATACGGAAATGAAGTCGATAGTGTGAGCAAGACTAATTTGTCGAACAAGGTCCGCACAAAAAAGAAAAGCTCCATTTAAAACACCGAGGATCATAAGATCTTTATCTCTATAATCTTCGTTGATTTGTGCTCCTAGTTCCTGAACTCTTTGACTAATACTTTCTGCTGAAATGAGCTCTTCAATCATGATGACTCTCCCCCATTTAGCATATCATAGGAAAGAGATTAGTTCTCCTCAAAAAGACTAAGAGAATCTTGAAGTTCTACAGGTATTTTTCTTCCTTGATAATGCTTTCGGCAACGAGCTTCATAAAGATCAAACTCTCCGACAAGGACTCGTTGTTGATTACTGGTATTCACTCTAAGACTTTTTGTGGCTGGACCACCACAAATGGTACAAACCGCAAATAGTTTATCGACCTTATCAGCTACAGCAAGTAACTCTGGCATCGGTCCAAAGGGTGTACCAAGATGATCTTGATCGAGACCCGCACAAATTACTCGAATTCCTTTATCTGCAAGAATACTCACCACATCGACAACATCTTCATCAAAGAATTGAATCTCATCAATCGCAACAACTCTTATACCTGGTTGAATGCGATCAATAATTTGAACACTTCGACTAATGACAACTGCAGAGTAACTATGTCCTACATGACTACAGACTTCCTCTTCTTTGTAGCGATTATCAATAGCAGGTTTAAATACCATCACTTTTTGTTTAGCGATCTCAGAACGACGAATTCTTCTAAGAAGCTCCTCCGTTTTTCCTGAGAACATAGGGCCACAAATAACTTCAACAATACCACTGGTTAAATCTGAATCAAGCATGGGTAATAGCCTAATACTGGAAAAAGGAAATGAAAACAGCAAATATCATAATGATGGTGAGCCAAAAAAGAACAAGAATCAAAATGGGAGAAAAAATAAGAAGAATGCTTTGCGCACGGCTTAGAAAAAGCTTATGACGAAGGCCAAGATAAAGATAAACTAAGTGAAGCAGCTGATGAAAAAAAGTTCCAACCAATGGTAGTGCGAGTAAAATATGGGGCGTAAAAGAAGTTATGAGAACATCATCAATTTCTTCTTGACTTACCTTTTTATTGGCAACTAAGCAAAAGCCACGAATCACAAAGCTCCATAAAGTTTTTATGAAGATCAAATAAACAGGATAAAAAATAGCTTCCATTAAAGTGGCATAGAGAAACCAACGCGAACTTAGTTCATCGGTTGGAACCGACCAAAAAGAAAAGCTTTTATAGAGAAGGGAAAAGTTCAAAGAGATAACAGAATAGATTCCCTTAATAAAAGAAAATAGCCAGCAAACAAGGAGGACTTCAGGGAATTGAAGCCTCTCGGCTCTTTTGGTGGGGTTTAAGAATAAAGACCATACCTGTGAAAGAATCACACTTTACTCCAAATAATCACTTAGATTGCTTGAGATCTGATAGTCCGTTCTTACGTGATAATTATAATTACCCTCACTAAATATGACTTCATCTGGTTTTATAATCGCTTTAATCTTTTGATTACTCAGCTGTATATCAAACCCCTTCCCTTTAACTTGCTTTTCAGTGAGAAAATCAGCTTCCGAGTTCAAAGCTTGAATAAGTTTTAACACCTCATTTCTTTTTATTTTCTCTCCTTCTCCACTTTCAATCTTACCTTGTCTAATTTCAAGATCGAGCTCTTTTTTGTCATTAAATACAAGTTTAAACTTTTCAATTTTTTGTTTCGCTACTTTTTTGACCCAAAAGTCTTGAATACTTGTGAAAAAGAATGGCACTGCACTTGGTGCAAGAATGAAAAGAGCAGGATCACTATTAATCGTAAGATAATGCCCTTCTTGACCTTCATAAAAATGATAAAGAGTAAGAAGAACCGTTCCATCATTTAAAGAGATCGAGCTCATAGGCTTTGTAAGCTTATCAGGATAATAGGGATAAACCAGCTCTTGTGCTCTAAGCTTGAGAAGACCCTTAATATAATCTCGAATAGAATCTTTTTTGATTTCCAGATCAACTGGCGAAGGAAGAGTGGTTTGCTTTATTAAATCAAGAGAGTAAGTCTTATCAATTAAAGCATTTTGCACGACGATATCGTTTTTAAAGACTCGAGTATCATGGAAAAACTTTTCATCAAGGTAAAAAAGACTTTTAACTCTTGTGTAATGAAAGGCCCCATTATCAACCTCTTCTTTCGTGTAAAGACCAACATTTGGTGAAATATCATGAGCAATTGCCCACTTCTCTTTATTACCTTCATTAATTTTCACATAAAAAGACTTAGCCGTTTGAAGTTTCTCACCGAGGGTGAATTCCACAACATCTTCTTTAAAGGTGAAAAGCATTCTTGGTGCAGTTGGAGAAAAAAAGGCTGATTCATTAATATGTTTTTCAAGGTTTTTTCGATCTAAGAATTTTTGGGCCCTCAACTGGGAAAGGATTTCAAAAAAATAATTCAGTTTATCTTTTTCAACAAGATATCCTGTTTTTTCTACATAGAGTTTATCCTCTTTTCGAATAAGATTTACGGCCGGTGTTTTAATGGAAAGGAGCTCTCCTTTATCTTCAATTCTAAAAAAACGATTTTCTCGCTCTTTTTTCTCCTCAAGAGCAATCGATGTTTTTTCCTCAAATTGATAAATTAAGGACATCAAAACAATTACAATACCTAAAAGAATAAAATTCTTTCTCAAAGTACTAACCTTCTACGATAGAAAAAGACACTCAAACCAAACAGCCCTAAAGGTAGAATAATCACTGAAAAATAAAAAATAACTCCAAGCTGAGGGGAACTAATAAAGACTGGCTCATCTTTTATTGTGGGTAAATTAAAGCTAATCAGTCGATCTTGATAACTCACCCAGTTCATAGAATTGAGGGCCAAAAGAAAGTTTTGTCCAAAACTATTGTACCCATTTAGAATAAAGCGAGCATTCCCTATAACAAGGATTCTATTTTTAGGATATTCAACCGTGGCCATCAGTGGAATAGGTCCTCGGACGTCCTGGTTATCCTGAAAAGTGACTTTTGAGGATATGACTTCTTTAGAGCTTTTCTCTGCCCAGCTAGCTGGAAAAGGAGTCGTGAGAAGTAAAGTTTTTCCTTCTCCTTTTTTTTCATTAAGAAGTTCAGTATTGAGTTCTACAGAGGAGGCCAGCGGAAAAAAGACCGGGCCTTTGAATTGAGATACGATTGCATGGTCATCATTAAATTTTTTAATTAAAGGAATGGTTCCTTGTGACCCGCTGTAATGGTTAAGACTATCTATCACTAGATCATTATGTAATGTAATCCCATATTTTTTAATCAGTGCTCTTAAATTGGGCGCAGGATCCTTACTGAAATTAGGATCCATGGCCACGATGAGTTGACCATTATTATTAAGGTAATTTTCAATCAACTTAAGTTCATGTTCATGAAAATCTGATTGAGGCCCCCAAATTACAAGAACATCAGTACTTTTTATCTCATCTAAAAGAGTGAGGTTTTGATCTTTCACTTCATAGAGATGAGCACTTAAAAGCCTTGCAAAACTTTTAAGTCCTGCATCACTCGAGTCCTCTATACTCGCCTCTCCATGTCCTGAAGTAAACGTAATAATAGGATCTTTTTCTCTAGAGACTCGAAGAAGGCCATTGGTAATATTGAGTTCACTTTTAGGCATGATCTTTACATCGCGATCATTATATTCAATGAGTACCGTAGGAGAAGTAAGGATCTCATGCTTTTTAACTTGATCTGGTCTCATCTCCACATCAATAAACTCAATTGTGGTGTCGCTTTTAGAAAAACGATACATTTCTAGAAGTGCTTTTATAGGAGTCATCTGCTCTTTGGTGGAAAAGATTTTAAAGCTTAGAGGTTTTTCTAGATCCTCTAGAACATTAATCGTCTGATCCGTTAAAGAGTTATTACTATTGTGGGATAGATCAATAAAAGAGGGATGTTTAAAAACCCAATAATTTAAAAGTCCGAAGATGCACAAGATGAGAATTGCCGAAATAAAAGTATCACTAATTCCTTTAAACTTTTCAGATTGATAAAAAAGGCTAAATCTTTTTTTATCCCAAATAATCATCATCCCAGTAAAGCAGAGGTTAAAAACAGAGAGAGTTACATTAAGAGTCATCTCATCTGGAATCGCGATCCAAGTCGCCATCAGAGTAAGATAAAAGATAATATTACAAATCCACAAAATTGTTTTTATATTATTTTTCATGACCATCTCCTTGAGCCTAGTGCTCTGTAAGTGAGATAGACAAAAAAGCTTATAAAACAAGCAAAGTATACAAAATGATAATTAACAAGCGCCCCTCTTAAAAAAGACTCAAAATGATAGGGTACCGACATATAGGCCATAATTTCACCAACTAGAGGATTGTTGATCGCCTGAACGCTTAAGACAAGAAGCATACTTCCTAATAGGATCGAAAAAGAAAGAAGAGCTGAGATAATAGGATTTTCTGTCACTGAGCTAGAAAAAACACCAACCGTTACATAGCAAAAAGTAGAAAAAAGAATTCCTATATAACTTGTGAAAACAATTCCCCAATCATTATAGCCTGAAAAGGCAAGGATAACGGGAAAAATCAAAGTTGTTGTCACCATAAAAAGACAAACCATAAAGCCTGCAATAATTTTAGAAGCAATAATTTGAAAGTCTGTAAGATTACTCATCACGAGAAGCGCCAATGTTCCTTGTCTTTTTTCATCGGTAAAACTTCTCATAGTGATAAGAGGAGTTAAAAAAAGAAAAATAAAGTTCGTATTTCCAAAAAAAGGTAAAAGGATTTTTTGAGTCAAACTGCCTTGAGTTAAATTTTGACTATTCACAAGATAATTAAAAAACAGCCAGCCCATCATGAGTGAAAAAAGTCCACCCAGAATGTAGACAATAGGAGAAGCAAAAAAATCTTTGATCTCCTTTTTTATCAAATAAATCACGGGCGCACCTCCTGTGTATCCGCCATTTTTCCAAAAACATCTTCTAAGTGAGGTTTCTTTTCATGAAGACCTAATAAACCTAGATTATGAGTAAGAACAAAATTCGCAATCTCAGACCGAAGATCTTTAGGGGATTCAATCTCTAAAATTATGGAAGCTTGATTTTGTTTTCTAGAAATTTTTATATCCTTAAATTCACTTTTAAGAACTTTTAAATAATGGTCATCGAAGCGGGTCATTTCAACGGTAAGAAAGTGAGAGGAAGAACTGACCTTCTTAGTGTTCTCAAGAGTTTCTGAACTGATAATTCGCCCCTTATTAATAATCGTAATATGGGAACATATTTGCTCTACTTCATGGAGCTGATGTGAAGAGAGAAGAATGGTATGCTCTTCTTTGAGCTCTTCAATAAGTCTTCGTACTTCCATAATCGCAATGGGATCAAGACCAGCGGTTGGTTCATCAAGAATGAGAAACTTAGGATTATGAATTAAGGCTTGGGCCATTCCCACTCTTTGCTTATACCCCTTCGAAAGATTTTTAATTAGTCTGTGGGCCACTTGAATCAATCCACATTTTTCGAGAACAAAATCGACTCTGTGACGATGCCCTCCCCTAATATCCCCGACAAATTGAATATAATCTCTGACGATCATATGGGGATAAAGTGGTGGTATTTCGGGAAGCATACCAAGATTTTGATAGAGATCTTTATTATAGGTTGAGATCTCTTTTCCAAAAAGTTCAATCGTTCCTGAGCTTGCCTTAAGGTAACCGGAAATTAAATTAAAAGTGGTTGTTTTACCCGCTCCATTTGGTCCAAGAAATCCATGAACCTCACCCTTTTTGACTTCAAAGGTGGCTTCTTGAAGTGCCTTGGTTCCAGGATAAATTTTTGAAACACAATGTAAATTTAATACAGACTCACTCATGCCAAAATCCTAGCAAAATAT
>CBDUBC010000047.1:0-20110 GCA_965365285.1 uncultured bacterium
TAATATCACTAATCTTCAGAACAGAAAAACAAGCATCACTACTAACAGCACTCACAAGCGCTTTAGCCTTAAAGAGATTTGCCTGTAAGAGAGTATCTTCGTCAGTAGCCGAGCCTTGGAAGTACAAATGCCCTTTGGTCCTTATTTTTTCAATGCCCTCAGGATCATTTTCTATGATCACAAACTCTTCTCCAGCAAGAGAGAGGTCTGAGGCTACTTGAGAACCAATTCGTCCAAAGCCACAGATAATGGTGTGATTTTGAAGTTTAGAAATTTCTTTCGTCATTTTTCTTCTCCCAAGAAGCTCATCTACTTTGAGTTCAATTAAAAAGTGAACGAGCTTTGAACCTATGTAAGCAATATTTCCAATTCCAATAAGACTTAAAATAATAGTAAAAACCCGCCCTTGATCACTAAGCGTATGAACCTCACCAAAACCAATGGTCGTTAAAGTGATGACGGTCATATAGAGAGAATCAAGCAGATTCCATTTTTCAATTTGCGCGTAGCCAAGAGTCCCTAAAATAATAGGTCCAATAAAGACGGCCAGAAGTTGAATAAATCTCATGTTCAAACTTAAAATCTCTTTGGTATAAGGAGTAATACTATAACAAAAAAAAGAGCTTGTGCATTGCGCTTTTCGGTAGATTGATTAAAAACTAATTTAGATCAGTTTATTTTCAAAATATTCAAGACATAATGCCAACGGCCCATAAAAGGAGAACTCATGGATGTTCAAAAATTTCAAACTCTTCTTCAAGAGAAAAAGGTAAAACTTCAAGAAAGACTCGAATCTCTCACAGAAGACAAAACTAGAAAAGATGGACCAGTTGATCCTGACTTTGAAGAACAAGCAGTTATGCTCCAAAATAATGAGGTCGTTGATCATCTTGATGAGATTGAAAGAAAAGAACTAAACGACATTAATAATGCTCTTCAAAGAATTGAAAATAAGACTTTTGGTATTTGTATTGAGTGTGGTGAAGAAATTGGCGGAAAGAGACTTGAAGCTCTTCCCACCACTACACTTTGTATGAATTGTTTGGAGTAATTAATAATGAACTGGTGGTTTATACCAGCATCTTGGACGAATACCGGTGTCATGACCGTTAAATTTTGTACAGACGCCATCATTGACATCGGTATAACTCACACTTTCACTAACATCTCTTCCACACAGGGAACCTGAAAAATAAGTATCGAGTCGACACTGTGGAGCTGGGTGATTATCATCCATATCTTTCACAACATTTGGATCTTTGTTTGTAAAACTTAGCTCGGCAATAACTCTTCCGTTTCTTGTTCGAATCGATCGAAACATATTAGCGAGAGAGTAGCCTGCTAGAGTTGTTCTCATACAAATGGCCTGTCCCTTAAGATCTGGAAAATGATCTTCACAATGATTTTTTACCTCGGAAGGAACATTCATCTTAGAAAGAGCGGCATAGTTATCCTGTTGATCCATATATCTTCTCATACACTTTAGGGAGGCCCAATAGTCGGCTTGCCCCTCATTACTTGCCCAACTCACTTGATAACCTCCAAAGCCTCTTCTGTTCTTTGTAGGCGTCCCACCGAGATGGTGTCCAACTTCATGACATACAACCAGGGCAAGAGCATCGCTAGTCACCTCTGGGTGTCTTGCCAGACCACCACTCATCACAACATGAGCTGTAGATCCCGTAAGTTTAGCATAAGCGTTAACAACGCTATCTTCCCAATCTTTTCTTATTTGTAGAGTCTTGCCTTTAGTAGCAAAAATAGGAGCATAGATTCTTTCAATATCAGTGATGATTTGAACGAACTCCCCTCGTGTCATTCCATTAGTGTTTGATTTGTCAAAAGCTGAGATGCGAAGGTCGTTTTCTTCAACAATCCCAGTCTCTCCATGCTCATCACACGACCATGCGTTATTAAGTGAAACAAGCGTTAAGAGTAGAAGCAGTTTTTTAAAGCTTTTTTTCATTTAAGTATTCCCCCCAAGAAAAAATGATCTTCCTTAATTTTGCCTTTATTTTAGAAGGATGCTTTTTGATATGACAATAGATGCGATTAGCAATTATATACTTTAAATCCTAATAAAATCTAACAGAGATGTGAGAATTAGTAATAATCCTCACCTGGTTCAAGCTCTCTTCCGAGAATAAATTCGGGATTCCAAGTATATTCACTAATAAGTGATTGTCCATGAGTGTTAGGATGAAAACAATCGAGATCAGAAATAGACTCCTCTCCAAATTCAATAAAACTCAGGTGAAGATTGAAAAAGACATTCTTCTCATATTGATTCGCAACCTCTTGAAGATCATTATTTACTTTTTCGATGCGCTCTAGGAATTCATCTTTTTTCTCTTGAGTAACCCTCTTTCTTAGAAACTGGTTACACAAAGGGACAAAGTTCCAAATTCTTCTGCATTTTCTTCTTTCCCGCATAGCTTCATAGAGGCTTTCCATATTGGGGATTGGTACAAGAACAATTTTTATATCAGGATTGTGATCGACAAGAGATTGAATGGCCGTTTTCACTTCATCTTTCATTTTGGTCATTTTCTTATCGTAGTTTCTTCGCATCCGACAAAGATTATTCACTCCTGTTAAAACCGTAGCGTAGTTAATCTTTTTCTTTTTTCTTAAAAGACGTCTTACTTGTTTCTTCAAACTTCTTGTGGTGGAACCTGGAATAGCTTGATTAATAGTATGGATCTTTTTTTCAGGAAACATTTTTTGAATTTTGGTGTAATGACTAGAAAAATTTTCAATTTCCTCTTTCTTTCTCTTAGGACCTTCACCTGAGGACCAGTTAAGATTTTCATTACTAAAAAAGGAAAAAGCATTGTAGGCTTTTGAGACACTATCTCCCAAGGTCGCCATTGTGAATTCTTCAGCTAGGACGCTCGTACTTAGTATACAAAAAATAATTAAACTTGAGATTTTCTTCACTTCGAGCTCCTAGAACAACATATCGTTCCATTTATGGATAAAATAACTTTCTGAAGTTGATTTTAAATTCTGGGGTATAGTACCCAATATTAAAAAAGAACTGTGAGTAGGACTTTAAGTTAAAGTCACCAAACACGATCTTATCTTCATTAAAGACATTTTTACGAAATCCTAGGTTAAAGAAAATACGCTCCGTCACAAAATGATAGGCTTCAAAACCGTACTGCCCCATACTAACGTAACGATCTGTGCTAAACTCATTCTGCACACCGTTAACATTGATATAACTTCCTCCATAACCGACTCTTGCAAGAAGGGTGGCGATGGGCGTAGTAAAAAAGAGCTTCATGGCCATTACGGTATCAATAAATTTGATATTAAAGTCTGTTTTAAACCTTCTGTAACCAAATGAAGGACCAAACCTAAAGTTCACGACCCAGTCTTGGTGGGGATATTCAATATAGGACAAACGAATGCTTGGTGGGAAGCTTAGGGTGGATATTTCATTTCCATAATTGGCCTCGGCACTTTTATTTTTGAGACCAATATTTTGTTGGATTTTAGTTTTAAGTGAAATGGTATTTGGTATTAATTGGAACGCCTCACCAATCTTATCAACAAAAAGATTTCTTTTTTTATAGTTATAGGTTGTGGTGAAGCTCTCTTCAAAATTTTTTGCATTCTTTAGATTGAGATGGAGATCGTAAACTTCAGGTCTTACCTCAAAAGAAAAGTCACTTTGTTGAAATGCCAAGAAGACCACATGGGTGACGCCAAACCTTTTTCCTATTTTTGCTCCCATCGCTTGTCCTAGATATTTCTTACCGTAGCGACGGTTCATATGATCGAGACCTAGAAAATCTAAATAAGCGGCCGCAACCTCACTAGAGAGGAGTTCGTCACAAGAGTTTTTATTTTTATTAAAAACCTTCTCTTTCCACTGGTCTTGAATATGCTCGGTTACTTTTTTGGAGCTATGAGGAGGAGGAATAACAACTAGTTTTTTACAATCGTTAGATTCCACATCGAGATTAACGGCAATGCTTCTAGCATAGCTAAAACACTCGAGGGTTCCCCCTCTCACTTTTCCGAGTTGATTAATGGGATTATATTCTTCACCAAAATTTTTAACGAAATCCGGAATCAGCTTTTTAAGTATAGGAATCTTATCAATCAGTGGTTCCGTCCAAACCATGGAACACTTGTTTTCTTTGATCACCTCTTGAGATTTAACTAGTTGATCACCATCAAAGAATTGAAAGACAAACGGATTGAAATCGTTTTTAGGTTCTTTTATAAAGAGTGGACTAGTTCCAAGGGGCTTTAGCTTTCCTTCTTCTTTTTTCTTGAAGACTTTAGCACCTCTTGGGTAGGAATCAAGGGAGACGAGCTCCCTTTTGAATTGTATTTGGGAACATGAAAGTAAAAAAATAGCGAAAACCCACCATGGTTTCCTTAGCAATTTTCGACCTTCTAGCTGCTTATTTTAAAGCAGCGTGAATAGCCTTAAATCCTTCCATATCAGTTGCAGCGATTTGAGCTAGCATCTTTCTATTAAGATTTACATTTTCTTTCTTAAGGCTATTGATGAATCTTGAATATGAAGTACCTAATAGGTTGGCAGCTGCATTGATTCTGACAATCCAAAGTCTTCTCATATCTCTTTTAAGAAGCTTTCTACTTACATAAGAGTAATGTAGTGCTCTTACAAGAGTTTGATAAGCATGTTTAAATTTAGTTCTTCGGTCAAAGTGAAAACCTTTAACCAATTTAAGGACTCTGTTTCTTCTTCTTCTGGCTTTAAAACCTCTACGTACTCTTGCCATTTTTATCTCCTGTTTCAAGCTTTGGGGGGGAAGACCACTTTATAAACCCAAAGTCTTAGAAATTAATTAAACCTTATAGGTAAGGAAGCATATTCCTTACGTTTTTCACGTCAGCCGGATGAACATAATCAATTTTGTGGGCTTTCTTTTTTCTTTCTTGAGATTTCTTTTCAAGAATATGTCTTCCACCTTTACGGCCTCTTTTAATTTTTCCATTAGCAGTAGCTGAAAATCTCTTTGCAGCAGCTCTTCTCGTTCTCATTTTCGGCATGTTAACTCCTTATTCAAGCGCACATAATTAGCAATAAACTTTTGAAATGTAAAAGGGAAAGCTTAGAATAGTTTATATGCGTCGCGCTAATTTTTGGCGGCTTTCTTGCTCGGAGCTAAAATGGCGATAATTCTGTTCCCCATCATCTTTGGCTCCGACTCAACCTGGGCCCCTAGCCCTATAATTATTTCAATAATTCCTTTAAACTTTTCCATCCCAGCTTCTCGATAGGCCATCTCCCTACCTCTGAACTGCATAACAAGCTTAATTTTGTCACCTGCTTCAAGGAACTGGCTGGCTTTTTTAAGCTTTGTATCCCTGTCATGAGACTCAATATTGGGTCTGAATTGGATTTCTTTCAGGGCAGCCACAACTTGCTTCTTTTTAGCCTCATTGGCCTTCTTTTGAAGCTCATATTTGTACTTTCCGTAGTCGATAAGTTTTACAACAGGTGGTTTGGCATTGGGCGAAATTTCGACCAAATCCAGTCCTGATTCTTCCGATATTCTTCTCGCTTCCGACATAGAAACAACACCGTAAGTATTACCATCATCACTAACTAGCCTACATTCAGTAAGTCTAATTTTATCATTCACTCTTTGAGCCGGCTCACGTTGCCCGCGACGCTTGTCCTTTATAATAACCTCCAATAAGGGTGGAAAATAATTTTTAAATTGCCTATTTAAATGCAAAAAGTCAACGCCTCAGCTTTCGACTTTAGGAAAAAAATCAATCGTAACTTCCGATGAAAACTGACCATCCCAAGGCATGGAGAGCCTCCAAGTGGGTGCTAGTTCGTTTTCTTTGCTAATTTCAGATCTATATTTTTTTTCGTATTGACATATCTGTTTAAAGGTCTCCGGAGAGGACATATCAAGTTGAACTTTTATACTAAAGACAACACCTTGTTCGAGATCAAAAACTTCAAAATCTTCTTCTTCTGAAAATTCGTGATGGCCAATAATTTCTCGAGCTACCCAAAAGTCCTCATCCAGAAAAAGCTCATCTGAAGAAGGACAAAATAAATAAAAATAAAGAATTCCATTCGCTGGACGAATCTGGGGCTGCTTTTCCATCACATTTTGAAGAGCACCTACATAGTCAAATGCCTCATAATGTGGAGTCGCTATTTCGAGGTAAAGAACTCTAGCGTTGGCATTTTGCTTTTTTACTACATCTATCATCACTTAGAGTAATCCTTGTGGGAGTGATCAAATGGCTCGTAGTGAATGGTGATGTCCATACGATCATGAGTTTCACCAAGCTGAGTCCTTATAACCTCTTCAACCTGTTTTCCTATAGTATGGGCTTCAACGAGACTCAGAGTTCTTAGAAGATGAAGGTGGCAGTCAATAAAGACATAATTCTCATTTCCTCTAGATCTAAAGTTATGAACATCTATAACACCCGATACGGCTTCAATCTTTTTGAGAAGATCAGGATCAATAACGGCACTCTCGTCAAGAAGTTCAGGAAGATTTTCTCTAAAGACCTGAATGGCAAGATAGATCAGATAAAAGCTGACTATTCCTCCAACTAAAATATCGGCCCAGAAGATTTTCCAATAAGAAAGAATAATCGATGCAAGAACGGCAAAAGATATGATCGAATCTCCTAGCGTATGTTTGGAGTCGGATATAAGGATTTTAGAGTTTAGTTCTCTTCCTTTTTTCCCCTCGTAATAAGAAACAAAGATACTCATACTTAACGAAACTAAAATAGATACAATTGGTAAAGCGCCAAACTGAGCGGAGGGTCTTACACCATCAAAAATTTTAATGGTCTCAACGGCTATTTGAATCGAGGAGTAGAAAAGAAGAATGGCGAGAAGAATTCCACCAATATTTTCGTATTTAAAATGACCGTAGTTATGATCTTTATCCGCAGGTTGGAAAGCTAAAGTAATGGAGATCAGTCCCAAAACGTTAGAGGCTCCATCAAACATCGATTCTAGCCCAGATGAAGTAAGGGAGAGGTATCCTGAAAGATTACCGACAATTATTTTAATCAGGGCAACAAAGATATTGAGGTAGAGAGTGATCCAAAGGACCTTCTTGATTTCTTTTTTACGAATTTCTGATTTAGTTTGAACTTTAGACATAGGGGTTAATATTAAAGGTTAGCTTCTCTAGAAGGTTAGTTTCGTATTCCTTGATGAGTCGACTAAGTCCTTTGGGATCCAAAATCTCTATTTCGCCAGCGACCATCTTGATAAGCCCTTCGTTTTGAAAATAGAGAAGAGAGTTTTCAATGAGCGTCCAGGACATCCCCTCTTGATAACGAATGATCCGCTGCATGCTAAGCTCATGCTCAAAAGATTCTTTCACATGCTTTTTAAATTCTTCAACAGAAAACTTAAGGGTATTTTCCCCAGTTTTCATGACGTGAATGAGAGCACATGATGAAATATAATAGCCTTCTAATATATAATTCCCTGCTTTAGAGAAAATACCTACTTTAGAAAAAATAAGATAAAAATCTTTTCGTGAAAGATTGAGAAAGTCTTCAAAACTGGTGATTTTTCTATCAATGCAGTGACTGATTACTTTAAAGGTTTTATGGAAAAACTGCATAACAGTTGGCAAATAAAACTCATATTTAAGTTGATTTCTTTGTTCGATAAAAAAATTCTTAAAATCGTCAACACTATCAATTTTCCCATTAAAAATTTTGATCCACGCTGTAGAGATTGTCCAAGGGATAAGGAAATGATGTAGAATAGTATTTTTAAAATAGGAAAGCTCTAATCTAACGTTGGGTTTGATACAGTAAAAGATATGCTTCTTATCAGGTGAACTCACGACTTCAACTTTTTTATTTCCAATAAGAATGTCCATCGCCCTTTCAATTGATTGGACATAGCGATCTTTTTTAAGGTTATCTGTCACGGGAATTCTAAAATTATAGCAATAATCAAGAATTGCTCCGACTTTATTTTTGATATCCACCCATTTGATTGCACCTGTAGGCTCTTCAAGGAGTACGAAGGCAAGAAGAGAGGTTGGAGTGACCACCATATTTCGACCAACGCGATTAAAACATTTAAAAGCTAATTTTTGGACGACAGATTTTAACTCATCATGCTCTAAACCTTTAAGGTCAGGTGCTTCAATAGGATTACCTACATTGATATGAATTTGACCAAACTGATATGAAAACATCTTTAGGATATTAAACAGATCAAGCGGTGATTCTTTTTTCTTTTTAGCTCCAAGCATTTCTTTGGCCATGGATCTCTGTTCAGGAACAAACTCATGGTTAATACTCACCGGAAGGAAGTATAAAGGCTTCTTATTAGGATCCTCATTACACATATAGGCCTCAAGGATCATTTGATAGAGACCATAGCGAGGCGATCGCAATTTTCCCGTTCTGGACCTTCCCCCTTCAAAGAAAAATTCTATTGTACGTCCCTCTCTAAGAAGCCATTGAAGATAAGCCTCTAGAGTAAGCTTATAAGTAATATCTTTGTTAAAAGATCTTCGAATAAAGAAGCAGCCTGATCCTCTAAATAAAGAGCCGATGGGAAAAATATCTAGATTATTTCCACCAGCAATAAAAAGTGGAAACTCGTATTTCTTGTAAACCATATAATTTATGGCAATATAGTCCGCGTGGGACTGATGGTTAGGCACCAAAACGACATTATTTTCTTGGCACAACTTTTTAAAATCAAGTTCTCTAGGTACTCGAAAATTAATCGCATCATAAAGCTTATCGAGTGAGTGGTCTAAGAGCTTTTTAAACCGCGCAATAACGTGAGGTCGAAATTCATCCGATATTTCATACAGATTTTTGATTACCTTTTCTTTATCAGACTCATTTCTTTCAAGTCGCTCTTTTAGACGAGGATAATTGAGAACAACTTTTTCCATCTGAGCATTTCTTTCAGCGAGCTCTTTTTTGCCTTTTAAAAATTCCATTGGATCCTTCTATTGACCGGAATATTTTGCGATATAAATAGGTATTAGGATATAAAGGATAGTATCTCTGATCAAATAGAACATGAAAAAATAAAAAAAAGCTTTAGGCCCAGAATTAAAAAGTTTTTCAACACCTAGAACTTGAGCTTTTTTGGACATTGCAACCATGAACTTGGTTTTGCCATAGTGCTTAAAAAAGAAAGACAATGCCCCATCAACCTTTTTATCAAATGCAATAAACGGTTTCTTGATATTTTCAATCAATTTATCTATGAAACCTCTAGAAGAATTTTCCTGTGAATGCTGCAACCTATTCATGAACTCCTTTTTACACCCTAACCTCTTAGCATAAAAGGCTTTTTATGCAAATTTTTCCCCTACATAACTATGACAATTGAGCAAATTTAAATGGTAACTTAACCATAATCTAGTAAATATAGGTGCGCCATGTTATCAGATGTTAAAGTACTTAACCTCAAAAAGAAATCACTCAATGTGAATTTTAGCTGTGGTAATTATTTCGTTCTTTCCACGTGCCAAAGAACTCTTATCATTGGCTTTAAACAGGAGCTTCTCTATTTAGCTAAGCGAGACCCACAAAGTGATATTTACCTTGGAGAAAATGCCTACCATTTTCTTTTAGAAGTTATTTGTGGACTTAAGAGTAAGCTTGTTGGCGAGTCCGAAATCGTAGGACAATTTAGAGAGGCATACTCTCAATTTGTTAAGCATCCAGCTAAAAACCCTCTGGTGCTTGAAATATTGCATAAACTTTTTCAAGATTCAAAAAAAATACGCTCTCAGTTTCTCACCCATGTCGGACAACAATCATATGCTGGAATTGCTAAAAAACTTCTATCTCAAACAGAGGGTAATAAAGATGTTCTCGTATTGGGGTCTGGAAGCCTTGCGGCAGATCTTCTCAAAGTATTGACAAAAAGAATGAATATTACGATTTGCGCAAGAAATGAAGATAAAGTTGACGCACTTAGAAGGGAATTTCCCATAAAAATTCTTCCATGGAATCAAAAATCCAGTTGGATAGAGCACTCTAAAATCATCAACACAATTGGCGCATCAGATCAAATCTTATTTGATAATCTCTCCTTTCATCAATGGAAGAAACAAAATAGCTCACCTAGTCTTTTTATTGATTTAGGTTTTCCCTCCGTGGTAAACACTTCTTTGACAAATAATGACGGCCTCTATCGTCTAGAGGATATATTTGGTAAAGGAGTTGCACTAGATCAGCTCAAAAACAACAAAATTGCGCTGGCCAAAGAGGAAATCAAAAACCTTGTTGCTAAGAGAAAGAAAACTTTCTATCTGCAAAATCCGTTTGGCTGGGAGGAGTTAAAGTTTGCCTAAAAAATTCATTGTTGGTACCCGCGGAAGTCTCCTGGCCCTTACTCAATGCCGACAAATACTAAATGAAATAGAAAAGAGAACCGGTGCTCAATTTGAACTTGAAATCATAAAAACTCAGGGTGATCTCAACACCTCCGTTCCTTTGTGGCAAATGGAAGGTGAAAACTTTTTTACAAAAGAGCTTGATAGCGCTCTTCTTTCCAAAAAAGTCGATTTGGTCGTTCATTCCTACAAAGACTTAGGTTCTAAAAGGCCAGACGGTATAACAATCGCCGCCGTAACCCAAAGATCCTATGCCCATGACATTCTCCTTGTTTCTAAAAAATCAAAAAAGGAATTGGCATCAAAAGAAAGTTTTATAGTTGGGACATCCTCTCCAAGAAGGTGTGCAAATATTCAGTACCATCTTAAAAACTTTTTGCCTTATCAAAAAGTCAGCGTAACGACGAAGGCCCTGCGTGGAAATGTCAACACCAGAGTGGAGAAACTCCTCTCTGGCGAGTACGATGCCATTGTTCTCGCTCTCGCAGGACTTGAAAGACTGGCCAAAACTCCTGAATCGCTTAATGAAATGATGTCTTTAACCAAAGATCTCGACTTTATGATCCTACCTCAGTCTCATTTTCCTTCTTCTGCTTCTCAAGGCGCTCTGGCCATTGAGTGTCTCGAAAAGGATGAATCCAATAAAGAGCTTCATCAAGTTCTCTCATGTGTTCATGATGAAAAAACATTTGAAGAAGTAAAAAGAGAGCGAAAGATTTTTAATAAATTTGGTGGAGGCTGCCACCTAAGCGTTGGAATCAATGTTCGAAAGAGTGAAAACGGGTATATGCATTTTATAGAGGGGCTCTTTGAAGGAAAAAGAGTTAAAGACTCTTACTTTGAGGGCTTAAGTGATTATAATTTAGAAGCTCCGGTTTTTGTTGGGATGCCTCACAAAGAAGATACTCCACAAGAGTATCTCACCGATAAAATTATAAAAAAGGTTCCTAAAGAGACGAATCAAAAAAATGAAGCTTCCAATCTCTTTGTAAGCAGTAGCTACTGTTTTGATTATCTAAAGAATAATTATAAGGATCAGAGCATTTGGACCGCTGGCGCCAAAACCATGATGGGACTTGCAAAAAATGGTTATTGGGTGCATGGCTCTTCGGATTCACTCGGAGAGGAAGAAATTAAACTCCTTCGAGAATCGAAATTTTTAAATTCAATAAATCCAAAATTGGCGAACAACTGGAGTGTACTCACTCACAAAGAATCAAAAACTATTCTAGGTGATGTCATCGACTGCTACGAAAGAAAAATCGAAAAAGGAGATGCAAGCTTTGAAAAGAGTCTCAAAGAGACAAAATCTTTTTTTTGGACTAGTGCTATTCAATACAAAACATACGTAGAAAAATATCCATTTATTAAAGAAAAAAAGCATTACTGTGGTTTAGGAAAAACCTTTAAAGCACTCAGGGAATCTGGAGTCGAAGTAACCCCTATTTTCAATTATCATCATGCGCTTAAAGGAATACAAGATGCAAACACAAACTGAACTCTTTAATTTATCAAAAAACCTTGTACCGGGTGGTGTTCACTCTCCCGTGAGAAGTTTTAAAGGCATGAACGAAACCCCAATCTTTTTCCAAAAGGCAGAGGGGGCAATGATTACAGATACCGATGGCAAAGATTATATAGATTTCTGTATGAGTTTTGGCCCATTAATTCTTGGCCATAGAAATGAAAAGGTCAAAGAGAGACTGGCCGGAGCTCTGGAGAGAGGCTGGAGTTATGGCGCTTGTGAACCCTACTCTCTACAGCTTGCAGAGTTTATCACTGAAAGAGTTTCATTTATTGATCAAATACGTTTCGTAAATTCAGGAACTGAAGCTGTTATGACGGCACTTCGACTGGCAAGAGGCGTTACTGGAAAAAATAAAATCATTAAGTTTAATGGTTGCTATCATGGTCACGTGGATAGCATGCTCATTAAAGCCGGAAGTGGTCTCGCAGGAACGGCTGAAGCGAGTTCTAAAGGAATTTCGGAAAATGTTGCCAGTGAAACACTTATTTATGAACTTGGTGATTTAGATAGAATTAGAGAAGCATTTCGAAACAGTGATGATATCGCAGCTATTATTGTTGAACCTCTACCAGCAAATAACGGTCTTCTTGTTCAAGATGACAAATTCTTTCATGCGCTTCGAGAAATAACCAAGGATAATAATGCTCTTCTTATTTTTGATGAAGTCATTTCAGGTTTTAGAATGGGCATGGAGGGAATGGGAGGAGTTCTTGGTATAGACCCTGATATTGTGACTTACGGTAAAGTGATTGGTGGAGGTTTACCCGTCGGAGCACTTGCTGGTAGAAAACATATTATGGAACACCTTGCTCCAGTGGGAGAAGTGTACCAAGCAGGAACGCTCAGTGCAAATCCTCTCGCTATGGTTGGTGGCCTCTCAACACTTGAACAGCTCACTGATGAAAACTACCAAAAGATTGAAGAAAACTCAGAAAGAATAGTTTCCTTACTCCGCCACTGGCTTGATAACTATAATGAAGGGGAATTCTCTTCAACAAAGATCATTCGAAAAGGAAGTCTCTTTTGGTTAACACCAAAAGATAACATCAAAAAAGCTTGTGACATCCCTGTCGATCTTGCAGAAAAATTTAATCCTCTTTTCTCTCTTTTGCTTCAAAAAGGAATCTACCTTGCTCCGAATTCCTATGAAGTTGGTTTTGTTAGCTTGGCCCATGATGAAGACGTGGCCAGAGAATTTGAAAAGAGACTCTGGAGTTAATAAATGAAGAAAGGAAGCCTTCTACTTTGGCTCTCCATTTTTTTTCTTTTCTTTTTACTCGCACTAGGAGTGTGGTGGCTCTACTTACTCTCTGAAATGGGAAGTAATATTAATAAGATGATCATATGGGAGGGAATTACTTTTCTTGTTCTTCTCTCTCTTTCCCTATCAGGTTTTCTTATTCTGTATATTCGAGATACCAAAAAAAATAAGACTATGGCCGCATTCTTTTCTAGCCTTACTCATGAACTTAAAACGCCCTTAGCATCTATAAGGCTTCAAACGGAAGTTCTTGTGGAACAACTAGAAAACACCAATGATAACAAATCTAAGATCATTTCCGAGAGACTTATCGAAGACACCCAAAAACTAGAAATTCAAATGGATAAAATTCTTCAACTTTCTCGAATGGAGCTTGGCGGAAACCTCTCTCCCACTTCGATCGATCTTGAAAAATTCATTCATAAAATGTTTAAGACATGGTCTAGAGGCCTTAAGTACAAAGTTCACGCCGATCTAAAATCTAGCATGGTGTTAGCGGATGAATTTGCATTAGAACTCATTTTTAAAAACCTTATTGAAAATACAGGTCGACATACGCCAAGTAAAAATGTCGATATCACAATTAAGCAAGGTCCTCATAATTTGGTAGAACTCATCTATGATGATCATGGTATATTTGAAGGTGATCCCCAAAAAATAGCAACTTTATTTTATAAGCATAATTCCTCTAAAGGATCCGGAATTGGACTTTATCTGGTCAAAAAACTGATGAGTGCCATGAAGGGAAGTTTTCGAATTCAAGGAATTCCTTCTATTAAATTTGTACTTGATTTTGAAAAAGGGGATTTAAGTTATTAAAGCAGAAAGTAAAAGCATCCTCATTGTTGAAGACGAGCCAAACCTCGGTCAAACCTTACTGGATTATCTCAGTGATAAGGGTTATGAGACCAACCTAGCAAATAATGTAAATGATGCTTTTGAAATTTTTTTTAAGCACTCTCCACTCATTGTTCTTATGGATATTGGTCTCCCTGATGGAAATGGCCTCGAACTTGGAAAAAAGCTAAGGGCCATACGAAAGGATTTCTTCCTAATATTCCTATCCGCTCAAAATGATCCTGAGGTGAGAGTCCAGGGTCTTGAAATTGGTGGTGAAGACTATATAACAAAGCCCTTCGCACTAAAAGAGTTAACCTTAAGACTTCAAAGAATCTTAAAGGTCAATGAGACCGTTCAAGAGCTCCCCCCCATTATTCGCCATGGAAATCTTGTTATCAAATTTAATGATTATGAACTAATCGATTTCCACGGAAATATTATCACTCTTTCTCAGAAGGAAAGAGGAATCCTTCATCTACTTTATGAGAAAAATAATCAGGCAGTAAGTAGAGATGAAATCATTGAAGAAATCTGGGGAGAGGGTGCCTACCCTTCTAACCGAACGGTTGACAATTATATCGTTAAACTTCGTAGATGGATGGATAGTGATCCATATCATCCACTAGACATAAAAAGTATACGCGGGCTTGGCTATAAGCTCGTGATTTCAAAAAATAAAAGTGAGGAAATTCATGGGACTATTTAATGACAGAAACAAAGGTCAAGTACCTGTATGGTTTATGAGACAAGCTGGCCGTTACCATGATCATTATCAAAATATTAAAAAAAATCACAGCTTCATGGAAATGTGTAAGGATTCCAAACTTGCTGAAGAGGTTACTCTTGGCCCTATTGAAGAGTTTAACTTCGATGCCGCCATTTTATTTTCAGACCTCCTCTTTCCATTAGAGCAACTTAACCTTGGCCTTACATATGAAAATGGACCACCTGAACTAGGTTTTCATCTTAAGGAAAAGAAGGACTTTGAAAATATTAAAGTTCTCGCTCCTGCGGAAGAATTTTATCAATTCCAAAAAAAGGCGCTTGAGCTTCTTAAAAAAAGCCTTCCTCAAGATAAAACACTTCTTGGTTTCGTAGGTGCTCCTTTTACTCTTTATACCTATGCGACTGAGGGCGCCCATAAAGGAAACCTAATTTCTTCAAAGCAAGGTCTCTATGATGGACGATTTAATTATTTTCTTGAGTTCCTCCTACCCCAACTGAGAGCGAATATGGAAATCCAAGCAGAGGGTGGAGCTGATGCTATTTGCTTATTTGATACGGCGGTGGGTGAACTTTGCTTTTCCGATTATAAAGAATTTATCGTACCTACCTTAAGAAGCCTGACGGCTACTTTTAAAGAGAAGTATCCTGAAAAGAAAATAGTGTACTACTCTAAACTAACTCATATGCATTATCTTAAAGCCCTCAACGACCCCAATATCGATGTGCTAGGAATCGATTGGAGAATGGACTTAAGAGAGGCCCTCGAAACTTTATCTGATCAATACTATATCCAAGGTAATCTTGATCCGTGCCACCTCCATCTTTCTTGGGAGCAGCTTGAAGGCTCTCTCCAAAAACTATGGGATAACGTTAAAGACCTTGGAGAAGAAAAACTTTCAAAATGGATCATGGGACTTGGTCATGGAGTTCTTCCAAAGACACCTCAGACAAATGTTGCTAATGCCATAGATTTTATCCATAGGAAATTTAAGTACTAATATGGATCTACTCCAAGAAGGTCATCAACTTTATTTGAGAGAGCTTATGGACCTCTTTCCGTCTCCAGGGAAGAGGTTTACGCTTAATCCGAGTCCATCAAAATGGAAGCAGCATGATGTTCCTAATCTACATTGGTTTGAAAAAATTAGCGATCAAAAACCTTGGGATCTTTATATTCATATTCCTTTTTGCAAAAGTATCTGCACTTTTTGCGGTTGTAATATCAAAACAGCCGAAGGACACGAACAAGAAGGTGTCTACATTGATAAAGTTCTTCATGAGTGGAGCTTTTATCAAAAAGAGTACCCTGACCATCAAGTGGAAAACCTTTTTATCGGTGGAGGAACGCCCAATGCTTTAAGTATTAAAAATCTTGTCCGACTTCTTGAAAGCATTGAGACCTCTAATATTTATATTGAGCTTAATCCACAGTTATTTAATGAGGAACAAGCTAAAGCTCTTGCTGCTTTTAACCTCAAAAGGGTTACCTTTGGTATTCAAGACACCAACCAAAAGATCCTTGAAAATGTAAATCGGACGCAAGAGTTAGAAAATATCAAAAAGGCATTTTTCCTGGCTCGTCAATATGGTCTTGGTGAAATCGCTGCGGATCTTATTTATGGTCTTCCTCTTCAAAATCAACATTCGCTTGACATTAGTATTAAGGAAGTCCTTGCGCTCATCCCAGATTTTATTCATCTCTATCCGCTTGCTCATGTGCCTTGGCAGGAAGCAAGACAAAGGGCATATGGAAACTTTGAGGTTATCCCTCAAAGGCAAAAAAACAGGCTTTATGAACTTGGAGCAAATTTATTAAGTGAATACGGCTATCAAAACTTAGGGTTCAATAGTTTTGTCCACACTGAATCAATGGCATTTTCAACAACTAAGTTTGATAGAAATATTTGTGATATTGCCCATAACCTTAATGATACTCTTGTTGGATTAGGAGTCTCCTCCATCTCATCCTCTCCTGAGATGTATGTGCAAAACCATAAGATTCTGGAAAAATATCTCAATCAAGATCACAAAGAAAAGAAACACTTTCCTCTTGGTCATCTTAAAACTAAGCAAGAGTGCCATTCTGAAACTATCTTTAATAAAATTTATAAAGAGAAAATGTTTAAGTGGGATTCGACAAACATAGAAGACCTTCTAAAGTATGGTATTCTTAAAAAAGACCAAGGATTAACTCAGGTCACTGAGATAGGACTTCACTTCCTACCTCAGCTTTTTCATCGAATTGATTCAGTTTTACATTCCAATAATTGAAATACCTGAATCTACATAGAGTACTTGTCCAGTCACATTATTAGAAAGATTAGAGGCTAAATAAACGGCCGTTCCACCAATATCATCAGGTGAGACATTCGTTCTAAGAGGTGCCTTTTCTTCAACCGTCGCTGTGAATCCTCGAACTCCTTTAACTGCAGAAGACGCCAAAGTTTTAATAGGGCCTGAAGAAATACAATTCACTTTAATTCCCATTCTTCCGAGATCATTTGCAAGATATCTCATTGAGGCTTCAAGTGCGGCCTTCGCAACTCCCATAACATTGTAGCCATCAAGAACTTTTTGAGATCCATGATAGGTCATCGCCATGATCGATCCACCTGGATTCATGAGTTCTTTAAGTTGATTGCTTAATCCGATCAAAGAGAAGGCTGAAATATCACAGGCCAGAGCAAAACCTTTTCGAGAGGTTTTAGAAAAATCAGATTGAAGATCATTTTTATCTGCGAATGCAAGAGAGTGAACGAGGATGTCAAATTTACCCCATTTTTCTTCAACAATAGATTTCAAACGATCGTAGTGCTCATCATTGGTTACATCGAGTTCAAATACAAAGTCGGCCTCAATTTCTTCCGAAAGAGGGACGACTCTTTTTTTAAGCTGATCGTTTAGATAACTTAGAGCAATGGAAGCGCCTTGTTTTTTGAGTGCCTTAGCAATACCCCAAGCGATTGATTTATCATTAGCAACACCAAGAATAAGTGCTTTTTTTCCTTCAAGTAGGTTCGTCATCCTCTGGCTCCTTGTCAAAAATATATCCTACGGAACGTAAACTTTTAAAATATATAGGATTTTTTGGGTCCTTTTCAAAGTATTTTCTAAAACGGACGATAAAATTATCGACTGTCCGCGTCGACATATCCGAATCATATCCAAGAGCGTTCGTTATCAAATCCTGTCTTGAGATCGGTTTTCCGGGGTTTTGAAAGAAAAAACGTAAGAGTTTCGTCTCTTGAGGAGTAAAGTTAATGTTACCATTTCGAGTCAATCCTTGTCCTGATATGAGATCAACTTTATTGGGTCCAAACTTGATTTCCTCTACTTCCTCGGTACGACAACGTTTGATAAGTCTTTGAATTCGAAGAAGAAACTCTTCGAGATCAAAAGGCTTGGTAAGGTAATCATCTACCCCATTTTTAAAGCAATCATTTTTAAATCTTTGGGCATCTTTAGCAGTCAATACGAGAATGGGGACTTGATCGTCCTTTTCACGAATAGCCTCTAAAACCTGCTCACCTGAGATTTTGGGAATCATAAGATCAAGAACTATGAGGTTAAAGTATTCATTTTTCCACAAATTTAAAGCGGAAGCGCCATCTTTCGCTCGAGTGCATTCATAACCTTCTAATTCAAGGTTTATCTTAATCCCTTCAGCAATATGATCCTCATCCTCAACAAGTAAAATTTTAGACATATTGACTTCCCCCCTTTTCCTTATCGGGAAAAGTGAGAACAAACTCAGAACCCATTCCCTCTCCTCGGCTTCTGGCGATAACTTTACCTTTATGAAGCTTTGCAATAACTTTAACTAAATAAAGACCCAGGCCACTTCCTTTAGCAGAATTTTTTCCTTGATGAAATTTTTGAAATATATCTTTGAGTTCATTTTTCTTAAGCCCATTTCCATTATCCTGAAAAGTCAGCTGTATTTTATTGCCAAGTTTTTCATAGGTGATTTTGATTTGAACTTCCTCTTTGTCGTTATGGAAAATACTATTGCTCAGAAGGTTTGAGATCATTATATCAAAAAGGCTTATGTTCATATGAAGGAAGACATCATGATCGCTCCCGTTGATAAGATCAATTTTTGCGTGGTCTAAAAGGCTTGAGTTTTTAGAAAGAGTCTCCTCAAGAGCGTATCTAAGATTAATTTTCTTAACCTCAGATATTTTTTTCATTTCATCAAGTTTGGAAAAGTTAAGGATCCTTTCCACATTAGAGGATAATCGATCAATATCTTTACTCATATATTCGAGATACTCTGCTTGCTTCTCTTTAGAAAGATCACGCTTTTTAAGGGTTTCCACAAATAGTTTTAGAGAAGCAATTGGAGTTTTGAGCTCATGAGTAAATCCATTAAAAAAGTTTTGCTGCTTTCTATAGAGCTTTACCCACTTACTATAATAAATAAAAATAATTGCCATACCAGCAATAATACAGGTGATTAAAATCGCCAAAATGATTATTACAAACCAAGTTTCTTTAGAGTCTATAATTAAAGGGTCTAAATTAAATTTGCGTACTAGAGTTTCAACGTTTTGGTAGAGCTTAAAATACCAGTGAATATAAATATATAGCGAGCTCACCAAGGCAAGAATAGAAAAAATGAATATAGAGAGAGGGTGAATGACCCAACTTTTTCGACTCAACATGATTGGTTTATAACACACCGAATACATAGTTAAAAGCTATCTTTTTCCTTAATGCCCGCTAAATTATGTCCGATATGTCTTTTAAGATATGAGTAATTCAGATGATAACAATGAGTACAAAAAGTTAGTCTTGGTTCTTTGCCATGATCTTAACAACAGTATTGGAATTGTTAAAAACAGCATTAAGTTAATTAACAAGATGGGTGATCATCCTCACCCTAAATTCGCCCCAACTCTTGGGAAAATTAACCGTGCCATTGAGAACATCAACGAGCTTGTTGATTCTATCAAAGATTATGAAGCTATTAAAAATGGTAAAAAGGAATTCTTTCTTGAAGACATCAACTTTGACGATGTAATCAATCACACCAAATTTATGTTTCAAGATAGAGCAGACGAGAAACAAATCTATCTCTCTTTTCATAATGAAATCCCTGAGGGGGTGCGATTAAAAGTCGAGGCTACAAGCTTTAAAAATAGTGTTATAGCAAACTTACTCTCTAATGCGATTAAGTTTTCTCCAATAGGTGGAACTATTGAAATTAAAAGCTATGTAAAAGATGATCAAATCATTATTACAGTTAAGGATCAAGGAATTGGTATTCCTGAAGACCTCATCAATAAAATATTTAATCCAAACGAAAAAACTACAAGAGAAGGAACTAGTGGCGAAAAAGGCACAGGGTTTGGTATGCCTCTTGTAAAACTCTACCTCAATAAA
>CBDUBC010000048.1:0-20021 GCA_965365285.1 uncultured bacterium
CATCAAAGTTTAAAAACTGGCGCGGATTTGGAGAAAACGAATCTGGCGCTATTGAGGAAAGAGATTACTTAAGTAACAAAGTTGTTGTTTCCTATGGTGCTGTGAAAATTTCCAATGAATTTTCATGGGCGTTAATCGCTAAAATTGATAAGAAGGAGGCCTATCAATCGATTCATAAGCTAGAGCTGGCTTTAACCGTGGCCACCATAGTTTTAGGGTGCGTCATATCTCTTTTAGGATTTTACTTTAGTCGTTCTATCACAAAACCTATCGAAGAGGTCGCTAGCTTTTTAGACACAGAGGCACAGTTTATTAGTGAGATTTCAAAAGAAATAGGTAATTCAAGTAATGAGTTATCAGAATCTTCGGAATTTCAATCCTCGGCGAATCAAAAAACAGTGACTAATATGACTCTATTTACAGAGTTACTTTTAAACTCCCATAAAAATCTTAGTACCGGTCTTAATTTGGCCGAATCGGGCGAAGTCTCCGCGACGAATGGAATTAAAGTCATTGAAAAAATGCTGATGGCAATGAATGAGATTCAAAACTCTAACCAAAAGCTTCATTCGATTTTGAAGGCAATAAGGAAAATTAAAAAAGAGACGCTTGTTATTGATGAGATTGTATCAGAAACACGCCTTCTCTCATTTAATGCATCAATAGAAGCTGCTAGGGCCGGAGAGCATGGAAAAGGTTTTTCATATATTGCCGAGGAAGTCGTTAACTTAGCAAAGATATCGGGAGATGCTTCTTTAGAGATTAAAAAAATTATTAACGAAAGCTCAAAACAAGTTGAGGAGGTCGTTGAAATAAATAATTCTAAGGTTGAGGACGGAAGAGATATTTCCAAAGAAGCTGATGCCGTTTTTCAAGAAAATATGGATTACCTTAAAAGAATTCTATCTTCTGTAAAGACTATTAATGAAGCCACGAGGCAACAAGAATCAGGAATAGCGGAAACTAAAAACTATATGAGTGAAATGGAAAAAATTATTCAGTCCAATATAAATAACTCCAAGAAACTCAAAACGCAGTCTGATAATTTAGCTATTAATGAGAGATCATTACAAAGTGTAGTAAAAAAGCTTAAGGACGTTCTTGGCTAAAAGTATTTAAAAATTGTTGGAAAATCTCCTTACCTTTTGTATTATGGTTCGATGCATGAATTACAAATAGGGTCCCTTTTCATCGGAATCCTTCCATTACTTGCCTTCGTTATCGTTGACTCCTTTTTAGGTTTAAAACATGCATTAATTGCGACTGCAGTATTGGCCTTATTGGAAGTCCTTTTCACTATTTACTATTTTGGTGAGGTTGATTTTATAAGTGGACTTTCTTTGGTACTTGTATTTTTCTTTTGCTATCTCAGTTTTAGAAAAAAAAGTGACTTTTTTATTAAAATGCAGCCGGTGCTTCTTTCTCTATTAATTGGTCTTATTTTGATTACAAGCTATTTTCTAAATAGACCTTTCCTATTAGAGTTTTCTTTGAAATATAAGGCGCTTTTACCCAGTAACTTTGCAGTCATGCTCGAAAACCCTCATTTTAAAAAGCTATTATCCTTATCTACCCTGACCCTAGGCTTTTCTCACTTTCTTCATGCCGGTGGTGTTTATTGGAGCGCAATCAAGCTTAATAACTGGTGGTGGATCATTATGAGAGGGGTAGGGTATTATTTATTTATGCTTTTAGGGCTTTTAAGCGCTCGAATCTTTATTTAAGCTAAAACTTTTCTCATAAAACCCGATTAAAATAGTGATGAAAAAAGCACTATTTTTAAGTATATTGGGATTTGGTTTAGTTTTAAGTACGGCATACTTTACTTATCAAAATATGCAGGCGTATATGCTTAAAAGTAGGCTTCCTGCCAGTGCTAAAGATGTTCGATACTCGGATAATCAGCTTAAGTACCTTAGAGACCTCAGAAATCTAAACGCGGAATTTAGAAAAGAGGTGGAAATCTGTGAAAATGATTTTGAAAAAGAGTTTGGCTGGTACATGAATATGGAAACCAAAAAGAGAAGAGTGTTTCTTAAAAGAAAAGAAAACCTTTTAGAGATTCTCAGAAAACTTGATAGTTTTGGTTCAGAAATACAAACAAGCGAGCAGCTCTTACAAAAACTTTCCCTGCCCATCGCTAAAAGTTTCAAGCACGGAGAAGTTCTAGATGCTGTAGGCTATTTTAGTCTGTGTAAGTCAGATGAAAGAGAGGCCCTTCTTGGAGACCTTCTTGATGTGGGACATCAAAAGAAATTGGTCGCAATCTCTCTTTTAAACTATTTTAAAAAAGAGTTAAGATCGCTGCATTATCCAGATTATTCAATCGATATTGTAGGGTTTATTGGAAGTTTTGAAAACCTTATAGGAAGGGAAAAAATCGATTTCTATAAAATCCAAGATATGATGAATAGCTATCATAAATACCATAAGAGTGTGATAGCAAACTTTAGAAAGACAGGTTACGACTATGATCGAGGTGGCCCCAAATTTAATCACCAAGTACAAGCCGATAGTTACGAATTTGCCAAAAAGTTCCAACCTCAAGTTCTGAAACTAATCTCAGATCTTGAAAATAATTCTCTTTAAAATTCCTTAATGCATTAATCAATAATAATAAGTTTGGACTTAGCGTCTCGCTATAATTTTGTTTACTTAATGCAATTCTCGTCATTACACTGTTGTATATACTTTTTTAAAGGACAACCTTATGTGCAAACTTATTAGTCTGCTCATGCTTTTGGTAATTATAAATCCTATCGCGGCCTACAGTGCAGAGTCAGAATTTTTAATCCAGCCGTATACTCTTAGGACGGATGATGGAAAGATCAAGCTTAAGTTCCACCTAAAAGAACCTCGAACACTTAAAATAAATTACGCTCTTCCTGGTGAAAATATGGATAAGGAAGAATTTGATTTCGAAGACTATGAGTCTGAGGACGTGAACACAATCAGTTTTGGTAATCAGGGATGTGGTGAAAAAATAAGATATCGAATCGTTAATAAGGATTTACCTGATCAAGAAATAAAAGGAACAGTTCCAACTTATCCTTGTCCAAACTCTTTTTTGGAGGAAGATTTTGTATTTGGTTTTTTAACAGATACGCAAATGAATATGAGAGGTCGACTTTCAAAAGTTGCTGAGATGATTGCTAAAAAAGACGCTAGTCAGTTCTCATTTATCGTTAACGCAGGTGATGTCATTCAGAAGGGTGGTGCTCATAACGATTGGGTTGGATTCTTTGAAGCTTCTCGACCTTTTCTCGAAAAAACACCATTCATCGCAGCCGTAGGTAATCATGCTTATTATAAAGACAACTCCACGACAGAGGTACCGGAGTACTTCCGCAAGTATCTTAGATGGGAAGGCGCCAATGACTTTGGTGGAGTAAGTTTCAATTTTGATAAGTTTCAATTGGTTGTGTATAACTCAGTTACCCATAAAATGAGCCTTCTTGCCAATAGGCGGCAACAAGAATGGCTGGAAAAAGAACTCAAGTTTGCCCAAGGTCAAAACAGGCCTGTCATTTTTGTGGCCCATTATCCTCCATTTAGTTCCTCTGGTTTTCACAAAAGTGATCGTGCTGCTACCATGAGAAATGAAGTTGTTCCCTTACTTGAAAAATATAAGGTTAAGCTCGCTCTTCTGGGACACACCCATATCTATGAACGATCCTTTAAGGATGGGGTTCACTACGTAGTCGGAGGTCCTGCTGGAGGGATGTATCCGTTTTATCGCGTGAAAATTAATCCTTACACTGTTGTTTCAAAGATTAAGGAAACAACGTTCTCTAGAATTAAAGTTGGGACAAAGAGGATCGAACTTGTGACGTGGAACATAGACGGACAAGAGATAGACAAACTTGAGATACCTCTTTAATAAACGCATAGCTTCTAGTAGAACCAAATTATGAAATTCACTCAATTCTTTATTGATCGACCACTCGTGGTCAAACTTCTCTCCATTATCATTATTTTTATGGGAGTTTCTGCTTCTCTAACTGTAAAAAGATCGACCTATCCCGATGTAAACTTCGATGTTTTGAAGATCACAACCACTTTTCCAGGTGCTTCCAGTGAAGACGTTGAGGTAAATGTTACTAATAAGATTGAGGATGAGCTTGAGGGGGTGCAAGGAATAGATCGAATTCGCTCAGTCAGTCTGGAAAACGTTTCCCTCCTCTATGTCTTTGTCGATCTTAATGCTCCTAAAATTGATCAGGTTAAAGACGATATACGAAGGGCCGTGGATCGCGTAACTGACCTTCCTCCAGCAGTAGAGGAAAGACCAAGTATCGTTGAGATTAAATCTACGAATGTCGCCGTTATAGAAGTGGCCGTCATGGGAGAGGTTTCTGAAAAATTAATTCGAACCGTCGCTTTGGATCTTGAGGATCAGTTTAATGAAGTGAAAGGAATTGCTTCCGTCGAGAAAATTGGATTTAGAGATCGAGAAGTTAAAATTTTAGCAGACCTCAAACTTCTTCGAGAGAAGTTTCTTTCGTTATTGGATATTCATAACACTATTAAAAACAGAAATATTAATGCCAGTGGGGGAAGCCTTACAACATTTAGTGATACGAAAAAGGTTGTGGCCTTTAGCGAGTTTGAAACTACTAAAGATGTGGAGGACGTCATCCTTCGTTCCAATTTTAGTGGAAAGCAAATCAAGCTTAAAGATGTTGCCATTATTGATGATAGCTACGAAAAAGCGGAAGTCCTTCAAAGAACCAATGGTAAAAGAAGTATTAATCTTCTTATTCGAGCACAGGGGAACAGCGATATCATTGAGATTTCTGAGCGTGTAAAAAAACTAATTGAAAAAATTAGGCCTACCCTTCCAGAGGGAGTGGAGCTTAAAGTGGTCTCTGACTTTTCTTATTACACCGCCTCCCTTCTCAGTATTATTCAAAATAATGCACTCATTGGAATTATTCTTGTAGTTTTAGGACTAATGATCTTTCTTAATAAGGTAACAGCAATATGGACTGCTTTCGGTATTCCTTTTGCTTTTCTTGGGGCCATGATCTTTTTCCCGGTCTTTGGTGTATCGATAAATTTTATCTCAATGATCACCTTAATTCTCGTTCTTGGTCTTTTGGTTGATGATGCTATTGTTGTTGCAGAAAACATCACCAGACATATGGAGAAGGGAGTTCCCAGACATAAAGCGGCACTTATTGGTGCACAAGAGATGTTTTGGCCTGTTACTACAACAGTAGTCACAACGATTATTGCCTTCACCCCTATGTTTTTTATGACAGGAGTAACCGGTAAATTTATCACAGAGATTCCGATCGTCGTTATGCTTGCCCTAGCTTTTAGTCTTTTTGAATGTCTAGGAATGTTGCCGGCCCATATCGCTCAATCAAAGGGCTCTATTGATAAAGACCTCGCATGGTTTGAAAAATGGAAAACGACCTACGGAAAAATGGTATCCTGGGCCATTCATCATCGAAAAAAGACCATCTCGCTTTTTATTGCTTTTCTTGTTTTTAGTTTTGGTCTTTTTTACACCAAGGGAAAATTTATACTTTTTCCTTATGATGACGTTGACCTTTTTTATGTCATTGCGGAACTACCAGAAGGAAATGATCTTAATCAAACTGCACTTAAAATGAAAGAAGTGGAAAATGTAATATCAGAAATCTCGCCTAATGAGATGGTGAATTTTACGACCTCTGTCGGTCATCATAATACTAACGTTTACGGTGCAAACGCTGGTCTACATGAAAACTGGGCCATGATTTCGGTTTATTTAAAGCATAGTAGTGAGCGGCTTCGTGATTCAAAAATGATTATGGCCGATGTAGAAGAAAAAATTAAAAATATCGAGGGATTCGAAAAGCTTTACCTTGAAAAGTTTAATGATGGTCCGCCGGTAGGAAAACCACTGACCGTTTCTCTTGTCTCAAAAGATGATGCTAAAAGAAGGGAGATGGCCCAAAGGATGGTTGAGTTTATTTCCACCATCCCAGGAGTTCTGAATCCCGATCAAGATGATAAGCTAGGTAAAAAGGAACTTCGAATTATTCCCGATTATTCTAAGATGGCAAGATTAGGAATTTCGAGTGCTCAAATTGCGCAAACTTTAAGAGCTGCTTTTTTAGGTATCGTTTCTACGAATATCACAAGAGAAGGTGAGGATATTGATTTTAGAGTCCAAATTCTTACGGAGGGGCCTAAAGAAGATGATTTTATTGGAAATCTTCAGATCCCAAGTATGATGGGTGAGCTCGTTGATCTTAAAAGCTTTACCCGAGTTGAAGAAACTCAAGGGTATGAGCTTATACGTCATTATAATGGGACAAGAGCAATCACTGTGACGGCCGACATTGATGAAAATGTCACCACCAGTAAAATTGTTAATAAAATGGTCTACGATAAGTTCACACCTATCGTTGATAGCACTCCAGGTATGAGAATGTATTTTGGAGGAGAGGAAAAGGCTACTCAGGAAAGTCTTGATAGCTTTTTAGTGGCTTTCTCCTTTGCACTCGTCGGAATTTACTTTGTTCTTATACTTTTATTTCAGTCCTGGTTTCAGCCTTTTATTATAATCGCGGCGATTCCATTTGGTATAGGTGGGGTCTTTATCGTATTTTTCTTGCATAATCTTCCAATTGGGTTTTTGGCCCTAATTGGCTGTCTTGGTCTTCTGGGAATTATCGTGAATGATTGTCTCGTTATGGTCACTCACCTCAATCAGCTATCTTCTCAACATCCACTTAATCATGAGCTTATTGTTCAAGGAGCGAAAGATAGAGTACGAGCCGTTTTACTTACCACCTTCACCACCGTTGTTGGGATGATTCCGACGATCTATGGTTTTGGAGGAAGTGAGCCTTTTATTATTCCTATCGTTCTCTCTGTTGCCGGAGGATTGATTTTTGCAACTACGATCACCCTCTTTTATGTTCCTGTGCTCTACAGCTTTAAGTTGAAGGAGTCATAAGGTTTTTAGTCACTAGGCCAACCATTTTTGTGAGAAAACGATCACCGAAGACTCGAGAAAGAAAGTACATGAATTTATTTTCTATGCCTGGAATGATGACCTTTTTATTTTGAGTAATATTTTTTAAAATTCTTTTTGCCACGGCCTCGGCGGTTGCGAGTGTTTTCTGGGCCTGACTGGAAAGTCTTTGTTTAGATGCGTCTATAAATCCTGTATTCATTCCTCCTGGATAAACAATATGAAATTTAATGGCCGAAGTTTTTAACTCCTCTTCTACAATCTCATGGATTCTTCTAACGTAAACTTTAGAAGCACTGTAAACCGCAAAATTAGGAACAGGAAGAAACGCCGTCATAGAAGAAATGGAAATAATACGCGATGGACTTTTATGATTTTTCATATGAGAGGAGAATTTATAAAGTAGGTAAGTGAATGCTTCGATATTAACTCTTAAAACCTGCTTCAGATGATCCCAGTCTGATTTAGGAAGGGCATTAAAATAACCAAGCCCTGCATTATTATAAAACTCCGTTATTAATCCTTTTGATGTACAAAAATTATAAAGGTTTTCGCAATTTTCAAGAGAGCTGAGATCTGCAGGAAAGATCTCTACCGTTTCATTTAAGAATTGATCTTTAATTTTTTGAAGTTCTTTTTCATTTCGTCCAGTCAATATTAACGATTTCTTTTCTTTAAGAAGTTCAATAGCGATCGCCTTTCCTAAACCTGAGCTTGCACCTGTGATAAGAATATACTCTTTCATTTCTTCTCTTTGTTGATATAATATAAAATATGAAAAATTTATTAATTTTAATGAGTGTATTCTTTACCATTAGTTGTCAAGCTGAAAAAGAAAATATGGATATTCTATCAACTTTAGAGGCCAAACTTCCCTCGGAATGGAAGGTGGAACTTACAGATTTTAATCAGGCTCCCTTTCAATGGGAGGGAAAAGACTTTGTAGGAAAAAAACTTAAAATTTATAAACCACTAGAAAAAGAAAATGTGGATATTCCTTATTCTAAAAAAGAAGAGACCTACTCTTCCCAAAGACAACTTGTTCGATACTTGTATGAAAAAATGAATGGTGGTTTTCGCTACAAGATGATGGAGCGAGTTCATCCAGATCAGCTTGAAAAAGTAACCGCTCAGTATATAATTATTACCCCTTCTAGCATGTCTTTAGAAAAAGATGTATCACCTGGAAAAGAAATCTATGATCTTTATCGTGAAGTTCTTTACAAGGACGTTCAGGAAATTGAGAGGATTAATTCAGACTTTTTCTCTCAACCCAGTTTTCCTGATGATTTGAAGGGAAAGAAGGCCTTGATTTTTGATATAAATGAGGGAATGTATACTTCTTTTGGAATATATGCCCCCTAATGAAACTTTCAGCTCAACTTACTCAATATCTCGATCATTGTTCGGAAAAAGATAAAGAAATTTTTCTACAGTTTTTCAATCAACTCATTAACGATTTTGAACAAATTAAAATTGAAAGAGGTGTTAGGGGCGCCATTTATTCTTTTATGGAAATGATGGATACTAAAATTGAACAGTTTCTTGATTATGAAAATAATCGATCTATGGTTCAATGCAAGTCAGGGTGTGATTATTGTTGCTATTATCAAGTCGAAATCTCTGAGGAGGAAGCTCTCATTCTTGTGGATGAAATTAAGAATAAGGGCATTGAGATTGACTGGAAAAGAGTCGAGTGTCTTATCAATGTTCCTCGTGAAGAGTGGTATGAGGTTCCCTTAGAGCTTAGAAAATGTCCGCTCTTGAGTGAGCAAGGACAGTGTCAGGTCTACGGTAAAAGACCGCTTACTTGTCGAAAGCATAATGTAGTTTCTAGTCCTCGTTTTTGTGAAGAAAAACCAAATGAACTGGTAAGTGGATTATCAACACCGGTCATCGAAGGTATTGTAAGTGCCATCATGAGTTCTACAAAAAAATCAGATTTATTAGTGAAGATGCTATGGGAGAACCGTTCAAATTAGGCCGCTCTTTCTTCACCATCCTCATCGTGGATAGCAAAGAGGAGTTTATAAAGTCGATCGACTTCATCCCAATCAGACTCACTCTCGGCAAAAAGAATGGCCTCAATAATTTCGTCTTCGTTTAGTTCATCAAAAGCGACCAAAAGTTCCTCCCGATCACGTAATACTTTATGATAATACGACTATCGGTTTTTTTCTCTTAGCTATTTAGTCAGAAAAGATTTCCTCATCTAATTTTAAGGTCTTGTAAGTTCTCAATATCAATAGATTTTATTGGGCTTATGAGATTCTCCTTTAGTGTAGTAAAATAGTAGGCGAAAAGGAATGATGGAGAAATTTATGAAACATTTAAAATTAAGCCTGATATTTTTATTCCTGAGCTCTCAAGCCTTTGCCTATGGAGATAATTACGGTGGTGGAGGAGGCTACGGAGATACTGGACAAGCCCAAGGTGGACAGTGGGGTCAGCAACTCAATGGTAACTCCTCTAAGGCCATAGAGGCTTTGCAAAAAGCCTATCAACAAAGAACTGGTAAAGATCTTGAAATTAAAAGAATGCCAAATTCTCAAGGTGGACAAAATCAGAATGATCCTTACGGAGGTGGTGGATACGGCGGCAATGGGAATGATGGTTACGGTGGTTACGGTGGTGGAGGATATTAATCCTCCATAAAGCTTGTTCTAATAAAATTAGAAAGAATTTTGGAATAAACTCCATTCGTCTGAATAACGGCGAGGTTGTAATTAAACTCTTTGAAGAAATTTTCAGGGGCCTTGCCCTTACCCCAAACCATGTATATTTTCATATTGGAAATTGTTCTGTTTAGCTTTTCAATTTTGTTCCCAATCTCTCTCTGAAAAAGAATCTTATTAGCGATAATATCATCACATAAAATGACTTGGACTTTATTTTCTAATAGAAGGTCAAAAAGGCCGTTTTCATTTTTAGCATAACGAAAGGCAAAAAACTTTCTTGCCTTATATTTATCAAATTGATCCCCATAGCTATACCCCTCGACAAGGCCGATGGTCTTTCCTCTAAGGCTAGCAAAATTTTCGAAATCAAATGTTTTATCTTTGAGAGTGTAGAGAACAATACTTTCTCCAAAGATGCTTTCAGAAAAATCAAAAACTTTCTCACGTTCCTTATTTTTATAGAGACCGACAAAGCCAATAATTCCGTCTTTTGCTAGGGCCTGTCCATTATCAAAGCCCATGGCCCTAAACTCCATTCGATTGCCCATTCTAAGATTAATGGCCTCAAATAATTTAATGTAGAGACCTTTTAGGTTTTTATCTTTTCCTAAATAACTATAGGGAGGGTAATCAAACGGAAGTGCAATCGTTAACTTAGCTGGTTCTTCAGGTTTTTTTGCGTTTTCCTCGGTAAGCTTATTCTTCTTTTCCTCTGCTTCTTTTAAGGCCATTTCAGCTGCTTTTTGTTTTTCGGCTTCTTTCTTTTTTCTTTGTTCTTCAGCTTGCAGCTTTTTCTTTTCCTCTTCTTCTTTTTCTTTTTGGAAGTCCTGTGCGTTTTCAAGAATTTTAGTTTTCTTAACCTCAACAGGCTCGTCCCATTCTAAATAATCCTCGTCTCCAATATAGGAATAGGAAAATAGGGGGATAAGAGAGAATATTAGAAGTATATATTTGGTCATTTGTTATATTTTAACTGCTTTCTGGAGCTTGTGCAAAGCGCATAGTGGCTTTTCTTTCATTTTATGATTGACTACCTGGTAGAAATCACTAGAATCCCTTTATTGTCTGAATTCAAAATTTGGGCCTGTAGCTCAGTTGGGAGAGCACTACCTTTGCACGGTAGGGGTCGCAGGTTCGACTCCTGTCAGGTCCACCAGATATCTAAAAGCCAGTGATTACTCACTGGCTTTTTTTTTTGCTTACCTCTTTCATTACAACTTTAAGATATTTTACTCCCATTTTAAGGAATCCATAAAGCGAAGGGGCCGTTTTTGAAGAACCGGATTCTCTTAACCCAGGAGTGTAGGGGATCTCCTCAATCTTAATATCGGCATTTAAGAGGTCATTCAAAAGTGGAATAAAGGATTCTCCGTAGTCTCCACGAAGTGGGTAGAGATTCATCACTTCTTTTCGGATGCATATAAAGCCACTCGTCCAATCCGTGATCTTGTTTGAAAATGTTTTTTGGCAAACGAGAGAAAGAAGAGATGTTAAAGTGATTTGAAGTTTTCTCAAAAAGGACTTGGCCGGGATCCTTTTTTTCTCTTTAAACCGTGAGGCAATGCATACATCAGATCCTTTCTCTATTTCAGCAATTAGTTTAGGTAAAATGTGAGGAGGGTGTTCAAAATCTGAGTCCATCCATATGATTGTGTTTCCCTTAGATGCTTTGATTCCATCCATAATTGAGGCGGTAAGTCCCTTTGCTTCCTTTCTTTTATAGGCCTTGATCTCTAAATCATCCTTAAAGTTGGAGATGACCTTTTCATAGGTCCCGTCGGGAGATTGGTCATCGATCACTAAGATCTCTTTTTTTTCTCCTGAAAGAGTATTTTTGAGCTCTTGAATAAAAGAGATAATGTTTTCCTTTTCTTGATAGGTAGGAAGAATTATTGATATCACATATACTCTCGGAGGATTCGTTTTAAGGTTTTGCTTATATACTGAATTGAAGCGAGCGATAGTCCTGCACCACTTGGTAAATAAAAGCCTCTTCTTGCAATTTGGGAGCTGATCGGATGTGAGACTCCTTTAAAAAGTCCTTTCTTTATTAGAACGGGTTGAAGATGAATAGGGTAAAAAAATGGCCTTGTTCCAATATTAGCTTCATACAGCTTTTTTCGAACTGTTTCTACATTTACAGGAAGGTCGTCTTCTAAACAAATACCAAAGGCCCAAAACTGATTTTTAGTATAGCTTGTAGACTCTAAAGGGAGCTGAATACTATTGAGGTCTGCTAGACATTCTAAATAATGAAGGCCTATATTTCTTTTTCGTAAAAGAAGTTCCTCAATATTTTCGAGTTGAGCGAGCCCAAGGGCAGCTTGCAGATTACTAATTCTTAAGTTTTGACCAAGCTCTTCATGATAAAATCTTTTCTCATCAAGAAAGCATAAATTTCTTTGAGATTTTGCTTTTTCATAAAGAACGGGATCATTCATCAAAAGCATTCCTCCCTCACCAGTTGTAATACTTTTGTTGGCATAAAAACTAAGAACGCTTATATCCCCAAAGGATCCACAGGGCCGATCTTTATAGAACTGCCCATGGGCCTGGCAGGCATCCTCGATTACTTTTAGGTTATACTTTTTGGCCAATTCAAGGATCACGTCTATGTCTGAGCATAGTCCGTAAATATGAGGAAGTACGATCGCCTTGGTTTTTGGAGTAATAAGCGATTCCACTTGAGTTGCATCGAGATTCCAAGTTTCTTGATCACAGTCTATCGTTACAGGTATAGCGTCACGCTTAACGATAGGAAGAACACAGGAAATGATGGTGAAGCTAGGAAGCAGTACTTCATCTCCTTTTTGAATATCAAGAAGAGTGAATGCCAAATCAAGTCCAAGAGTCCCATTGCACACACTCACACCATATTTTCGATGAGTATATCTGGCAAAAGACTCCTCAAATTTTTTGACATAGCTCCCCTCCGAGGAAACCCAGCCAGAGTCGACACAATCAATGAGATATTTCTTTTCATTACCCAAAAATAAGGGAGCACTAACAGGAATGAACTCATCCATAAAATATAACTTCCTTGTTCTAGGAGTATCATTTCAAGCTTTTTGAGGAACTTCAAGAGAAGGGGGGTTGGTCAAATTTTTGAAAATCTTAGTCAAATCATAGAATTCAGGCTATTGTGGCAAGGAAGCAGAGTTTTGGATCTGTGTAAAATCAAGGGTTTACAGCAATGTATAGCGTGTAAATCCTATAATGCGTATAGCCAAAATGTGTTAATTAGTCTAATTTAGAGAGAAAAATATGGACTTTCACCTCGAACCCCATTCTTACAAGAAATACTGTGTGCAAAAGCATGGAGACAAGGACGTATTATCCTTAATCAATAGAAAAATGTTGATTCATAAACAACTGGAGCGACCTCCTAGATCCTATGTTGTTTATTCTGATCTTCATGGATCCTATGAGAAGTTCATTCATTGGCTTAAAAATGGTCTAGGGTTTTTTAACCTTAGTATTCAAAAAACATTAGGGCAAAAATACGAAGAGAAATTTCTTAAAGAATACGAGAGGCTACTTTTAATTGTTAATAAAACTCGTTTTACTCATCTCGAAGAATTTGTTGAGGGAACGGAAGATGAATATAATCCTAAAGATTTATTCAGTGATCCAGTTTCAGAAAAATTTATTAGATCTCTTAGTCTTCTTGAGGAATTCGGATTATCTAAAAGAGAAATTTTTCTAGATCTTATCTCTTTACTTAAAGAAGTCACTCGAGGGGATGAAAGAAGAATCATTAAAACGATTCCTACAGAGTATCTTGAAAATATACTTAAACTCTATAATGGTGAAGATAAAGAATGTTTTAATGGTCTCATAGAGGGAATTGTATCAGAAGAAAACGTTTTCTGGATCATGTCCTCTCTCATGGTCAAAATCATACTTGTGAATATTTTTGATAAACACATTAATCTTGGAGACACCTTCGATAGAGGCGATGGAGCCGATAAACTTCTTAAGGTCTATCAACACTACTTTGGAGAAGGGAACTATAGTGCTCCTCTTCATTATATCTGGGGTAATCATGACATCCTTTGGATGGGAGCAGGTCTAGGGCATCCACCTTTGATCATGACGGCCTTACGAATTTCTATGCGCTATAACAACGTGGACTTTCTTAATCGTTACGGCTTTAATTTAGAAAAATTAAGAAATTTCGCTAGTACAACCTACGACCTCACTCCAGTTAATCATAATTATGTGAAGGCAAAAATTTTTAGCGGTTGGTCCCAAGCCGAGGCCGTTAAAATGACGAAGGTCCTCTTTGTTCTAGAGTCTAAACTTACATATCATTGGCTTAAAAAGGTTGTCGGGAAAAATGATCCTTTGGGGTTTAAAGATGAATATAAAAGATACGAAGGTCTACTGAATCTTTTTCCTGAGAATATTGAAGAAGACTACCTTGTTTGGAAAGAGTACGCGAAAGAAAATAGACTTGTGATGGATGCCTACTATCCAACTCTAAATAAAGAGAATGATTTTGCTTTGACCGCAGAAGAGCAAGAAATCGCGGACGATCTCGTCCATCAGTTTACTAATCTTCCAAATTTAAAGAAAGATTTAAAATGGTTATTTGAGAAAGGGGAAGCTTACCGGGTTGTGGACACGACTCTTTACTTTCATGCAGCTCTTCCTTCCACTTCTGAGGGAAAGCTTGCTGAAGTAGACGGGCGAAAAGGAAAAGATCTCCTTGATGATGTTCAAATTAAAGTAAAGACAATTGGACAAAAATACTTTCGTGGAGAAGCTTTAACATCTGAGGAAATGATGTATTTTTGGTTTCTTTGGTGTGGTCAGAAATCAATCTTCTTTTGTAAAGAAAAAATGGCGACCATTGAAAGAACTATTTTTAATAAAGATAGTGCTTCTCGAGATCCACTCACAACTCATCAAGAAGCTCCTAATCCATTTTATAAAAATGTAAGGGATGACAGGTTTTTAAAAGAAGTCCTATCTGAGTTTCATGCAGATAAAGTCTGTATGGGACATACCCCGGTAAAGACTCTTACTCAAACTCTTCTTTCTGAAAGCATGCCAGCTTTCGTCATTGATGGTGGAGCCTCTTCTGCTTACGGAGATAAAGGTGCCGTTCTAATCAATACTCCTGAAAAAAGCTATGTAGCATTTCACCCTTCTTTAGAGGAGCTCGTTAAAGGAGAGGAAGAGAATATCACACCTAAATTTACAACCATTGTTGTTGATGAAAAAAATAAAAAGAAACTTCGACATATGGATAAAGGATACTTTCTAAAAATTGAACTTGAGGCCATTGATGAGCTTCTTAAAGACAAAATGCCTGATTTTAAGAAAAATTATTTTGTATAGGAGGTGCTACGATGGCCCTACTCCCTATTGCCTTAATCACCGATTTTAGTGTGAGAGATCCTTTTGCAGGAATAATGAAAGGGGTAATCGCACAAATTAATCAAACAATACTTACAATTGATATCACTCATGAAATTGAAAATCATAGCGTTAGGCATGCGAAGTTCGTCTTGAATAATTGTTTGGATTATTTTCCTAAAGGAACGGTTTTTTGTGTAGTTGTGGATCCGGGCGTAGGCTCAGAGAGGAAATGTTTGGCCATCAAGACAAAGGATTACTTCTTTATTGGCCCCGATAACGGCGTGTTTGGCCCTGTTTTTGAGAGATACTCTGATTATGAAGTAAGAGAGATTACCAATCCTTCTCTTATGCTCGATGAAAAAAGCCAGACCTTTCATGGAAGAGATATATTTGCTCCCGTCAGTGCTCACCTTGCTAATGGAATTAATTTTGAAGATGTTGGGCCTAAGGCAGAAAAATTTCTTCAACTAGGAAGTGTCCTTCCAGAAAAAAATATTTACGGAATTAAGGGACGTATTGAGTACGTTGATCATTTTGGAAATGCCATCACTAATATTTCAATTAAAGATCTTGAGGAAAAGCGACCCAAACACTTTAAGGTCAAGAGTAAAACAGCTCGTTTTGTAAATAACTATGCTGAAGGTGAAAAAGGAGAGTTATGCTGTCTTATTTCGAGCGGAAATTCTTTAGAATTTTTCATTCGAAATTCAAGTGCTGCTAGAGAGCACTCGCTTCAATGTGATGACGAAGTCGAAATTAGCTTCGATGAACCATCGTCACATGCGCCTGATCCGTTGGATAAATAACCATTTCATGGATATTAACATGGTTTGGTCTTTTCAAGCACCAAAGAATGCTTTCCGCAATGTCTCTGGCCTTTAGGGGATTCATTCCCTGATAAACTTCGTTCGCTTTCTTTTCATCTCCTAATCGAACAACACTAAATTCTGTTTCAACCATTCCTGGTTCAATATTGGTGACTCTGATACCACTACCAATAAGATCCATTCTCATGGCCTCGCTGATTGCCCTAACAGCGTGTTTAGTTGCGCAATAGACATTTCCTCCTGGATAAACCCATCTACCGGCAACAGAGCCAATATTCACGACGTGGGCATTTTTTCTTTTTTTAAGTAAAGGTAAACAATACCTTGATACATAAAGAAGACCCTTTATATTTGCATCGATCATTTGATCCCATTGATCAGTATCTCCTTCATCTATGGAGGATACACCAAGTGCGCCACCAGCATTATTAACCAAAACTTCTAATTCGCTGAGTTCCGTTTTCAACCCCTCGAAATGGGTTTTCATTTCCTTGTGATCACGTATATCAAATGCCAAAGGTATCACTTGAGTTGCCCCTAATTGAGATAATTCCTCTTTAATTTGATCAAGTCGCTCTTTTCTACGCCCTGTAATGATTAGGGAGTATCCCTCTTGTGCGAGAAGCATGGAAGTCTCTTTTCCAATTCCTGAGGTCGCTCCAGTGATGAGTGCATAGGCCATTTCAATTCTCCTTATAATGAAGGGTTTACATTTTTATCCTTAATAGTCAGCATAGAAAAGGAGTAATTAGGGAGTAGATAAATGAAAAATATGAATAAAGAGCTCATTGGGCAACACTTCATCGGTGGACAATGGGTAGATGGTCAAAGTGAAGAGATTATTCAAGTCCTCAATAAGTATGATGGGTCCGTACTAAAAGAATTTTCATTAGTTGGTATCGGCCAAAAAGAAAATATCATTATGGCTTCAATGCAAGGCTTCAAATCGCTAAGAAAATGGAGCGTTGAGGAACGAGCGAATTGTTTAAAGCTCTGTGCTAAATATATTCAAAATCATTTTAAACTTTTTAAAGAATGCATTGCTATGGAAGCCGGAAAACCAATTAGCTATGCCAAGGGCGAAGTAGAAAGGGCCATCTTTAATCTCAATTGGTGTAGCGAAGAGATTAAAAGAATAAACGGAGAAGTCATTAATGTTAATTTCATGGGAACTAAAAATAGAAATAGCTTTACCAAACGCTATCCTATTGGCCCCATCTTAGGGATCTCTCCGTTTAACTTTCCACTCAATCTTGCACTCCATAAAATTGCTCCGGCCGTTGCTGCAGGCTGCTCTATAACCCTTAAACCTTCTCCTCAGGCACCTTTAAGTGCTCTTCTTTTAGGTCAAATGGCGCAAGAGTCGGGATTACCTGATGGTGCCCTCAATGTCATTCTTAGTGACGTGGAAACCAGTGAGACCCTTGTTCGTGATGAACATTTTAAATGCCTCAGTTTTACTGGGAGTCCCAAAATTGGTTGGTACCTCAAAAGTATAGCAGGAAAAAAGAAGGTTCTTTTAGAGCTGGGAGGTAACGCTCCTATCATTATTGATAAGGGTGTCGATATCGATGCCCATATCGAAAGTATTGTGAAAGGCATTTTTCTCTACTCAGGACAGATCTGTATCAGCACCCAAAGATTAATTGTCTTAGGAGATATTTATGAAGAATTTATACAATCCCTTCTGATTGAAATTAAAAAATTAGAAATTGGTGATCCCATGGATGAGGAAACCGTGGTAGGGCCTGTAATCGATAAAAAAGCTCTTTTTCGTATTAAGGAATGGATCGATGAGGCCGTTGCGGAAGGGGCAACGATTCTTCATGGAGGTCACGTTAAAGACGCTACTAAAAACATTTTTGAACCAACCCTTCTTGCAAGTGCCTCTAAAAATTCCAAAGTTTGCAAAGAGGAGGCATTTGGTCCTCTGGCAACTGTTCATCAGGTTTCGACCTTTCAGCAGGCGCTAGAATTGGCCAATGACACTCAATTTGGTCTTCAAGTCGGCGTTTTCACAAACACTTTAGAGCATATGAAAATGGCCATGGAGGAGCTTGAATACGGAGGAGTCCTTTTTAACTCCATTCCAGGGTTTAGATGTGATCATATGCCGTATGGAGGGATCAAGGAGAGTGGGCTAGGGCGAGAGGGGGCCAAATATGCCATACAGGAGTTTACGGAACCAAGACTCTTTGTCTTTTAAGAGCTATTTTGATATGGAGTGGTATGAATTTCACTCCCTTAAGTGGAAAGCCTCTTTACGATGCAAAAATAAAAGAGGCCCCAGAAAATTTTAATGTTGATGAACAAGAGCTTTATCCCCTCTCAGGAGATGGTCAGCATTATTACTATAAACTCACTAAAAATAACCTAAATACGGAAGACGCTCTTCAGTTTCTTGCAAAAGAGTTTAAACTTTCTCGTCGAGATATTGGTTATGCAGGTAAAAAAGATAAATTAGCAATTACAACTCAGTGGATCTCACTTCCACAAAAAATTGAAGACTTCGAGAAAGAGGGGAGTTTAAAACTGGTTTATCAAGGCAAGCATTCTAACAAGCTTCGTATGGGGCATCTGAAAGGAAACCATTTTGAAATAAAGGTTTCTATTGAAGAGGAAATTAATTGGGATCTAATTCACGAGAGAAAGAATTTTATATTAGAGAATGGTTTTCCCAACTACTTTGGAGAGCAGCGTTACGGAAAAAATAATCATCTTTTAGGAAAGCGAATTTTTGACGGAGAGCCCTTTAGAGGAAGTAAATCCAAAAAGCTTTTTTTCCTCTCTGCCTTTCAATCTCATGTTTTTAATCTCTGGCTTGAAAAAAGAATTAGGAATGGAACTCTTTTAAAGTTTATTGAAGGAGACCTTTCTCTTTTGGATCATCAAGTGGTCAGTGGGCCTATCTTTGGTCTCAAAATGAATAAACCAACGGGGCAAGCTCTAAAAATAGAGGAAAACCTACGAGAAGAATTTGATATAACGGATCAAAAGCTAAGTGATGCGAAACTGGATGGTAATCGAAGGGCCGGACGCGTTCTTTTAAAGGAACTCGACCTAAGTCCTTGTGAAGGTGGAATCCTGTTTAAGTTTTTTCTTCCTAAAGGAAGCTATGCCACTGTGCTTATTAGCGAGTTTTTGAATTTGAATTAATTTTATTATTGAGATAGAGAACTAAATCTTCTGATATTGTTTTCCAGCTGGAGTAAAGCGCCTTTTTCTTTGAAATTTCATCTTGAAGGCCAAAAACCTTTGAGTGCCCTTCAAAAACTTTAAAGTTTTTATTGATTTTTTTCTCATTACGATGATCAATGATAGTTGCTTTAACCTTAGTCCTTCCTGACCAAAAGGGACGATCAAATTGAGCAACATGATCTAAAAATACAATATCAACGTAGACTCTTCCCGGAGTAAGTTGGTCTCCACTTTGGACCCATTCCATATCGTTAATGACTTTTTTTGTGAAAGATTTTTTGATTTCTTTCATCTCATTTGATTGAAGTTCTGTAGAGGAATCCATTCGTACCATTAAAGGTAACTCAACCCCTTGAATGAATCGAGGATATCCCTCAAAGCCGAGTGTGGATTCTATGGGTTTTGTTGCGCAAGAAGCAAAAAATAAGGCTAATACAATGAATCTCGACATAGATCCTCCTGGGCATGATGGGGAATGAGTTGAGAAGAATTGAGATATTCCATGATCGTTGCAGCAGAGTTAAAAGCGGTAATGATCGAGCCCCCCTTGGGTCCACTTGCTAAATCTCCTGCCAAAAATAGCCCTGTAATATTAGTTTGGTAATTATGATCAAGTATGGGCCAATTATCTTTAAACTTTATTCCAAGAAGCTGAAGAAAGTTTTTTGGGGTTGTTCCACCTAATGCTAAAACGACGTGATCATATGATTTTTCACCCAGTTGCTCTTCCTCAAAAACAACAAGAGGGCCATCTTGGTTTCTCAGTTCTTTTACATTCGATTTATATAAAATTTGAATTAAATTATTTTTTTCAAGAGCATAAAGCGCATCAAGATTATGATCAAGCATACGACTAAAGTTTTCTCTTCGATAACTGAGAGTAACTTTATTTCCTTGTTCCACTAGATATTGAACATATTCACTGGCCGAATCACCACCTCCAACAACAAGAACATTTTTATCAAATATAGGAACAGA
>CBDUBC010000049.1:0-19670 GCA_965365285.1 uncultured bacterium
ATGGAAACATCTTGATTTTGTTCTTGAAGTTTATCAATGACAGGCTTCATTGTATAACAGGGGCCACAGGTAGGAGAAAAGAATTTAATCACAAAAGCTTTTTTTTGAGTGGATACCTGCTCTTCAAAATTATCCGTGTTTAATTTTGTCACCATATCATATTACCTTTAAAAGATTCTTGTGCTGAATTAACTCAGAAGCTAGGTGAATTTGCTATGATTGTTTTAAGAAATCGCTCATTTGAGTCGACTTTAAAATTGTTTTGGCTAATTCTTTCTTTTTAACCGGTTTAGCTAAGTAAAAATCTGCTCCCTTCATTTCCATTAACTTTCTGTCTGAATCTGAAATATTAGCCGAAAGAGTAATGATAGGAGTTCTCAATAAATTGTTTTCAATCTCATACCTACGTATTATTTCTGTAGCCTCAGCTCCACTCATGACAGGCATTTGCATATCCATCATTACAATATCAAATTTATCCTTTTTAAACGCTTCGACTCCATCTTTCCCGTTATCTTTTATGGTTAGAGTAAAATTAGAATCTTGAAACATAAACTGTATTAGTTTTTGATTAAGCAAATCATCTTCAATATAAAGAATATTAAGATTTTTTTCAAATATATTCTCTATTGAAATTTGACTCTCGAACTTTGCTTCTAAAGAAGCCTTAAAATCTGACTCAGAAGCCTCTTCAAGCTCTATAAAAAAATTAAAAATAGAACCTTTTCCTTCCAACTCATTATCTGTTATCCAAATTTTCCCATTCATCAAATGAATAAGTTGGCTGCAAATAGCGAGTCCCAGGCCTGTACCTTCATATTTCCTATCTAGCGATTCTTCTTTCTGATGATACGCTTTAAAGACTTTATCCCTATCTTCCTTTCTTATTCCGATCCCTGTATCTATGATTTGAAAATGAATTCTACTATTGGTTCCATTAAATACTTTAATTTTAACAAAACCTTCCCTAGTGAATTTGATAGCATTCCAAGCCAAATTGATAATAATCTGTCTTACTCTATATCGGTCACCATAAAAATATTTGTGAAGTCTCTCATCTATTTCTAAAACAACATCTAAGTTCCTAAGTTCTGCCTCATTTTTTAATGACATCACTGAATCGTATATAAGACTGTTAAGATTAAAAGATTCATTTCTTAATTGGAAATCATTTTCTTCCAATTTATTAATATCTAAAATATTATTAATAATTTCTAAAAGTGAATTCCCAGAGTCCGCAATCAATCTCATTTTTTCTAATATTTTAGAATCTAGATCATTCTCGAGAATGTTTTCAACAAGACCTAGAATTACATTTAAAGGGGTTCTTAACTCATGACTCATTTTAGCAAAAAAGTTATTTCGAGAAAGTATAGCCTGACGTAAATTTTGATTTACCTCTTCAAAGTCATTTTTGGACGAATTCATAATCTCAACCTTTTCGTTGATCAACCGATCATTAAAACAAATCCCCCCCTCTAAAGAAAAAAGCGCTAATTCTCCAAAGCCTTCAAGTAACTCGATGGAGTTTTCTGAGTCATCTATTATACATTCTTGATTTGTTAAAAGATAAATGTCTGATTTCATGTTATTAAAAATTCTTCTTGAGTGAAATATATCAGGTAGTATTTGATGTAGACCCGGCGTATTCCGTGCAGAAAACTGACTAAATTCTTTCCCTAAAAAGGGAGCTTTATTTTGAAACTCCTTATTGGATAGATCTGTCAACTTGCCATTTGAGTCAATCAAACTTGCCCTAGAGTTTATTTTATCATTTATCAGAAAATGAATTTCCACTTCCTTGAAATGCTGACGAAAAAAAGAATTTAGCATAGATGATACACGTAAAAGATGAGGAGATCTTAAAAGCTCTCGTGAGAGCTGAAAAAGTAAATCTTCACGTATATTTTCGTCTACACTTTTTTTATTGCTCATAGTTCTTTACCAATTAATCTATCATTGTAGTTATTTTTTTTGGAACCGTGAAATGAAAAGTGCAGCCAAACTCTTTACCTCCGGTGACCCAAACCTTACCACCAAGCATCTCTACTCCTTTTTTTACGATGGCCAGTCCTATCCCCTCTCCTCTTCTCTCGATTGAGCCTGATGGTCTGCCTAGGACAGTAAAAATCTGAAAAATTCTTTCATGTTGATCTTTGCTGATTCCTTGACCATTATCATTTATGGTAAACTCTATAAAATGGACGTGATCGATAGAAGAAATTCTTATTATTTTAGACTCATTGGTATTATGTTGAACTGCATTTTTTAATAGCTCTTTCAAAATAATATCAAATACGCCTTCATCTGCTTCAATATACTCTGGAAGAAACTCAATAATAAACTTCGCCCCTGGAAAGTCTTTTTTCAGTTTTAAAATATTACTCTGATAGATTTTTGGTATGTCTACTGACTTAATATCCAAAGGAAAGTTTACAGATGAAAAAGTCCTCAACGATTTGATAACACTCTCTAGGTCTTGATTAAGTATATCAAATTTTGACTTATCTTCATTAGGATCATCTAAATATTTTTTAAGATTTTCAAATATTTCAAAATATCCTTTAGAGATCGCCATTAGATCATGAGTAATATGATAAGAGAGCTCCGTTTGGGTATTCAAAATTGATTTTAGACGAGATGAATAATCTTTTAAGTTTCCCTCAATCTCAACGATTTCTGAAAACTCACTCATAGTTAGCACAACTCCTCGCTTATACTTTACAGAAGGGTTAGGAATAACTTTTATAAGAATTTTAATATTGGTGTTTGTTAATCCTTCTACTATTGTTTTCTTACCATTCTCTTGTGCCAAACGGATATAGTTGCCTAGGTTTGGACAATTAAACTGACTGAGATAATTTTCAATTGGACGACCCAAATCAATAGAAAGTATATTGAAATTATTGACTATAGTTGGAGTTATTCTTCGAATATTTCTATCATCATCCAGAAAAATAGATCCAATTGCTTCTGAATGAACCATATAGTCTACATCTTCATTCAATTCTTCTAGCTCTTCAATTTTATTTTGATGTTCACTATTTACAGTATAGAGTTCTTCATTTACAGAATGTAATTCTTCATTGGTTGATTGTAACTCTTCATTTGAAGCCAAAAGCTCTTCATTAGTAGATTGAAGTTCTTCGTTGGTAACCTCAGCTTCCTCCAAAGCTGCCTGCAACTCTTCTTTAGTATGATTTAATTGAGCTTCGAGATCATCTATGAGATTCTGATCTGCAGTTCCTCTTGAATAAGATATATTTTTTGTATCCATCTCTGATACTATATGAAGATTCTTAAAACGAACGATAAAAAGAAACGTTTCATTAGGATGAGTCTCAGTACCTTGAGGTAGTCCTATGGGACTTACTTCAATATCCATGCTTTTATTTTCATTATAAAGATTGACATTTATTTTTTCTAATAGAACATTAGTTTTATCATGCTTTGCTCGGTGTAAAACAGTCGCTAAAGGAGCTTTCAGATCTGGTTTTATGAGCTCAAGAATATTATAATTAACTTCTCCACCCTTCAAAGAGAGCAAATCAGTTGAGAAACCTGTGGTGTGAACTACATTATATTTTTCGTCGACTATGACAGAGTCTTTGAGTTCATGATCTAATATAAGATCATAAATCCGTTTTTTGCCATAGTTATCAGGTCTTTTGATTCGGTTGCGAGTCTTTTCGATGTGATTTAAGACATGCGATATTTTTGGGACTCTATTTGCAAATGAGCTACGGAGAGGAGGTTTTTTGGCAGTAACTCCATTAGATTTATAAATTTTCCATGGTCTGCTTTGATAGATAAAATGATCACTATTGTTTCCTAAGCTTTCACTAGGTCCCAAGAAAAGAAACCCATCACCTCTAAGAGCAAAATGAAAGTTTTGAATAACACTTTCTTGGGCCTCTGGTTTTAGATAAATTAAAAAATTTCTACAAGTTATAAGATCCAAGTTTGTAAATGGAGGGTCCATGGTTAGGTTTTGAGGAGCAAAAACAATCATAGATCTAAGATCAGGGATAATTGTATAAGTATCATCTCTTTTTACAAAAAATCGATCTCTTCTCTCTTGTGAAACTCCAGCCATAGAGGATTCACTATATTGTCCTCTCGCACCATGATCGAGACAGCGCTGATTAACATCGCTTGCAAAAATTTTAATATCATAGGCAATCTTAAGCTTAGCTAAATGCTCTTTAAATAAAATCGCTACTGAATACACCTCTTCCCCGGTCGAACAAGCTGATATCCAGACTCGAATTCTACGTGCTTTTTCACACTGCTCAAAAATCTTAGGTATGACATTTATTTCAAGTTCTTCAAAGGCTTCTTCATCTCTAAAAAAAGCAGTGACACCAATCAGAAGCTCACTATAAAGTAAATCAACCTCCATTTCATTTTTTTTAATATAATTAACATACTCTTCCTCACCACCTAAAAGCATGGCCTTAATTCGTCTATCGATTCTCCTATAAATTGTACTCTCTTTATACAAAGAAAAATCTATATTAAACTTATCCATGAGAAGCTCAAAGATTTGGTTATATACGTCTCCGTCTCTATCATATTTTCCTGGACGTCTTTCAACATTCGGTCGAATAGGATTTGAAATATATTCCGTAATAAAATTGCCCATCTGTTGGGGAGCTAGAATTTTATTAACTAGCTGAGTATTAATCGCACTTCGAGGCATTCCATCAAACTGTGCCGACTCAGGAAGTTGCGCGATAACAAGTCCTCCGTTGTTAGCAATTTCAATGATTCCATTCGCCCCATCACTGCCCGTTCCAGAAAGAACAACCCCTATGGCTTTATCTTGGTAGCATTTTGCAAGTGAAATAAAACAAAGATCTATCGGTAGGTTGAGGTGATGACCTCTAATCTGATCTTGCAAAATAAGACTTTCGTTTTCAATGATCATATTCTTCTTAGGTGGAATAAGATAAATGGTATCTCTTTGAATTACAGTTTCACTCTCCACCGTCACGATTTTCATGTTGGTATATTTTTGCAGGAGTTGATCCATTAAGGACTTAAAGTCTGGAGATAAATGTTGAATGACGACAAAGGCTAAAGCATTTTCTGATGGTATATCACTAAAAAAATATTGAAGAGCCTCTAAACCTCCTGCACTTGCTCCTACACCCACCACATATTCAGGTTTCTTGATTTCCATTATTTTCTCCAGTATTTAAATAACTTATTATTAAATTTATTTTTTCTTTATCTAAAGGCTTTTCCAAATAAAGATGGAGTGAATTTCTTAGGTCTGAAAAAGCTGGTCTAGGGTCTAAGCTACTAAGAATGATAAGCTTTAGATTTGGATAGGAACATTCGATTTTTTGAATGAGTTCTACTCCATGTATCTCGGGCATTTTAAAATCAATCAGCGCAAAGTCATAGGACTTGTCTAAAAGTTTTTGAAGTAATTGTTCTCCGTTTGGGACTACATCCACCAATCTTAATTCATCACTATAACTCTCTAACATCTTGAGAACAAAAGATTGGTTAATTTCACTATCCTCGGCGTATACACCAATTAACATAATTTTAATTATCCTCTATTAAATTCTAAAGGTTGCCTAAAACATCCCATCTTCATTTAAGGATTATACAAGTCTTGATTCTTGATGCTTAGTTCTTGATTTTAAATCATCTGGTAGAATTTCTCCAACCTTTTAGTTAACTTTTTCAGCATCATGAACACCTTTTAATGGTTTTCATAGCTATAGCTCTCATTAGCATTTAGGTCCTTTAGTATGAGTCATGAGTATTTCCATCTGCTATTTTACTGCGCAAAGTAAATTCTCTCATAGCAAAGATTACCTAAGTAACTGAAATCTCTATCTAAAAAAGCTTTGTTGTTACCCCTGGAGTACGAACAAATTATCTGTTTTGATATCTAAATAGACAGAACGCAACAAAAACGGCAGATTAGGGCCCTAAAGGGCAGATAAATGAAGGAAGAATCCAGAAATAACCAAATAGAGAAGGCCTTAGAGGCTTTTGATTCCTCCAAACTCGTAGGCCTACCTACAGAGACGGTCTATGGTCTTGCCGCCCCTATTAACCAAGAAAAGCTCATCAAAAAAACATTCTTACTTAAAGAGAGACCATTTTTTGACCCCCTCATCGTTCACGTAAGTTCAGTTTATATGGCAAAAGATCTTGTAGAAGTATGGCCGGAGGAGGCGGATCTTCTTGCAAAAACCTTTTGGCCTGGTCCCTTAACTTTAGTTCTGAAAAAAAAACCAGAAAAAATACATGATTTGATTACAAGTGGACTGCCAACGGTTGGGATTCGAATGCCCAATCATCCATTGGCCCTTGAACTTATTGAAAGAATGAACACACCTTTAACCGCTCCCAGCGCGAATAAGTTTACAAAAGTTAGTCCCACTCGTCCTGAGCATGTCAGAGAAGCTTTCACTGAAGATGAAGTCTTCGTCCTTGATGGAGGTAATTGTGAAATTGGCATTGAATCTACAATTGTAGGAATACAGGAAAATAAGGTCACCATCCTTCGTCCAGGAATGATTCTTCCGAGCGACATTTTAGAAAAAACGGGGCTCAAAGTAGAAGAAAGCGACCCCCATGTTGTCGCACCTGGAAGTATGAAAATTCATTATCGACCTAAGTTTTCTCTCATTATTGGCGAAGAAATAGAACAAATCCAAGATATTGATCTTCAATTGATTGAAAGCACCTGCCTTGAAGGAAAGCCAGAACTCATCGCAAGAGAACTTTATCAAATTCTCAGAGCAGAGCTTCCAGCGAAAAAAGAACACCTTTTTTTAAAGATTAGATCCAAAGATTACAACGACGCATCTTGGAAACCTATCCTCAATAGATTAAAAAAAGCTGCAAGTATAAATTTATTTGAAAAGACAAATGATTATGGAAATTAAACTAAGAAAAATTGGTATTTTAGGTGGGGGACAACTTGCACAAATGATGGTACTTAAATCTCATGAGTTAGGCTTTGAAACCTTTATTTTGAGCCAGAAAAAAAATGACCCTGCCGCTTTAGCCTGTCATAACCATATTATTGGTCAATTTAATAAGATCTCCGATGTTAAAAAGATTGTAGAAAAGGTTGACGTCCTTACATTTGAAAGTGAGTTTGTAAGCTCTGATGTTCTTCTTTGGCTTGATCAAAATTATAAGAAAAAAGTATTTCCTAATCCTAAACTAATGAGTCATCTTGCAGATCGTCTTTTTCAAAAAAAGACTCTAAAAAAATTTAATCTCCCTCAAAGTGATTTCTTTGATTTTTATGGATACGAAGAGTTCCTTAAAAAATCAGTATCAAGAAAGCTTCCTCTCGTGCTTAAAAAAAGAAAAGAGGGCTATGATGGAAAAGGGACCTATATTGTTAAAAGTCTAAGCGAGAAAAAGCTTAAAACTTTCATCGAATCCAGTACAGAAGGCTTTATAGCAGAGGACTTTATTCCTTTTAAAAGAGAACTTGCAATAACCTTCTCTAGAACATCTGGACACACTGTTCATGTTTTTCCAGTTGTCGAAACAAAACAAACTGATTATCGATGTGATTGGGTTAAAGGCCCTATCGCTCATCCTAAAATAAAGAGTTTTATAACTAAGGTTAAAGAATTTCTTAATAAGAATAATTATATTGGAGTCATTGCCTTTGAACTTTTTGACACAGAAAAAGATATTCTCATCAATGAAATTGCTCCAAGAGTCCATAATTCTAGTCACTATACAATGAATGCTTGTGAGCACGGTCAGTTCGAGGCCCATCTCAGAGCTATTTTAAGGATTAAAGAACTCAATCCAAAACCAGTAGTCAAAGCATTTGCTATGGCGAATCTTATTGGAAATGGAAAATCATCTTTTAAGCTTAAAACACCTGAACAAGGCCACCTTCATTGGTACAATAAATCAGAAAATGTTAAGGGAAGAAAAATGGGGCATATCAATACCTATGGTAGTACACCTGAAAAGGCCCTTCAACTCGCTCTCCAAATGAGAGAAAAGGTAATGTCATGAGTGCACAAGTAAGTATTATTATGGGTTCCATCTCTGATAAAGACGTGATGGAAGAAGCAGGTAAAGTCCTTAAAGATTTTGGTGTTGAATACGAAATGAAGATCGTATCAGCACACCGTACCCCTGAAATCATGCAAGACTTTGCTCTCAACGCAAAATCTAGAGGTATTAAAGTCATCATAGCTGGTGCAGGTGGAGCTGCTCACCTTCCAGGCATGGTAGCCTCCCTTACAACTCTTCCTGTCATAGGAGTACCAGTTAAACTTAAGGCCCTTGATGGGATGGACTCTCTTCTCTCCATTGTTCAAATGCCCCGAGGAGTTCCTGTTGCAACAGTTGCTATTAATAATGCCACCAACGCGGGCCTTTTAGCAGTTAAGATGCTCTCTATTTCAAATGATGAAATTTCTAAAAAGCTAGATGGTTATAGAGAAGAACTTAAACAGAAAGTTCATCAGATGAATCAAGATCTTTAAACCAAACGCTTAAGGTCTTTTTTGACTCTTTTTCCTCATTAATATCTTTCCAGGTAAAGCTCATTTTGACGTTCTCTAAAGGGGTATACCCAAAATGCCTCCACACTGGAGCGAGTTCTACAGCATTGATTGGCCTATCAGGATGAGCAGAATCCCTGTCAATAGCGCAAAAGCAGCTCATTTTATAACCTAGCTCCCTTGCTCTTTGTTCTCTTAATTGAAAAAAGTTCTTATAGAATCCTTGCCCACGGTATTCGTTTAAAAGGATGGACTCTCCTAGATAAAAAAAGTCTTTTACGTCAAGGCCTGCTTTTTTCAGCGGAAGCTTTAAATCGTCATTTTCCTCTTCAAGCGCAATACAAGTAGAAGCACCAACGATCTTTTTGTCATCAAAACACAAAATCACTCGAGAGCTCGCACTCATCGCATAACGAGAAAGATATTTCTTTTCGTATTCCATATCTCCATCGTAGAGGTAGGGCCATTCTCTAAAAACAGTCATCCTTAGTTTAGAAAGTTCTTTAAGGTAGCTCGTAATCTCTTTTCCATGGATAATTTTAATCTCAGTATTATTCATTATTTTTCAACTTTACTAAAATTGTCAGTTAACTAAATTTAAAAATCACTTCTTGGATATGAGCAAATAATTTATCATATAAGAATATGCTAAGATTTTTAAGTAAACTCCTCATTAAGTGGCTCACAATGCCAAGTACGGCAAATGATCGCCCTACTCACCCTTATCATCTCCTCGCTAAAACGATTAAACCTGGTGATGTACTCCTTGTAGAAGGTAAGCAAAGAATTTCAACTGCCATAAAGTACCTTACTCAATCGAACTGGTCCCACTCTGCTCTTTGCGTTGATAAAGAGCTCCTTATTGAAGCCGACCTGCAAAAAGGTGTTATCCTTGTTCCTCTTGATAAATATAAGAGTTTTCATACTCGGATCTGTAGACCGCATGGAACGACAGAGGAAGATATTACAACCATTATCTCCTACGCTAAAGAAATGCTTGGCCATACTTATGATATTAAAAATATTTTTGATTTACTTCGATACTTATTCCCGACTCCTCCTATTCCAACAGCATTAAGAAGAAAGGTTCTTGCCTTTGGTTCCGGTGATCCTACAAAGGCGATATGCTCATCTATGATTGCCTTGAGCTATCAAACTGTTCGCTACCCTATTATCCCTTTTGTAAAAGATATCAAAGGAAAAATTCACTATACAACAAGGCATCATTCCCTTATTACTCCTAGTGATTTTGATCGCTCACCTTATTTTGATATTATCAAACCTACAATTGATCAAGGGTTTGACTTTAAAACACTCCATTGGTCTGATGATCAAATCGTAAAAGTTTAACATGAGATTTATTCTATTTTTTTTCCTTCTTTCTTTTGCGACTCATGCCAACTTTAAGCTGGAAAGTTATCAAGTCCTACCTAAAAGAATCGACAATTTAGAGTTTGCTCTTGGAGGTCTCTCTGGCTGGGTTCATGAGTCCCCTTATTTTTACGCTATTAGTGATTCCAGTGGTGCTAATGGAGCAAATAGAATTATTCGAATGAAGTATAACTCCTCATTTAAATTTATAGAATTTAAAGAACTCATTTTAAAAAATAGTGGCGATCAAGATTTTGAAGGAATAGCTCTCACGAAGAATTCCTTTATTTTAGGTCATGAAGGACCAGAGGCCCTTTCTCTTTATGAATTCAAAAGAAATGGAGAATTTTTAAGAAGAAAGAAACTTCCACAAGCTCTTCGAAAAATTCAACACAATCGTGGGCATGAGGGGATTTCTTCATTCAAAAACACTCTTCTTGCCGTTTATGAAAATCCTCTTAAAAAAGAAGGCATCGCTAATCGCGCCCTTTTTCTTGATATTCAATCTTTAAAAGTAAAGAGCAATTATGCCTATCTTCTAGATGCTATTCCATCTCGTTATGAGAAACCAGATTATGGGCTCTCGGAAGTGCTTCTCATTGATGAGAAGAGTTTTTATTCCATGGAGCGAGGTTTTGATAAAAAAGCAAAAGAGAATTGGATTAAGATTTTTAAAAATACGATTGATCGTTATACTACTAATTTGGGTCTTCAAAATCCTAGAGATATTTCTTGGTCCCCTATGATCAAAGAGCTCGTTCTTGACTTTGATGAGATTAGAAATCAGCTTCCTAAAGAATTTCAAACTCTTGATAATTTTGAAGCAATGGCCTTTGGACCTGAGATTGAGGGCAAAAAAACAATATGGGTGATATCAGACGATAATTTCAGTAAGTATCAGGATAATCTCATTCTCATTTTTAGTCTTCAATAAGACCTAAATAGTTCCAATCACCTTTTTCAAACCGTACATGAAAGATCCCACAGTTTGGTATAGGAAGTGGCCATAGATCTTCTTCAATCAGAGGGTGTATAAAATTTCTTATGACAGCTCCGTGAGTACTAATTCCGATAACTTTGTATCTATGATCTATTAGCTTTTCAAGACATCCCCTTACTCGAGAATAAACAGATGCTGGTGATTCCGCATTAGGAAAATGGCCTTGATTATGAATAGGATTTGAAATACGAAAACTCTCCCAAAGATCTTTTCCATATTTTTCAATCACATCATCAAAAGTGCAACCTTCCACATCTCCAAAGCTCGCCTCTCGAAGTTGTTGCTCTTGATGGACTGCGACCCCAATTTTTTCGGATACAATCTGAGCTGTTTCAAAGGCCCTTTTGAGATGGCTGGAATAGATGACCTCTATTCCTTTACCTGTAAGTCTCTCTGAAAGATCATGTGCTTGATTTCGACCATTGTCATTGAGTTCAATGTCTGTGCTGCCTTGAAGTTTATGCTGCTGATTCCAAAAGGTTTCACCGTGTCTGAAAATATAGAAGTCTTTGATCATGAAATATTTTTCCCTAGATAGTAATCACTCTTTTTATACATATCTAGGAATATTTCTATTAAAACTTTAAGAGATGCTACAAGGGGCAAGGCAAAAATCATTCCTAAAAAACCACCAAAATTTCCACCTACAATTAGTGCAAGCATAGTGATCAGAGGATTAAGACCTAGATTTTCACCAACAAGCTTAGGTGTTAAAATAAAACCTTCAAGAACTTGACCGAGATTAAAAACAAGAAGGATCAAGAGAAAGGGAACAAATCCTGGAAAATTAGAAAGAGAAAAGACTAGAGCAGATACGAGTCCTAAAGTAAAACCTACATAGGGAATAATACTCAGAAGACCAGTCATTATACCAATTAGAAGTCCAAACTTTAAACTTGTAAAGTGAAGCCCTATTCCATAAAAAATAGCTAGACTAAAAGCTACTATGAATTGTCCTCTAAAATAGGACTTAAAAATTAAATTGACCTTTAAATAGAATTCTTTAATGGGTGATCTTAAGTGATGAGGAAGGAGGGCCTTTAACTCCTCACCATATTTTTCAAAGTCTTTAATGACATAGAAGAAAAATACTGGAAAAAGAAAGAAGTTTAAAATAATGATAAAAATATTAGTAATTTTAGCAAATTTAGCCTGAAGAAAACTGGTAACATTTTGAATCATCGATAACGAGATACTTTTAGAAAAATTTTGAAATAATTCTGTGATGATTTGTTGAAAGCTTTTAAGTTCTAGTGCTAGGCCGTAGGAATTAAGAAATGTTTCTACTTTGGTTAAAATAAGAGAGGATTGTTTGGGCCACTCTTGAATAAAACTTTGAACCTGATCTATAAGAGGATTTATCGAAATTATAAGAATAAATATCAGAACTCCTAACGCGGCACCAAAAACAAGAAGTGTACCTACAGCACGGTTAAGTCCCCATTTTTCCAAGCGCTGAACAATCGGAAAGAGAAAATAGGCCATGATAAATGAGACTGCGAGAGGTAATAATGCTGGACCAAGCCCATACAAAAATATACTCAATAAACTTAGTACAAGAATAGGGATAAGGACGGTAATTGCCATATATATCTATCATATTCTCATGCTGAAAATGAATAAAGGATTATAAGAATGGGTTATTTTTACCTCAAAGCACTTCATCTTATTTTTATTGTCACTTGGTTTAGCGGACTATTTTATATTGTCAGACTTTATGTATATCATGCTGAGGCACTCGAAAAACCTGAGCCTGATAAAAGTATCCTAATTAATCAGTTTAGTATTATGGAAAAAAGACTTTGGTATGGTATCACCTGGCCTAGTGCTATTCTTACTTTAACCTTTGGTATTTCTTTAGCGACTAATTTTTTGCCTATTACGGACTATCCTTGGTTAATCACTAAAATAGGACTGGTCAGTGGTCTGTTTGCCTATCATCTCTATTGCGGAAAAATCAGAAAAGATCTCAACAGTGGAAACGCTCACTACACTTCAATGAAGCTTCGAGTTTTAAATGAAGTTTCTACACTTTTTCTTATCTCTATTGTTTTTCTCGTTGTTCTTAAAAGTCATCTCAGTATGTTATGGGGTCTGATTGGTCTTATTGTGTTTTCCGCAGTCCTCATGATTGCCATTAAGCTCTATAAAAAAAAGCGGTTAGCTCAGTAATTTCAACAGTTTATAATGCTGATATAATGGCTTTATGAAACTTATATTTATTCTATTGCTTTTATTTAGCTGTAAAGATTTCGAGGATATTCCTATAACCGCGAATCACCTCCAAGGCGTAGACGTCGACAGCATTGACTGGAAATCAAAGCCCGACTCCTATTGGAAAGAAGTCCTTACTCCATTGCAGTACTATGTAACACGAGAAGAAGGAACAGAAAGAGCATTTACTGGAAAATATGATAAACATTATGAGAAAGGTGTCTATATTTGTTCAAACTGTGGACTTCCTCTTTTTAGTAGTGAACACAAATATGATTCCAAGACAGGATGGCCCAGCTACTTTACTCCGATAAGCGAGACGGCCTTAATTAAAAAAACCGACTATAAAATCGGTTATCCCAGAACGGAAGTAATTTGCTCAAGATGTAATGCCCATCTTGGTCATGTCTTTAATGATGGACCAAAACCGAGTGGTCTTCGCTATTGTATCAATTCTGTGTCCCTTCTTTTTGTCCCTAGTGAGGAATGATAGGAATTATTAGTTTTTACTGCTACGACTCCATTTAAAATAGAAGAAACCCATAACAAAAGGAATTGTTATGAAACTACTTAGTGTTTCACTTCTTCTCTTTTCTCTTTCAACATTTGCCTCTGCTCCTCATTCTTCTAAACATTTGATTGTTAAGCTAAAAAACAATCAAAATATTCCTTCCATAGAGGGAATTGAAAAAATTAATCATTATTTTGGAAATCTTTATAAAATTAAGGTTTCCAATCCAGAGCTTGTTCAAAAAAGACTGGAAGAGCTTCAAATCACAGAATATATAGAGAAAGATTTTTTAGGGGATCGAAATAAGCTCGCAGTTCCGGATAAAACAATCGAATCTTCAGTCTTGAAAAATGCTAGTATTTTCAATGATACTCATTTAAGTCGACAATGGCACCTTGAACAAGCAAGAAGAAATGGGATCTCTGCTCTTGAAGCCTACGAAAATAGAAGAAGAGACTCTAGAGAAACTGTTATTGTTGCCGTTGTTGATACAGGTGTGGATTATAATCATGAAGATCTTAGAGATGTCATATGGACCAACGAAGGGGAAATTCCTGGAAATGGAATTGACGACGATGGGAATGGTTATATCGATGATATCCATGGAATCAATACCCTCAAAAGAGATCGTGATGGAGTTGCCACTGGAGAGATGATGGATACTCATGGACATGGAACACATGTTTCTGGAATTATTGGCGCCTCTCAAAACAATAATAGAGGAATCGCCGGAGTTGCCTCTAACGTAAGAATCATGGGAATTAGAACAGTTCCAAATAGTGGAGACGAAAAAGACACCGATGTTATTGAGTCTTTCCTTTATGCAGCTAAGAATGGAGCAAAGCTTATTAATTGCTCTTTTGGAAAATCACATAATGAAGGTGGGATGGCAGTAAGTGAAACTATTGACTATATTTTTAATGAATATGGAACGATTGTTGTTGCCGCTGCAGGAAATGATGGAAAAAATATTGATCGAAGTAAAGTATATCCAGCTAGTTTTGAAAATGACTCTCTTATTGTAGTTGCCAGCACAACTAATAGAGGAAGACTTTCCTACTTTTCAAATTATGGGGTGAAAAATGTTGATATTGCAGCACCAGGGTCGAGCATTTATTCAACAGTCCCTGGTAATCGATATCAGTCTATGTCTGGAACATCTATGGCCTCACCGGTACTCACTGGATTAGCTGCTGAAGTACTATCTCGATTTCCAGAGATGGAGCCAAGTGCTCTTAAAAAGAATCTTATGGATTCTGTTACCAAGGTTAGAGGTTTCAAAAGAAAAGTAACATCTGAGGGTATTGGTGATCTTCAAAATTCTCTTACGACTCTAAATCTTTAATTTGATCATCGTAATAAGACTCTCTTTCTTGATATTTTTGAGAAAGGGAGTCTAACTCCTCAAATAAATCCTCAATTTTTTTTTCAACTTCAGATAACGTTTTAGAAGAGCTTGCGACTTGATCCCCGTCACCCTTTTCACTGGCCGAAATAAGGTCTTTTTCAAGTACCTTCTGATAATCCTCTAGTGTAACGATTTTACTTTCAATAGAATCAATACGAGATTTAATTTCACCTAGCTCTTTCTTTTTTTCTTCGCCAATCCGATGTTTTTCCTTTTGAATAAACTTTTTGTTTTCTCTTTGCTCTTTTCGAAAATCTGTCGGTGGTTCTTCCTCAATCCAACCAATCTTTTCAAGAAATTCATCATAGGTTCCATCAAAAAGGGTCACTTCACCTTTTTGAAAAACGACTAATTTTGTAGCAAGATTTCGAATCACCTCTTCATCATGAGTAACAATAACAACAGCACCCTCAAATCCTTCAATAGCGTCTTGAAGAGAGTTCACTGATTCTAAATCGAGATGGTGAGTAGGCTCATCAAGAAACAAAAGATTTGCTGGCCTTGCGATCGTCTTCCCAAGAAGTACTCTATTCTTTTCTCCCCCACTTAAAACCTTGATCTTTTTTTCTGCAAGATCACCACTAAACATCATAGCGCCGGCAATGGCCATGACATCGGTTCGGTTTAAGTCTGAGTTTTGGTATTGAATTTCTTCAAAAACAGTTCTCTCTGGGTCAAGGTCCAACTTATGGGTCTGTCCAAAATATCCTATCTGTAAAGAGGGGTGCTCTTTTCGTTCTCCTTCAAGAGGCGCGAGATGAGAGGCCATAAGGTTTAAAAGTGTCGACTTTCCTTTTCCATTTGGCCCAATAATGGCCAACCTGTCCTGAGATCCAATTGTGACATCAAAGTCTTTAATCAGAAGGTTTTTTGAGTCGTAGCCAAAAGTAAGATGATTAATTTTTAAAAGCTCTTTTCCAGGACAGCGCGAGTAATTGAAATGGAAGGAAAGATCTCTTACCTTCTCTAAGGGTCTTAAATCCTCTAGCTTTTTAAGAACTTTGATTTTGGACTGCGCCTGTCTCGCCTTACTGGCCTTGGATTTAAATCGCTCTACAAACTTTTCAATTTCTTTTCTTTTTTTATCCTGATTAACCATAGTCTTTGTGTAGTTTTCTTCTTCTTGAGCAATGACATGGTAATAATCACTAGTTTTTCCCTTCACCTTTCTTAGATTTCCTCTATGAATCCCCATCGTATGTGTTACGACAGAGTCCATAAATCTTCTATCGTGAGTAATGAGAATGACCTCACCTCTGTATTGGACCAGATAACTTCTAAGCCATCTTAAGCTGGTAATATCGAGATAGTTTGTTGGCTCATCTAAAAGAAGCATATCGGGATTTTTAAGAAGCGCCTTTGCCAATTCAATCCGAATTTGAAAACCACCAGAAAAATTTGTAGGGTCCTTTTGCATATCTTCTTTCGAAAAACCTAAACCAAATAGAATTTTTTCACCTTGAAAGGCTTGATCTTCTCTTAGGTAATGGGTGACCTCTTCGAGAACACTTTTTTGAGTAAAAGCAATATGCTGATTGAGCTGACCTATTTTATAGTTGTTGGGAATAATTACTTCCCCTTCATCACACCTCTCATTGCCTAGAATTATTTTAAGAAGAGTTGATTTTCCACAGCCATTTCGTCCAACAAGTCCAATTTTATCGCCCTTTCCTAGCTGGAAGGTCACCTTTTCAAAAAGAACGTGGGTTCCGAATTGCTTTTTTAAGTTATTACAAATGATCATATTAAAACTCTAAAAGATCCTTTTTAATCTGAAGAGATTTTTCAAGGGGGTATTTCTCTTCATTTTTTTTCATTTTTTGAGCAATGGCATGACTCAAATTAATATCAAGTTGTGAGGATAAGCGAATGGCATAGAGTAGGATGTCTGCAAGTTCATCTTCTACTCTTTCTTTTTGCTTGGTTTTAAAATGATTAGCTTGCTCTGGTGTAAGCCATTGAAAGAGTTCTAATAATTCCGAGGCCTCCACAGAGAGGGCCATCGCCAAATTTTTAGGGTTATGAAATCCCTTCCAATCTCTCAGTTGAGCAAAGTTTTCAAGTTTTTGCTTAATATCATCAATATTGATTTGATCCATTTTTGACCTCTACAGTCGTGTTTATCCTTGCTTGGGGGAACTTTCAATCCTCTTTTGGTAGATTCGATAAATAGTTAAAATAGAGAGGTGGGAATATTAATATTTGATGACCAGACACATCCAGATTTTTATATATCGGCCTTAAAAGGACTCGGTAAGATACATATTGTATCTTCGTGGGCACAGGCAAGAAACCTCACAGATATTCAGGTGATCCTATGTGAAGTCTTTTTAGAAAGGGAGTCTGGTTTTGACCTTATGCGAAATTTTAAAAAAAGCTTTCCCAATGCTCAAGTTTTATTTATTTCAGAAGAAACATTCGAGGAAAACATCATCCATGGCCATAATATGGGTGCCTGTGATTATTTAGTTCGTCCTATCTCCCCCAAAATTCTTCATGCAAAAATTGCTCAAAAATTAAGACTCGGGCAGCAAAAAATATATTTTGAGAATATGATTTTCTATCCTAAAGATCATTTTATTGAAATTGATCAAAAACAAATCGCTCTCACTCCCATAGAAAATGAAATTTTAAAGTACTTTCTCGAGCATCCTAATCAGACCATTAGAAGAGATGATCTTCAAAATTTCTTATGGCCTGATACTAAAGTCCAAAACCAAAATATTGATACCCATATTTCAAATCTCAGAAAAAAAATGAGTTCTGCATCTGGTAAAATTAAAACTATTAAGTATGTAGGCTATCGTCTTGAGCACGCTCTAATCTAAGTATTTGATTTTATTAACTTTTTTGAATGTAAATCTTTGCCTATCTCTAGCTTTAAAGCCAATTAATTTGAGCGGTTCTAGAATTATTACGATAAATAGCTATGATTCAATCTTTGCAACTTGTCTTATTTTCGGCGTTTCTTTTTGCCTTTCTTGGGAAAACTCTATTTTACACCAATCTAGAATACCAAAGAGGACCGACAAATGAGTCCACTGAAATGCTATCTCTCCTATCTTTAAAAGATGAGGGAAAAAAGTCTCTAGAGTTTATAAAGTTGCTCAATCAAAATAGGATATCTTTAGATAAAATCATTAAAGAATTTGATAGTTCTTTCTTAAACCCTAAAGCAAAAGTGAACTATCTCTCTCTTGCTAATACGAATAAAAGTCTTGAAAATTTTTTAAGTGACTCTGATAATGAAGGGTTTAAAAGTCTAAAAGATCTCATAGAAAACAAAAGTCTTTACCCTCTAATCAACTATCAATTGAATCTAAGGCTTCAAAATGAAGATCCAGGGATTATTCAAAAATCCTTTAGACTCGAAGGTGTGTCTGAACAGCGATTAGGTTTAACTATTCCATTTGAATTTACAAAATTATCAGAGGGTGAACTGCTTTCAGATACTAGATTTAACCTTAATCAATGGAAAAAAAGAGAATTCTCTTTTAGACCCTTTATAGTCAACGGCAGTAAGGTCCAAGAAAGAATAGATCCTTTAAGTTCCTCCTCTGTTATTCAGGTAAGATTTAATAAACTCCCTCCTTCTCAAGGCGCATTTAATCTTGATATTGAATTTGGATCCTTAGAGACACAAAGAAATAATATTACATCCTATGCTTTAGGGCTTAACCTAAATCAAGTAGAGTCCTCTCTTCCCCTTCAGTATAAGGGATTAAAAGAAGATTATGAGCTTCTTATTTTTGTAAAGAAAATAGGTATTACTCTTAATAAAGAAAAAGAATTCTATCAAATGAATCTTAACTCTAAGTCCTCATCTCTTTTTGGTTATCAGTATAAATCTCTAGATAAGGCAAAAGACCTGATTGCTTTTATTAAAGATGGATATAAGTGTGAAAATACGAAAGTATCCAGTAAACCCTATTTATCGAGAGTTGGTAAATTTACGTGTTGGAAGAAAAATAAAGTTTTGGCCAATGGAGATTGGTCAAAAGTTCTTGTACAAGAAGCTGCCCTAATTCTGAGAAGATTCTAAGATATTTTCAATTAAGATCTGAGTTCCATTAGGAAGAGAATAATTATTCTTTTTGTCCTCAGCGCTCTCAAATTCTTTAAAAAGAGTAATTGCATCTTTTTTTGAAAGCTCATCTTCCTTAATAACAAAAGAACCCAGCTCGTCATAGGCTTCCATCGCATTATGGTACTGTTCATTCTTTTGAGCGATCTTTAAGGGAATGAAGATACTGCGTTTTTTTAGGGCCAAAAGTTCGCAGACTGTTCCAGCTCCGGCCCTAGAAATAATGACACTGGCATATTTATAAAGATCGATCATATTTTGATCAATAAAGCCCATAGGATGATAGTTTTCATCTTTAAACTGACTATACTTTTCTACAAAGGTTTTTCCTACCTGATGAATAATGAAATACTTCTCTTTAAGTTTTTCTAAATCTTTTTCAATATATTCGTTAATGAGAAGAGAACCATTTCCTCCACCTGTGATAAAAAGGATCGGTTTATGTACCTTCGAGAGATCCACTCCCGCACGGTCCACCTCATCGGCGGACCTGGCTGTCAGGGCAACGTTGTATCCGGCCCCCAAAAGGTCGTGGGCGATTGCCCTCCCGATGCCCTTCGTCCCTC
>CBDUBC010000050.1:0-19449 GCA_965365285.1 uncultured bacterium
CGTTTATGGTGAGCACACGATGATTAAAGTGAATGGAGAACTTTATAGAGGGAATAAGACTGGCGTCCTCAGTGAAGGTGATCTTGCAAGAGTAAAAGAACTCTATTCATCAAAAGATTGAGTAAGCCTCTCAAACACTCCTTTGTTTACATTGCATCATTGTCTATCTAAAATTTTATCAACAGGAGTTGCGTGTGCTAGAAAATTTTTTTCCAACGAAAAAAGTTGCTGAAATTTTTGGTGGTCAGCACTTAAAGTCCAGGATTGAGGACTTAGAAATTCAAGGTTTAATACCACCTTCATCTAAAAAGCGATTTGGTGCTCTCCCTAAAAATGGATGGCATCTCCATGAGCTTCCACTTATTGGTGAAAAAATAGGCTTTTTTCCAAAATTTGATAAACCTTTGGCCTTCTCGGTTTTTACGACTAAGGGAGGGGTATTAAAAAGTACTTTGGCATTAAATCTCGCCAGAATCGCAGCACTTCATAATCATAAAACCTGTGTAGTGGGACTCGATATTCAAGGGGACATCACTAACGCTCTTGGTTTTGAAAGTGAATTTGATGATGATGAAAATTTAGAGCAATTAGTCGAAAAGCTAAACTCAACCAAAGGTCTATCGGATTATTTTAATGGTAATGTAAGACTTCAAGACACGATTGTTGAAACGAACCTTCCCACTCTTGATCTCATTCCTGAGACACCTGAACTCGTTGCGATGAATGATTCTTTGGCAAATATCAATCGTAGAGAATACTGGATTCGAGAAAGAGTGATTGAGCCGCTTAAAGAAAATTATGATATTGTCATCATGGACTGTTCTCCAAATTGGAATAAGCTTACTACAAATGCTCTCGTGGCCTGTGATGTTCTTTTATCTCCTCTTGAGTGCAAGATTAATAATTTTAGAAACTTTAAAGTTTTTAGGCAGTTTCTCTCTGAATTTAAAAAAGAAATGCGTCTGGAGTTTGAAACGATTTTTATTCCAACAAGATACTCTTTAAACCGAAAGTTAAGTCTTGAAATTAAAAAATGGTATGAAAGTCATCTGGACAGCTGTAGTCCCATAGGGATCAGAGAAAGTGTTATGGGAGAAGAATCTACTGCTCTGTATAAATCTATCATCGAGCACGTTCCAGGGAAAAATCTTGGCAAAGAAATGGCCAATTTGCTAGAAGAGATTCATTCTAGAATAAACCAGCACCTTCAGGGCCCTGTTTTAAACTCGGACTGGAAGAAGGCTGAAGCACCTAGTGAAATGAGAGTGTAAAAATGGCCATTAGCCTAGATGATATTAAGAAATCCAAAAAATCGATTTCTGAAAACAAAAAAGAGTCTTTAATTGATGAGAATAAAAGTTTAAGACCGTGGGAAGGTTACGAGCATTTAGGACTTCGAACTCGAACTGTCATGGCCCAAGAGGCGGTTAAAAAGGCGCAGAGTATCGTGGCAAATAATAAGAAAATGGTCGATGAGCTGCAGAAAAACTATCACCTCTCCCAAGTTCCAATAGAGGACTATGACTCACTTGGTACCGAGATTGAGAGTAAAAAACCAATATTGATCCCACCTCCACGAAATAGGTCTGGTATTTTAGGTTTAATTAGGGATATCCTAGAGCTTTAATTTTTTAAGGCCGTTCGCATTATGAATAAAAATCAGGTAAAAAAAGTAAAGAAACAAAAGAAAAGAGAAAGAAAGCTAGCTTCCAAAAGAGACAAGGGTTTTCAAGATGATATTACCAAAGAAGATCGCAAGTTTGGAAAACTTCAATTAATTATCTTATTGGTTTTTGTAGTGGTCCTTCTTGGCTTTGTGATTTCTAAAATTCAATAATTTTTATTGTTCCTAAGAATTTTCTGTAATTAACCGACAAAGATACCATGAAATGGTGTCTTGTTTTGCTGTTTTTTTTGAGCTTTAAAGTCAGCGCTCAGCTGGGAGAAAACCCAGATCCCGTCTCCAAAAAGGGACTACTTGAGCGAAGCTTAGATTCTTCTATTTTAGAATTAGCAAAAACATTTTCTGTACTTCAGGAAATACTTTTCAACCCCTACGATGAGAGGTTTATTTATAAAATTCCTTTTAAAGATCCCATTACAAATCCACATTGGCGCTCTTTGGGTGGAAATGATTTCAGAGATATAGCGGTAGGAGACGATGGTAAACTCTACGCTCTCAGAGACTCTCAAGAACTTTATAAGCTTGATAATGGTGTCTGGGTCTCTCAGGGGGTGAGAGGAATTGAGATATCTGGTGGTCCCAACAAAGGCCTCTGCCTTATCGGTAAAGATCATGGTGCCTATGTAATTCGTAATGGTAAATGGATTAAAATTAGAGGAAAGGTTTCCGAATTTATTTGTCTAGGGGACGATCAATACCTCGCGATTGATTATGAATCGGGTGAAAATATTTTTCTTTATGAAAATGGCTTGTGGAGGGCCCTTCCAGGTGTAGATATTATTTCTTTAAGTGCTACTCAAGCAGATGATTTTTATGCTTTAAGGATCGATCAAAGTATTTGGCATTTTCAAAAGGGAAGCTGGAAACGCCTTAAAGGAAAAATGAAGTCCGTCGCTATTTCTCTGGATGGTAAGCTTATTGGAATCGGACTTAATTATGGTGCTTATAGATATCTAGGGGATCAATGGGTTCCTATTCGAGGAGTTGATCTTGTTAAAATTGTTGCCTTAAAAAATCATCAACTCTTTGGACTCACTTCTAGAGGGGAGATTTGGAAAAGTTTTCTCTACTCGAGTCCATAATTTCTAAGTGCGGTATAATAGTGTAATGAGAAGACTTCTTCAAATTTCTTGTTTATTAGCTATATTCTCTGGAATTTTTTTCTTTATGAAAATTCAAGAGGCGAAAAAAAGAAGACCCGCAACAATCCATAGTACACAGGCCGAAGCCCCTTCCCCTTCAGGACCAGCAGAAAGAGTCATTGATTAATTCCAGTAAGCTCTATTCGTTAAAATACCATGGGAGAGGTTAATATTGAGGGCCTTCACTTGGTTGATATTTAATGCTTTCATAAAACCTTTGATTAGAAGAAGATTAGATACATCTGTGCTTGCATAAGCACCACCAATTTCAGCATCATTCTTAGTTTGAAGATTTTTTATGGCCCTAGATATTTCTCCAAAAGTGTAAGCGTTATCCATAGAATCACGATTGAGAGTCTTTTTTAAACTCCAATAATGAACGCCCCCGATCCCTACAATAATTGTTTTCTGCATTTTATCAACTATCTCTTGAGGAACAAATTCTCTAGCGTGAAACTCTGCAAATCTTTCGGCCATAACAGCATCCTTTTTTCCCACAGGATTAGGACTTGTTACCTGAATGGGATTTTCTCCCTTTATTACGGAAATAATCATTCTTTTAAAAGTCTCACTTCCAAGCTTAAGTCCCCCAATCACAAAATCGTAATCTGCATTTACAGTCGTGAATTGGGCCGATCCCCCTCCCTGATCCCAAACAAGAACTCGTTTTCCATCTATATTGAGACGGTGAAGAGCGCTCAAATAACCTAAAATCGCTTCACTTCTTTGATCGAGGATAAAAATAGAAAATTTAAGTTGAGCAGCAAGGTTTTGTATAAAAGCATCTCCATTGTTTGCTGAGCGAAAGGCTTCAGTTGCCACACCAGAAAAATAAGTGGGTTTATGAACAAGTGCCTTTTTTTTGAGGGCATTAATGCTAGCAACAGCTTTAGAAAAAATTTCATCACTTAAAGTATTGTCAGTCGAGGAGTCGAGATCTTTCTTGAAAAAAAGAGGAGCTTTATCCTCTAAAAGAATTTCTTTGATTTTATTCTTACAAGTATCCATTTTCGCAACTGTCATACGTGTTGAGCCACTTCCGATATCAAAGGCAGTATAGACTTTTTCACAATCAATATCGGCTATAAGCAGAGTAGGGAAAAAAAGGATAAAAAGGAAAATGGTCTTCATAGGAGACTCCAGAAAAATTGACGATACAGTTTATTAAACATTAAAATTGAAAGTTAAGGTATTAAAAATTTAAAAGGAGACATTTCATGTCCTTATTTAGTCTATTATTCTCTTCCCCAAAAATTGAGTCAAAAAGTGCCAATATTGGTTTATTAATTCTTAGGGTTTCTGCCGGGCTTATTATGGCCTTTGGGCATGGCCTAGGAAAGATGCCTCCAAGCGATGGTTTTGTGGGGATGGTACAAAATAAAATGGGACTACCGATGCCAGTTCTCATGGCATGGCTAGCTGCCTTGGGAGAGTTTCTTGGAGGTCTTTTTATGGCCCTTGGGATTATGACTAGACCAAGTGCATTATTAATGTCTGCTACAATGTTTATGGCCGCTTTTAATTTTCACCTTGCTGACCCTTTTTCGGCAAAAGAAAAAGCTATTCTGTTTCTTGTGATGGGATTAACGGTTCTCTTTACTGGACCAGGAAATTTAAGTATCGATGCTATCATTTCAAAAAGAAAATAATTAAGTTTCTAGAATCAAAGATAGAGAGAGGGGATCTTTCATTGGAATATCCTCTCTTTTTGCTAACTCAAAATCTTTGAAGTCAAAACCAGGAGAAACAGTAGCTCCTACAAGAGTGTATTCCCCAGTACTAAAGGCACCAAACCAATGACCAGAAGGTACATTAATGAAGGGAACTTCACCTTTGGTGAGGTCTGGTCCCAAGGTATATTGAACAAGCTGATTATTTTCACAAATACAAATTTTGAGAGAGGCACCACTGTAGAAGTGCCATTGCTCATCAGATTGAATTCTGTGCCAGTGAGATTTTTGTCCTTGCTCCAATAAAAAGTAAATGGATGTTAGTAAGTTTCTCTCTCCCCTTGTCCCTTGATGAATGAGAGGGGAGCGATAGACTTCCTTAAAGTAGCCTCCCTCTGGGTGTGGAAGAAGCTCGAGTTTATGAATAATATCTTTAGATTTCTTCATTTTTTGTTTAAAAGATTAAGTATTAAAGTGAGTAATATAGAAACTAAAATACTAGAGGCAATTGGAAAGTAGAAGGACATATTTTCTTTTTTAATAAAAATATCTCCGGGTAATCGACCCAATAGAGAATATTTAGCAAGAAAATGCCATAAAAATCCAATAAAAATCAAAGCAACCCCAATAATTATGAGGACTTTCGGACCTTGAGAGAAAAAAGAATCTTTCATCTATTCCCCTTGATAAGATAAAATAGATTCATGAGATTCATTACCCTTTTATGCCTTTTAGTTCAAGTGCTTGGCTGTGCTCATAAAAAAGTAGAGAGTTCTAATGACGCTCCTTCATCGGTGGTCTATGACCCTCTTATTATTGAGTGTGAAAATGGAAAGGGAAATTCCTGTATTTTGATGGGCATTAAGGAACAAAATGCAGAAAGGGCAATGGAATATTTTAAAAAGGCTTGTGAGCTTAAAAGTGAAGTCGGTTGTGGGGTTATCATTTTCTATTTAGAGCCCCAGTCTTTAACGTCAAAAGACCTCTTTGCGAGATCCTGTTATATTAAAAAAAATAATCTCGGCTGTCACTTTTTAGCAACTTATTACATACGAGAAAAAAAATATGACCTTGCTAGACCGCTATTGAATCAAGCATGTGAAAAAGGGCTGTCTCATTCTTGTACGGAATTATTGAGGCATGCGATTTATCAAAAAGATAGAAATAAGATTTTAAAACTCACGGCAAAAACATGTGAACTAGGTTCTAAGGAGACTTGTTTTCTTCTTTCACAGTTCTACTCTTCGAATCAAGATTTAGTGCTAGCAACAAAATACGCAACAATTGGATGTGATTTAAAGGATTCCAATTCTTGTTATCTAGGAGGATTGATCCAGCAATCTCAAGGAAAGGTTCAACCTTCCCTTAATTATCTCGAAAAGTCTTGCCAGTTAAAAAACGAGAAGGGATGTTTTTATCTTGGAAAAATCCTCTTGTTACTCAATAATGAGAACCAAGGTATCCATTACTTAAACGTCTCTTGTGAAAAGAAATATAGTGAAGGCTGTATTGCGCTTGCTAATTATTATCAAAATAAAAATTTAAAAAATGATGCTCTTCTCTTTTTTGTTAAAGGCTGTAACTTTTCTCCAAAAGATAGTTATAATCGAACGTTAAACTGTCTTATAGGCGCTCAGTATATGGCACAGTTTTTTGATACAGAAAATGCAATTGAGCTTTTTGAGAAAGCTTGTAAAGTAAGAGAGAGCTCGAGACAAAATTTTAAGGACACTAGAAACGATGCCTGCGCTCGTTATGCTTTTTATAAAAATAATAGAAAAGATTTAGACTTAAGAAAAGAATATTCCAAAAAGAGGTGTCACGAAGCAAAAACGAAACAAGAAAGGGCCTACAATTGTTATTCTCTCGCCTGTATTTTCGCTTTAGAGAATGATCTTAGTAATTCGATTTTGTATCTAGAGAAGGCAATGAATGAGAAAACTTTAGACGTTAAAGAAGTACTTACAGATTTTGAACTCAATAATATAAAAAATTATGATGAGTTTAAGAGCTTAATGAGAAGCTATAAATAAATTATTTCTTCAGAAATTTGTTGAGATCATTTTCCGAAAAGCAATTTATGATTCCTTCACCAAACTCTTTTTCAAGTTCTTTTCGAGATTTACCAATAATCATTTTTTCAAGCGCTTTTTGACAACTTTGAACCGTGTGATTAAGGTCAAAATCAAGGCAGTTAGATTTAAACTTCTTAGTCTCTAAAGGAAAGCCCTTATAGGTTTTGTACGCAAGGTCTTGGCAGTCTTCATGAGAAATTTTTTCTTTGACGCATGATGATAATAAAAGCACTAAAACGATCCATTTCATCAAAAGCTTCCTTGTTAATGCAGGCTTAAATGAGGTAAATAACACCAAATTAGGATAACGAATTATGGGAAAAAAGTTAAACTTTTACTTCGATTTTCTTTCACCTTACTCCTATCTTGCTTGGATGAAAATACGAGATTACAATGAGGAGATGGATTTTTATCCAGTTCCCTTAAGTAAAATAATTAAATTTTATGAGACTAAAGGTCCCGCCGAAATTGCTCCTAAAAGAGAATTTTTGATGAAAGATCTCATTCGAAAATGTATTTTAGAAAACATTCCTTTTCAACCTCCCAAGCAACTTCCTTTTAACTCTCTTTATGCGTTAAGAATTTGCCTTAAAGGTGTCTCAGGAAACTTACAAAGAGAATTGATTGATCTTTTTTTTCAAAGTTCTTGGGGGCAAGGTAAGGATATCGACTCAGAGGAGAGTATTCAAAAGCTTTTCTTTGAAGCTGATCGTGATGACTTTGTAGATCTACTTGCTCGTTCTATGAGTAAAGAGGCAAGAATAGAAATGAAAACAAATATATCATGTGCTCTTGATAAAGGAGCCTTTGGTGTTCCGACCTTTGTGGTAGATGATGAGCTTTTTTGGGGAGTCGAGTCTATAGACAACCTTCGACTTTACTTAGATGGAAAAGATCCCCTATCTTTAGAACAGTATGAATATTTTTTGAACCGTTATCAAAATTAAGGATTTTTTATGAAATGGACGCTTCTTTTATCTTTTGTTATCTCTTTTCCTCTTCTTGCAAACCCTAAAGTTGAAATGGAAACAAATTTTGGAAAAATTCAAATAGAGCTTTTTGAGAAAGAGGCACCGGTTACAGTTAAAAACTTTCTTAAATACGTAGATAAAGGTCACTATAATGGGACGATTTTTCACCGAGTTATTGATTCATTTATGATTCAAGGTGGTGGTTTTAATAAAGATATGCAACCAAAAAGCTCACTTGCTCCTATTAAAAATGAAGCGGATAATGGTCTTCGAAACAATACCGGTACGATCGCAATGGCAAGGACTCAAGTAATTGACAGTGCGACCTCGCAATTTTTTATTAATGTTAATGATAATGATTTCCTTAATCATCGAAATAAAAGCACTTCTGGCTATGGTTATGCCGTCTTTGGAAAAATTGTAAAAGGAATGCCCGTGGTGAATAGAATTAAGAGGGCAAAAACAAAGAATTTAGGTATGCACGCTAATGTGCCCGAAACCCCTATAATCATTAAAAACGTAAGAAAGCTTTAGTAGCATCTTAAAGCAAAATGTCATAAAATAGAGGAAAGGATTCTCTATGAAAATAGCAAAAGACAGCGTTGTAACCATCTCCTATCGACTTCGAGACTCTGAGGGAAATATTAGAGATACTACAGAAGACAAAGAGCCTTTATGCTATATTCATGGCTCTGAACAACTTATTCAAGGTGTTGAAAAAAACCTAGATGGAAAGGTGGCCGGTGAAAAGGTCGTTTTTACTGTAGGCCCTGAAGATGCCTATGGCTATCGTAACGAAGATCTTATTCATGATATTTCCTTTGAACAGTTTGAAGACCCCCACCAGCTTGAAGTTGGGATGGAATTTGAGGCACAAACTGAATTCGGACCTATCATTGTTCAAATAATTTCTATTGAAGAGGACATTGTTATTGTCGATGGTAATCACCCCTTGGCAGGAGAGGAACTTGAATTCGAAATAGACATTATTGATGTTCGTGAAGCAACCGAGACAGAACTTGCTTCTGGAGAGGTTCAAACGCCTAAGGGAATGACTCAATAATAATTTTTGACACCTCACATCTCAATCTTATTTGCCGATAAGAGTTCATGGCTAAATTGCTTAAATCTTTACTCAGATTCAAATTTTTAGGAGTACATGTCCTTGAGTGGTTTATTGTTTTTCTATTTCTTATTTTAACCTTTTTTGTATGGAGATTTTCCCAAAATCTTATTCAAGAGGAAAGAGAGCGAGTTTATGAAAAACAAATAGAAACTTTTCTTAGTAATTTTGAAAAAGAAAAAGATCACCTTTTTGATCATCTCGTTGCTGCGAAATCAATGATTGCCTCCCTTAAAAATGATTTAACTAGAAAAAGGTGGAGAGACTATTATCGGTTCTTAGAATCTGATCAAAAGCTTGACTTTCTTTTGGGATTTGGTTTTCTTAGCCGTGTTACTCAAAAAGATCTTAGTTCCTTTGTCAAGAAACAAGAGAAAATGCACGGTAAGTTTAAGCCATTTCCAGAAATAAAAACGGATGAAGATCTTTTTATTGTAACTTATGTTGAGCCTGAAGAGCCTAATAAAAAGGCAATTGGGCTTATATCAAATTTTAATATTAATAGAAAGAGTATCATTGTTGAAGCAGGTAAAACGGGTAAAACTTTGATGACTGAGGTGTTGAGTCTTGTTCAAGATATAGAAAAAAGACCTGGAGCCGTTATCTTCATGCCAATTTATGAAGATTTTGAATCCAATAAGAAACCTCGTTATGAGAAATTTAGAGGGATGATTTATGTGCCATTTATCGTTGAGGCTTTCATTAATAATACCCTTAAATTTTCTAATCAAACTGTGAAACTAAAAGTTTGGGATGGAGATTTTTTAGTTTATGAGTCAGACGATATTAAAAAATCTTCAAGTAATAAGAAGACTGTTGAGGTCGATGTTTTTGGTCGAAAGTGGAAAATGGAAATTCATCCTAATGTTTATTTCAAAGATAGAGTCTTATCTTTCCCTACAGCAGTTTTAATTTTTGGCCTTGTTATCACGACACTCATTTTTTATATTTTTTACCTGAATGGACGAAATAGAAAAGACTCTAAGATTAATGCAGAAAAAATTAGGAATAAATATAATATAGCTATTCAAAAATTACAAGACGCTAATGATGGTCTTATACGAGAAGTAAAACATAAAAATGAGGCAAAAAAAGTCGCAGTGATGGCGACTGAGGGAAAATCTTTGTTTCTAGCGAGTATGAGTCATGAAATAAAGACGCCACTAAATGGACTTCTTGGAATGATTGACTTGTTATCCTCCACTCCTCTTTCAGCGGAGCAAAAGAGGTTATTTGAAAATATAAAAATTTCTGGAGAAAGTCTTTTAAATATAATTAATGATATTCTCGATTTTAGTCAAATAGATGCGGGTAAATTTAAGCCAAAAGAAGAGAGCTATAATTTTAAAAAACTTATAAATAAAGTGATCTGGTTTGCTACTCATCACGCTCAATCTAAAAACCTTATTCTCAGAACAAAGGTTGATAAAACTATACCAAAATATCTGTGGGGAGATGCTGTAAAGGTTAAGCAAATCCTGACTAATATTATGAATAATGTTATTAAGTGTGCTGACAAAGGAGAGATCCATTTTGATGTAAAAAATAAAAAAAATAAAATTCATTTTATTTTTGAAGATCGTGATATCTATTTAACAAAAGAAGAGATTAGTAACTTCTTTCACGAGTATAGTGATGCAAAAAAGCTATCAACATTAAAGTATGACGGAACTGGGATTGGTCTTACAATTTCTAAAAAAGTTGCAAAAAAAATGGGTGGAGATCTCATTATTACGAGTTCTCAAGAAGATGGGACAGTTTATAGTTTAGTTTTACCACTAAAAGAGGGAAAAGAAACTTTGTATGATAAAGAAACAAGTCCGATCAAAATTAATAAGTCTTTCGCTTTAAACTTTCCTCATAAGATACTTATAGTGGAAGATAATAAAATTAATCAGCAATTTGTTAAAAAACTTTTAGAAAAATTTGGTTATAATGTTGAAGTTGCAGATGATGGTTTTGATGCCATAAAAAAATTTAAAAAAATGGAAGAGACCTCACTCATTTTTATGGATCTAAATATGCCTCGGATGAATGGGTTTGAGGCTACTGAGGAAATCTTAAAATGCGTTAAACAGGACCCTCCTTTTATCATTGCTTTGACTGCAAATACTTTTGAGGAAGATCGGAAGAAGTGTTTTGAAGTTGGAATGTGCGATTTTCTAGTGAAACCGGTTAATTTGAATGTAATGAGAGATATTCTCATTAAGTACTCCAAGTTAGCAGGTGACCATTCATCAAAACGCTATGTGATCTTTGATGAAAAAGCACTAAATACTAATTTTAATGATAATTTAGATGTTATTCAAAAGATTGTGGGACATCTTCAAGAAAGTCTTCCCAAACAATTAGAAAATCTCGAACGTAGCTATGACCAAAGAGATGTAACCCAACTTTCTGTCACGGCCCATATTTTAAGAGGGATGAGCGCTAACCTTTTTTCTACAGACTGTAAAAACGTTGCCGCAGAAGTAGAGAGAATCGCTCGTAATGGTAAAATTCCAGAACCTGAAAAAATCGACCTCATGAAATCTCTTTTCAGGAATTTATTGGATCAGCTAGAAGCTACTTACTCGAGCGATTCAAATAGATCATAATGATCTCTACTCATGCCTAACTCTTCATAAGTCTTTATCGCATTTGAATTTGTTTTATCTACATAAAGTCGAATGGCAGCAAACTCCTTATTATCCCGTACATGCTCCCTTAGATATTCATACATGCTCCTATAAACGCCTTTTCTTCTATGATTTGGATGAACATAAACTGAGTGAATCCAGAGAACCTTTTTACATCTCCAATCACTCCATTCATAAAGGACCATAAGACAGGCGAGAGGAGTTTGTTCTCTCTCGGCCACAAGATAATACCCCCAGTCAGGATTTTCAATGAGCGTAGAGATTCCTTTTTGAACGGTGTTGAGCTCAAGTTCCATCCTTTCAGATTCATAGGCCATTTGAACTTGAAAATCAGCTATTGTGGAAACATCCTGTTGAGTTGCTTTTCGAATATCCATACTTATTGGGATAATAGATTTTTTTGAGTTAGTAAATCTTTATAAAAATGATCCCAATAACTCGCTTCTTCGAAGTGGGGGAAGCTTTGCTTGAAGGAGGGATCGGACCATCGTCTCGCGATCCATCCGGTCATGTGAATAAAACGAAGGGCCCGTAGTCCTTCAATAAGCTTTATTTGATTATCTGGAATATTGAGGATTTGCTCATATCCTGACCAAAAATGATCTTTTGCCTCAGGCTCATTTAAAGGAAGAAATAGCCATAAATCTTGAATGACAGGTCCTGTAATAGAATCATCAAAGTCTAAAAAGACGAAGTCTTTTCCATTATGGATGATATTTCCGAGATGCAAATCTCCGTGAACTCTTTGTTTTTCAATCTTGTTGAGTTCAGGATCAATGAGAGCACAAATCTCTTGTATTGTTGTTTCAATGGAAGGAGCAAGATGAAGCGGAATAAAATTTTCTTTAAGGAGGTACTCAAGGTTTGAAAGACCATAAAGCTTTGCAGAAATTTCATTTCGATATTGGAAGTTTTTTTTCTTACCTATTTGATGGATCTTAGCGGTTAGATATCCTAACCGGGCATATTCTTCGTGATTGAGCTCTTGAGGACTTCTTCCTGGAACTTTATCGTATAAGGAGTAATATATTCCAAGCTGTTTATGAAAAAAAAGAGTTTGATCATGGATTTTTAGAGGTGCGATGACTTGTATCCCACTCTCTTTAAGATCCCATAAATACTCATGCTCTTCTATGATTTGCTCTTTACTCCATCGTCCTGGTCTATAGAACTTGGCAATTTTAAAACGGTCGTGATGGTAGATAATCTTGTTTGTATTTTTAGGAAGCTCAATCTCAAGCTCATAGACTCTATTTTCCATGCTATTGAGCTGAAGGTAGCGCCCAGTGGTTCTAAAACCCAAAAGGTCTACTGAGTCCATAATCTGATTAGGATCTAGGTTGTAGAAATGATGAGTTTGGGAGTCTCCCCACATGGAAGAGTTCAACTTTTCTTCACAGTCCAGATGGAGTCAATGAAGTTTCTATTAGAGTCATATAGATTATCCATCACCTCAAAACCAGTTTCATCAGCAAGCATTTGTATATCTTTAGGTAGATATTTGTAGCTGTATTCCAAATGAATAGGCTCAAAAGCTCTAAACGTAAAAGACTTTTTAAGCTCTTCAATATAAACCTCTTGATCGTCTAGACTTATGAGGTAACTTTCCATGGAGCCCTTTAAAGGATTATAGGTTCCAAAATGTTGGAACTTATCGAGGTCAAAATTAGCGCCCAGCTCTTTGTTGATTCTTCGAAGAAGGTTAATATTGAATTCTCGAGTAAGTCCTTCGCGGTCATTATAGGCCCAAAGGAGTTTATTGATATCTTTTTTGAGATCAAACCCTATTAACACGAGGTCTTTATCATCTAGGCAACTCCATAGAGTTCGTAAGAAAACCTTAGCATGTGGCAGATCAAAGTTTCCAATATTTGACCCCAAAAAGAAGATAAAGTTTCTTCCATGTTTGTTATTTTGAATCCAATTCAGAGAAGGGAAGTATTGACCTACAACTCCATGAACATTTAGTTTCGGCATTTCTTCATTTAGGCTCTTTGTCAGCTCTACAATTGCCTGTTCAGATATATCAATTGGGTGGTAGTCAAACTTTCGATTTTGTTCGAGAAAACTTCTGAGAAGAACTTTTGTTTTTTTACCGTCTCCCGCTCCCAGCTCAATGATATTGATATCGTCTTGATCTTTAAAAAACTCAGCAATTCTATCTTTATTATTTTCTAAAATTTCAAATTCACTTCGAGTAGGGTAGTACTCCTCACATTCCATGATTTTTGAAAAAATCTCTGAGCCTTTTTCATCATAGAAATATTTAGAATTAAGTCTTTTTTCTCTTTGAGAGAACCCAATGAGTACATCGAGTGCCATTTCATCTTTAAGAGACTTTTGATCACTATGTTTAATGGAGTCAAGTACGGTATATTTCATGGAAGATCCTTTTTTGGGTCAGAAGGTCTACTTAGTATAAAAAGTAAAACGGCCATTCCTGTGAATGCCACAAGTGTCTTGATGTTTTTACTCACATCGACAAAATTAATAGTTAGAGAAAAGATAACAATTATCATAGAACATGACAAAAACTTTGCTTTTCTAGAGATGGTTCCATGCTCCTCCCACTGTTGAACCATTGGTCCAAAAGTAGGGCGAGAAAGAATCCATTGATGAAGTCGTTTGGAACCCTTGGAGAAAAAAAAGGCGCTCAATATGACAAGTGGTGTAGTGGGAAGGAGTGGAACAAAAGCTCCAATAATCCCTATGATCAGAGAAAGCCATCCAAGGATAATAAAAATTGTTTTTCCAACTGTCTTTATCAAGACTTCCCTTTCTTTTTCACTTTTATACAAAATCGTTGAGGGGCAGGATAACCCTCAATTGTCTTGGATGAATCATGGGGATCCAAGAAATCTTCAAAACTTTTATAGCCTTCCGGACACCATGAGGTTGTTCTCTGTTCATCCGTGTTTTCCCATTGGGTAGAAAGAATTTCAATATGTTCAAACTTTGTCCGTTTAAGCCAATTAATTAATGCCGAAAGAGTTGGTACAAACCACACATTTTTCATATTAGCATATCTATCTTCAGGGAAAAGAGCAGTAGATTCTTCACCATCAATCCCAATGGTTTCTATAATAAGCTCTCCCCCAGGTTTTAGGGCCTGGTGGATTTGTCTGAGTTGTCTTATGGGGTCTCGGTGATGGTAAATAATTCCCATATGGAAAATGGTATCGAACACCTCTTTAAAGTAGGAAACCTCTTCCATTCCAAATAGCTCGAACCGAGTGGGATTGTCAGGCAGGAAGTGATTAATAAAATGATACTGATTGAAGCATCTGGCGACTGGGTCAATCCCTAACATAAGACGAGGATTTTGCTCCAGCGCCCGAAACATAAAATACCCATTATTGCATCCTATATCGAGTACAACTTTGTTGTTGAGATTGACCTTCTCTTTAAGACGTTCCCATTTCAGGTCACTTCTCCACTCAGAATCAATAAAAAGGTCGTTAATTCGAAAAGGACCTTTTTTCCAAGGAATCAATTGTTGAGCTTGTTTGGTAATTTCAATTTGGTTTTTTGTTTGAATTGAAAGGTCGACAGAAGCGGGGTCAAAAAGAGATTCAACAGGAGGTAAGTCAATTAGCATAGACTTAATTTCATCATCTCTTAAAAGCTGCTTTTCTCTGAGTTGTTTAATTTCAATCAGCTTAGATAAATCCACTCGTTCTTTAAATGGGTGAAGATATTCCAGATCCATTATTTTAGGCAAAGGTAGCAAGCAAAGTTATACCAACGAAAAACAATTTCCGAACTTTTAAATCCTGCTAATTTTAAATTAGCGAGCTGCTCTTCAGGCGAATTAGGGATCATGACTTTTTCGAGAGCTTCTCTCTTTTGAGAAATTTCTAATTCAGAGTATCCATTTCTTCTTTTAAAATCATAATAAAGATCTGTGGTGAGCTCTTCCACCGCAAGGTCTTCTGTTCTGATTTTTTCGGCAAGAAGAAAGACTCCGCCTTCTGGTATGAGTCTGGCGATATCCTTTAATAGATTTGCCCTTTTTTTAGGTTCAATAAACTGCAGAGTATAATTCATGACTACCATTTTGGCCGTCATATCAGGCAGTTTAGGGAGGGACATCTGATAGAGTTTAGCGTCGAGAACGCCATGCTTTAAAAACTTATCTTCGCATATTTTAAGCATCGGAAGAGAATTATCGATTCCAACATAATTAATTCTTGGCGCCTCCATCTGAGTTGCAAAGAAATTATGGAGAAGACAAATCGTAGTACCCGTAGAACAACCTAAATCGAGAAAGTTTTCTCCATCGTTGGTAAGAAATCTAGGAGCTAGATCACAAATGATTTTATGGATCTCGTCATAAAAAGGAACCGATCGTGAGACCATGTCGTCAAAGACTGAGGCGACATTTTCATCAAACTTAAAGTTTGAGATGGTATTTTGTTTTTGGGAGAATATTCGATCGATTTGTCCTGTCATAGAGGGCGTCATACCTTAATATGACGCGAGAGTCGACAGTTTTTTAGTATAGACCTTTGTAAAAGAGAGTTTAACTAGTTAGAATTCCAAGGATTGGAGGATATCTGAAAAAAGCATCGATCTGGATTCTCGATTATGAGAGCGATTCCGTTGAGTTGTATCTTAAGATACTCGGTCCATTCTATGACCTCGTGGTGATTCCAGATTTGAAGTCCTTTCAGAGTTTATGGATGTCGGATCCGGGACAGCCGGCCCTTGTAATTTCAGAAACCTCCTTTCAAGACGGAGATCTTTTCTCCTATCTTGATGGCCTTCGAAGTGATCGAACCTTTAAATACCCTTTTCCCATAATGGTTGGGAGTCATAACGACAGTCTTGAGATGATGAGAAGGTGTTACCAAAAAGGAGTTTTGGAGTATTTTATAAAGCCTATTAAGATGAATGAGCTTCTCATTAAGGTAGAGCGCTATTTAGAAACGTCCTTTTCTCATCAACAAGGTCTCACACCCACTCAGTATCAGATTTTTTCTTTATTTTTAGATTCACCAAACTCTGAGGTACCCAAGAAGCTTATTGAAAAAAGAATTTGGGGAGATCGGCCCGTTCACCCTAAAGCAATTGATGTTCATCTCTACAATTTACGAAGAAAAATAAATAAAAAAGGACTTATTATTCAGTCTATAGGATCAGGCGTTTGGAAACTGATTGATCAAAATAGATCAGAAGAACTTAGGCATTAAGTTCTTGTTGAACGTGAAGCTTAAACTCCCATAAATCTAAAAGGTAATTATGAATCTTTATAGAAGCCAGACCTAGATTTTCCATCACTCTTTCTCTAGAACTCTTTTTGATCGCACGTCCAATAAAATCGAGACCCGCCATGAACTCTGCTCTTGAGTTATTGGCATAAGGAGCAGAGAGAGAAAAAATGGTTGTGATGTGAGGATTGATTTTGGTCGTAAACTCTTTCCAATCCATGCTCACTTTTTGATCAAAGTCTTTTGCTAGATATTGATAAATCAAAAAGCTTTCTGGATCTACAGATGAGATTTGATTTAAAAACTTGATTAAAACAGGGAGGGATTGAACTACTTTGTATTGTTCAATAATTTTATTTTGGAGTCCTAAAAGTTCAATATCAGATAAAGCTTCTTTTTCTAATGCCGTTGATAAATTGTCGCATCGAGAAAAAACAGGGGCCATGACTTGATAATTATAACGTTGAGAGGTTTCTAATGCTTGGCGAGTGTGGTGAGCTGCGCCAGTGAAGTAGTGGTATTGGTTGAAAAAATACAATCCAAGTTTATTTTTACATAGAGGTTTATGAAGCCACTCGCTTTTTTTGAGCAATCCGTTAACTAGAGTATCAATTTCTTGGTAAACTTTATTCGAAAATGAAATATACATATAACATCCTTGTCACTTTATTTTTAACCGATTGCTTCCAATAATCAAGATGTCTTTAGAATTGGTAAAAAAACCTACCTAATTGACTTGTTAGAGACTATAATGAGTCCAATTTTATTCACATTGTTAAAGGGACATCTATGAGCGATACCAAAAAAACACTTCAAGTGGGTTCAAAGAACTATTCTTTTTTTAGTTTAGAAGAGGCCAAGAAAAAAGGTCTCGGGGATATTGATAAACTTCCTCGATCACTTAAGGTCTTATTAGAAAACATTTTAAGAAAGCAAGATGACCCAAATGTTTCTTGGGATGATGCAGTAGCAATTAATGATTGGGTTAAAACTCAAAAAAGTGACAAAGAAATTAATTATTTTCCCGCTAGAGTTGTTATGCAGGACTTTACGGGTGTTCCAGCCGTTGTTGACCTCGCTGCTTGTAGAGAGGGGATGGTTAAGCTAGGTGGAAAGGTTGAGAATATCAATCCTCTCGTTCCCGTTGATCTTGTTATTGATCACTCTCTGAATATTGAAAAATACGGAACAAAAGATGCGTTTAAAGAAAACGTTGAAATTGAATATGAAAGAAATAAAGAAAGATACCAATTCCTTAAATGGGGACAAAAGGCTTTTAAAGATTTCAGAGTTGTTCCTCCAGGAACAGGAATCATTCACCAAGTAAATCTTGAGTATCTAGCTGAGTGTGTTTGGACAAGAGAAGAAAATGGTGAAACTTTTGCTTATCCTGATACTTGTGTAGGAACGGATAGCCATACAACCATGATTAACGGTTTAGCTGTTCTAGGCTGGGGTGTTGGTGGTATTGAGGCCGAAGCTGCTATGCTTGGTCAGCCGGTAACCATGCTTATTCCTGATGTTGTTGGTTTTAAACTCACAGGAAAACTTAAGGAAGGAGTTACAGCAACCGATCTCGTTCTTTATGTCGTAGAAATTCTAAGAAAACACGGAGTTGTTGGTAAGTTTGTTGAGTTCTTTGGACCAGGGATGAGAGATCTTACTCTTGCTGACCGAGCAACTCTTGCAAATATGGCCCCAGAGTATGGGGCGACTTGTGGATTCTTCCCAATTGATGAAAAAGCTATCGATTACCTTAAGTTTTCAGGAAGAAGTGATGAAACCGTAGCTCTTGTTGAAGCTTATGCAAAAGAGCAAGGAATGTGGGCCGGTGAAGGGGATCCTGATCCAGTTTTCTCTTCTGTTGTTGAACTAGATATGGGAACCGTTGAGCCATGTATCGCTGGACCAAAAAGACCACAAGATAAGATCGCTCTCAGTAATGCCGCTGAATCTTTTTTGAAAGAACTTGGAGCTCAAGGCGTTTCTGCGGATGAAATCAATAAAGCTCAACCAGTTGAGGGAAGAGACTTCTCTATTGAAAATGGTGATATTGTTATTGCTGGTATCACTTCTTGTACCAATACTTCAAACCCGTCTGTTATGATTGGTGCAGGTATTCTGGCCAAAAAAGCAAATGAGCTTGGGCTCAAGCCTAAGCCATGGGTAAAAACTTCACTTGCCCCTGGTTCTAAAGTTGTTACGGATTACCTTGTTGAGTCTGGACTTCAAACTCACCTAGATGATCTTGGATACAACCTTGTTGGATATGGTTGTGCCACTTGTATTGGTAACTCTGGACCTATCCATCCAGAATTCTCTAAAGCGATTAGTGATGGTAGAATTCTTGCTTGTTCTGTTCTTTCAGGAAACAGAAATTTTGAAGGTAGAGTTTCTCCAGATTGTCGTGCCAACTATCTTATGTCTCCGCCTCTCGTTATCGCCTATGCTCTTGCTGGAAATATGAAAGTTGATATTACCAAAGATCCAATCGGGCAGGATAAAGACGGAAAAGATGTTTTCCTAAAAGATATTTGGCCGAGTAATGCTGAAGTCAATGAGGTGCTTAATTCTAAACTGACTTCAGAGATGTTTAAAACAAGATACTCAAATGTCTTTGAAGGGGATGAGTACTGGCAAGCGATTAAGACCAGTGGCGGAGAGCTTTATGAGTGGGATAATAACAGTACCTATATTCAAAACCCTCCATTTTTTGACAATATTACGGACGGCGAGAAAACATCCTTCCAAGTGAACAACGCTAAAATCCTCGCCCTTCTTGGTGACTCGGTAACAACCGACCATATTTCTCCTGCTGGTAATATCAAAAAAGATAGTCCTGCAGGTGAATATCTTACTAACCACGGTGTTAAGCAATACGACTTCAACTCTTACGGTTCAAGAAGAGGAAATCATGAAGTTATGATGAGAGGAA
>CBDUBC010000051.1:0-19418 GCA_965365285.1 uncultured bacterium
TGTTATGTGACTCTCGAAGAGATCGCTCAGATTATTAGAGAAGGTCATGAAATCCAGGTTATTGATAACAAGACTAAAAATGACATTACTTATATGACTCAAATTCAACTTCTTTTTGACCAAGAAAGAAAGTCAGATAAGTCTGGTGATGTAGATCTTCTTAAAAGAGTGATTAGAGGAAACGAAGGGACTTTTACTGGTTACATCAGAGGTCTCGAAGGAACTGAAGAAGCACCAATGAAGGAAGAATTTAACCCATTCATGAACAACAATGAAATGGCAAATTCTACAATGGATACCACTAGCACTTTGAACTAATTGAGGTTATCCTTGTAAGGGATGAAAACCAAAATAAATAACGTATCCCTAAATATATCAAAGCCACTTAAAAGCCTGATTATCATGACAGGACTATTAGGTGGCTTTTTTAGTTATGGCAAAACTATTGAGCAACTTACCTCCGGTAAAAATGCAAAAAAAATCAAAGACAGTATCCCCCAAAAAACGACTTTTGATGACGGTGTGAACGCCCATTCTATCGGATTAGGCATTGGGCAAACTTTCCTGACGAACGACTTTGATGACAACGGTAACTCTGAAATCACCCCTGATCTGTATTATAACTACTCAGCTAGTCACTCCTTTGATCTCTTCATCAACTTTCATTACAGTAAGCATGAGAAAGGAGATAAGGAAGTAAGACTTATGGGTTTAGCCCCAGCACTAAAGGCGAAGCTTTTTAGTTTTGACAATTTTGCTCCCATAGCTTTTGGCGGGTTTGGATTTTATCAACCTGTTGTTAAAAGAATAATTCAGGGACAAATAAAGCAGTCAGAGAGTAAGACAGTATTTGGTTATCACTTTGGAGGAGGGGCAGAGCTTAAACTCAATGAACACTTCGCAACAGGCGTACTCTTTCATTTTCACAACCCATTTGATGTGAAACAAGATGTCGACCCTGAGGTCGAAGGCTCTTATTATAAATTAATGTTAACTGGTTTTTATACTTTCTAAGTGGATCCTTTAAAACGCCTTTATGTTGTGACAGGGAAGGGTGGAGTTGGTAAAACTCTCATCTCTCTTGGTTTGGCTAAACACCTACAAAGCCTTGGAAAAAAGGTTGTTCACAACAGCTTTGATCAAAGCACTCATGATCGACTTTGTTCAAATCTTGATATTCCGACATGGAATTCTTCTCTTGAAGAGAGCGCCACCATTTATATTGCCCGAAAGCTTGGAAGTGAAACTATCGCAAAATGGGTTATGAAAACGCCATTTTTTTCCAGTCTTTTTGATATGGTCCCTGGCCTTGGGTATATGATCTATCTTGGACATATTATTGATCGCCTTAGAAATGACCCTAATCTTATTATGGTCCTCGACTCTCCTAGCTCAGGCCATCTTCTGACAACCTTCGAAGTTCCTCATAATTTTAGAGAGATATTTGGTTCAGGCATCCTTGTTCACGACATTAATAAAATGGAAGAATCTCTTCTATCGCCCAACTTTTTAAAAACTCTCATTATTTGTTTACCTAATCAACTTTCCTTAAGCGAAGGCAGAGAACTTAAGGAAAAGCTTGCTGAACGAAAAATTCAAGGGGCCGAAATCCTTATTAATGACTCGATTAGCCTTATTCCTGGACTTAATAAGGATGATCTCCCAAACTGTCTTCAAGAAAAAATTAAAATCGAGCAGCATCTTTTTGAAGGTGTGGAAAGCTTTGACGAGCTAACTAAAATTCCTCACTTCTCCTCGCTTGATGAAAAAGAAATCATTATGGCGCTTCAAAACTATGTCAAAGGACTCGTGTAATGAAGCCAAAACCGATAGAAATCTTTTGTGGTACAGGAGGCGTGGGAAAGACGACTATGGCCTCTTCAAGGGCAATTCATCTCGCCACCCAAGGTAAAAAGGTTCTCCTTATTACAATTGATCCCTCTCGAAGGCTAAAAGAGGTTTTTGGACTCAATGATGATCTTGCTGGTGAAGTAGAAACGGTGACCAATGATAGAATTGGCTCGGATAAAAAGTTCCAGTTCGATGCTATGCTAATGAGTCCTCAGGCAACTATCAATCGAATGATTCAAGGCTCTAGTAAAGGTGAACTTCTTAAGAACCCAATCATTAAAACTCTTTCTAAGCCCTATGGTGGAATGAATGAGATCATGGCCATGATTGAGGTTAACCTTAGGCTAAAGGGCAAAAAGTATGACACCATTGTCCTCGATACTCCCCCTGGAAAACATTTTATCGATTTTTTAGAGTCTGCCCAAAAAATAAATCAATTTTTTGATAAAAGCTTTCTCGATCTTTTCCGTTATTTGGGCAAAAGTTTTGAAGGTAGTCGTACTCAAAATATATCAAAAAAAATCCTCGGAGGAATTGTCGCTAAAGGCGTAAAGAAGCTTTTAAGCTACCTTGATAAAGTAACTGGACAAATGTTTGTCGAGGAATTCATTGATGCCGTTAGTGGACTCTATCAAAACAGAGAATACTTTCTTGAGGGATTAGAGCTTGAAGAAAAGTTAAAAATCCAAAGCTTTTCTAATTGGTTTTTAGTCACCTCCGTTGAGCAACAAAAAGTAACTCAAGCTGGTGAGCTGAAAGATCAAGCTGTTCAATTTATGCACTACGACAATTTCCTCATTGTCAATAAAACACTTCAAAAGCAGCTCTCAGATTGGAACCCTCAATCCGATATCAACAAGGCCCTCAAAGATTCCATGATTTTTCGAGAGGAAATGATCATGAGTTTCTCCCGAAAAAATTTCAATCGAATTCTCGAATTTGAAGAAATTTTAAGTGACAGTCCATCAGAGCATGTCCTAAAACTATCCGAAAGCTGGGATCAAATCTCTCTCTAATTACTAAGGATGAATCATTATGATGAAAGGCGCAAAACCAAATGTTTTGGAGGCCATTGGTAATACTCCAATTGTTAAACTTAATAAAATAGCTAGCGAGGTCGAGTCAGAAATTTATGTCAAACTCGAGTTTATGAATCCAGGCGGCTCTATTAAAGAAAGGATTGGGAAGTTCATTCTTGATCGAGCTGTAAAAGAGGGAAAGCTTAAACCAGGTGGAACTATTATCGAAGGAACCTCTGGAAATACTGGAGTTGGTCTTGCCATGTGGGCCGCGGTCAATGGTTATAAATGTATTTTTGTTCTTGCTGATAAGCAGTCTCAAGAAAAAATTAATAATCTTCGAGCGTTTGGTGCAAAGGTTATTGTTTGTCCCACTAACGTTGAACCCGAAGATCCTAGATCTTATTATAGTGTCTCCGCTAGACTCGCAGAAACCATTCCAAACTCTTACTACGTTAACCAATACGAAAACCTTGATAATTCTCAAACTCATATTGAAACAACTGGTCCTGAAATCTACGAGCAAACAGGCGGAGACTTTGATGTCTTTATGGCAGGAGTTGGAACTGGGGGGACCATTAGTGGTACAGGAAAATACCTTAAGTCTGTTATGCCCGAAGTGAAGGTGGTTGGTGTCGACTGTGAGGGGAGTATCGTTGCAGAATTCGCTAAGACAGGAAAGATGGGTGAAGCAAGACCATATGTTCTCGAAGGGATTGGAGAAGACTTTATTCCTGGTAACTATAATTTTGATGTCATCGATGATTGGGTTGTCGTTGGAGATAAAGAAAGTTTTATCATGACCAGAAAGCTTCTCAAGATGGAAGGAATTTATACTGGTGGAAGTGCCGGAGCCGCAGTGGTTGGAGCGATAAAATATGCTAAGACTTTAAAAGAGCCCAAAAAAATTCTTGTTATTCTTCCTGATTCGGGAAATCGATATACATCGAAAATTTTTAACGATGCCTGGATGAGTGATAATGATTACAAAGACCAAACCATCACAAACGTTTCTATTAAGCAGCTTATGGAAGATATTGGTCGAGATAAAGAGCCACTTATTAAAATTGATGACAACGCCACAATCGATGAGGCGATTAAGCTTATGGATAAAAGAGGTGTTTCTCAAATACCAGTCTTTGCAAATGGTGTAGTTAAAGGAATGGTTTTTGAGGGCGACCTTCTCAAGCAAGTTTTGAGTGGAGAATACTCTGCTAATGACCATGTCTCTCTTGTGGCAAACGGAAGATTCTCTGTAATCAATGAAAATGAAATGCTTAATAGAATTTCAGATAAGCTCATGAAGAAAGAGCCTGTTCTTGTATCGAATAATGAGAAGGTCTATTCTATTCTTACCGATATTGATGTCCTTCGATATATTTCAAATGTGGAGTACTAGGAATATGAAAAATAAAGTTACTTCTAAAGCAACAAAATCAATTCATGTAGGGAGTCACCCCGATAAAGAAACGGGTGCGACAACTCCTCCTATTTATCAAACATCTACTTTTACTCAAAAGTCTCCAGGGAAGCATTACGGCTATGAATATACCAGAAGTCATAATCCTACTCGAACACGACTAGAAGAATGCCTCGCCTCTCTAGAGGGCGCCAAGCACGCACTAGTCACGGCTTCAGGTATGTCAGCGATTATGCTGGTCATGCATGCTCTTAAGAGGGGCTCAACGATTATTTGTGGCGATGATGTTTATGGTGGTACTTATCGGCTTTTTACAACCGTTTTTCATGATACTCATAATTTTATCTTTGCCGATACGACGGATCTCAAAACGCTTGATAATCTAATCAAAGAGCACAAACCTGATCTTGTTTGGTTAGAGTCTCCGACAAACCCCATGCTTAAAATTACAGACATTAAAAAAGTTTGTACCATGGCCAAAAAAGTAAAATCGAAAGTCATTGTCGATAATACTTTTATGAGCCCTTATTTCCAAAATCCACTCTCTTTAGGTGCTGATCTGGTTATGCACTCCATGACTAAATATATTAATGGTCATAGTGATATTGTTGGTGGATGCCTTATGCTTAATGATAAGGATTTTTATACCAAGCTCTGGACACTTCAAAACTCCATTGGTCCAAGCCAATCACCTTTTGATTCTTGGCTTGTTTTAAGAGGACTTAAGACTCTAGGTGTTCGAATGGAGGCCCATCAGAAGAATGCTATGAAAATTGCCAAGTGGCTTGAGTCTCATAAGCAGGTAACGAAGGTCTATTATCCAGGTCTTCCTTCCCATCCTCAGCATAAGATAGCGAAGTCTCAAACTACTGGTCATAGTGGGATGATTACCTTTTTCTTAAAAGGTGGACTCAAAGAAAGTAAAAATTTTTTGAGTACTGTAAAGCTCTTCTCTCTAGCGGAAAGTTTAGGAGGAGTAGAAAGTCTTATTGAGCATCCTGCCATCATGACCCATGCGAGTGTACCCAAAAATATTAGAGAAAAATTAGGGATTCACGATAATTTGATTAGACTCTCTGTAGGGATTGAGGATGTTGAAGATCTCATTGAGGATCTAAAGCAAGCCTTTAAAAAAGCAAAATAAGCTTTTAAAACTGATGAGTGCTCTCGATCTCACCGGGAAAGGGGGCCTCTGTATTTTCTTCTTTTTCTACACTTTCTTCTGCTTTTATATCAGTTTCCTCTTGGTCAACTCTCTCGTGCTCCGTTACCATGGGTGGAGGTTCTTTTTTAATCACTTCTTTTGGTGTTTCATCTAAAACCATGCCTTCTTTAAGATAGGTTTCAAAAAGTTGAAAGGCACAGTAGAACTTTCCATGATCGGAGTGCAAGTTACCTTTCTGCCCCTGAGCAAAAATAAGACCTTCATCTTGAATGAGCGCCATAATCTCATGATAATTTTCACAGTACTCATTCTCTTTAGGATTACTACACTCAGATTCTCTTTTGAGAACATCCACAACTTTTACACCTGACTTTATATGAACTGGAGTTCGACAAACATCAATCAGCCATTTTTTCTTGATAAATTTAAATTTTTCGAGGTGAACTGTGATTTCACATTTTTGCTTGTCTACTTGAAGCTTATTCTCAAATACACCAAGAGGGTCGATAAAACGTTTGACGGAAGTCGAAAAATCCGTGTAAAGACATTCTCTTTGCTCAAAAGCTAAAGAAGAAAAACTCATCAAAAGGAAAAAAATACTATACTTTAAAAAGCGCATGCTCCCCCACTTTAACATTCATCATAAAAGCATCAAAAGGCAAATATTCAGAATCACCCCTGGCCTTAAGAAAGACCTCATCAAACAGGTCTTCTCTAGAAACTGTTTTTTTAAGACTCCTTATTAACTCCAATAATTCTGCCTTATCTCTAAAGTTTTTTAATAGGCCCTTAGATAGGATATAAAAATCTTCACCAGGTCGCAATTGATGAGAGTCTTCTTGAAACCACTCCCCTTCGAGAAGAAGAGAAAGTTCTCCTTTTTTAAAAATATGGAGTCGAAGGGTTGAAAGTTCAATATCACATCTAAATAAATCGGAATTTTCAAAGCCCTCGAATTTTTCAAAATTTTTTTTCTCAAAGAATGATAAAAAATTGATGAGCTGATCAGACTCAGAACTGGAAAAGCCAAATATGGAAATCTTATTCTCCTCAACAGAATAATCAAAAAACTCTCCTCCCGGTCCATTTCCGGCCAAGAACTTCGATGTAAGTGTTAGGTTTTTATAATGATGAACTCGCAGGGGAACCAGCTTTCGATAGAGCTTTTTAAGTTTCTCTTTCTGGTCTTTGACTATTCTTACCTGATTATCTAATTCTACCTCTAGGTTTAAAAAGTCTCTGAAGCGAATATTATTCTCATAATATTTAGTAAGAATCGTTAGAAGAGACAATTCTCCATCGTAATCTCCATCCTCAAAAATAACTCCAGCAAAATTTGGGAGTCTTTGGATATCTTGAGGCGGCTCTTTTCCCTTATAGGCCAGGAAGAAAACGAATGTCTCTTTTCTGTTTCCTACTTTTTTAAGGATGAGTTCATCTGAGCGATCAGTAAAGAAAATGAGCATATCTTGGCCCCTCAACTCTTCATTAAATTGGTCTGCGAACTCATAGCTCGGCTCTTTAGGCATCAATTTGGTTATCAGCTCTTTCCACTTATCTTTGGAAGAGGCTTCTATTTGTAGATGAATCATTATTAAATAACTTACTGAATTTCCGCTTATTAATAAAATTTATTTATTCAGTTTTTTCCTCCTACTCTCTCATAACCTAGACAAATTAAACGATAGAGGGCTTATCACCGAAATAAAGGTGATTTGATGATAAAATACTATATCAAATCACTAGGTGAATGTGCCATGAAGAAAAATGATGATGAAAATTCGCTAGTTATGAATCTTACACTATTGCGTATGGCTAATGAGCTTGAGCAGCTCAAGCGTAAGGAAAAAGAGATTTGTGAAATGGCTGCAAGGAGTATTTTATCCGCTCTTGACGCAAAAGATCATTATACTTTTGGGCATAGTATGCGGGTTGCCTACTACTCCCTTGTCCTAGGGAGACAACTTGGGTTATCTGAGGAGGAGCTTTATGATCTAGAACTTTCCGGACTATTCCATGATATCGGTAAAATAGGAATTCCTGATAAAGTTCTCCTTAAACCTCATAGGCTTGAAGAAGATGAATTTCAACAGATGAAAAAGCATCCGGAATGGTCGGCCCAGATCCTTGAAGGTTTTGATCACTTTGAGGAAATTGCTTATTGTGTGCGCCATCACCACGAACGTTTTGATGGAAGAGGATACCCTGAAGGTCTTAAAGGTGAAGAAATCCCTCTTTATGCCCGAATTCTTCTCATCGCAGATACATTTGATGCTATGACATCTTCTCGTCCTTACCGTGAGGGTCTCTCTTTCGATATTGCCTTTGAAGAGCTCGAGGAGTTTTCAGGCTCCCAATTTGATCCAGATCTAGTCAAGGCCTTTATTCAAGGAATGAAAGAAGAACAACAAAAGAATGAAGAAACATTCTATCTTAAAATAATTAATGGAAATTTTGATAAAAAGGCGGCCTAAATTATCTAAGCTTTTTCTTATCCTCTAAGATCTGATTAAACTCTTTTTGAAAATTATCACCAAGAGGGTTAGAGTCTAGGCCTTCAATAACTTTGCTAAATTCATTGTATTGCTGGATGACAAAAGTTAAAACCTTTTCAAATAACTTGTCTGCAAAAACTCTTCGATTTGCCTCTACGGCAAACTCGCAAAGAGCTTCAAACTGAGTTTCGGAGTCTATGACGTTATAAGCTCCTCCATTAATACATTGGAGGGCCAATTCATTATTACCGTTTTGATTTAATATAGAAATAATCAATGAAGGATGGATTGCTTTCACTTCCTTTATAAGATCAATAATATTCTCTATTTCAATATCTATAAATACGATTGTCGGAAGTTCATTAATTTCTAGGTATTCTACAAAGGACTGTCTATCATTTAATACCGTTATTTGAGATACTGATTTTTCAGTAAACTCATGAATTCTATGAAAAAGAGTATTTTCAGTAGAAAAGATCACAAAATTTGAATTCAGTTCCAGGCAAGGAGCATCATCCTTTAAGACAGCATTATCTATAGATGCAATATCAAGGGCCATAAAATCATGTTCTGATAAATGATCAAAACTAGTTTCCTCACCACCTAAAAGCTTTCTGCCTACATCTATTCCTTTAAGTAAGTAATCAATCTGTCTGCTATCGATATGGGTATGAGATTTTTTTGTTTCAAAAAGGCTCTCAATTTTATGCATATGTTCTTGTAGGCAATCAAGGCCAAACATCCCACTGGCGCCTTTAAGACTATGGAGTGCTCGAAAGATAAAATAATAATGACTTTGAAAATCATCATCACCTTCAAGCTTTAGAAGCCCCTGCTCGCACTGCTCGAACATCTCTTCTGCTTCTAATCGGAACTCTTCAACAAGTTCCTCTTCATCAAGCATTATTTTTCCTTGAAATTTGAAATTAATAACCAAGAACTTATCGTCTATAATGATAAAAAGATAAAAGATTAGGAGTAATTAATGCTTAAGGAAGGTTTAAATATTATAAAGTTGACTAAAGGGTTCAAGGACTTCAAAAACTCAAATAATGAAGAGGGCAAACGTATTGCCGCTCGATATATAAATAATCTACTTGATGCAGAAAAAGGAGTATTTCTAAAAATTGGTCAAGTACTTGGCTCCAAATCAGATACTCTTGATGAATTTAAGTCCCTAACACAATCGAGACCGAGTGCTATAGGACTAGATGTAATTCTACCCTACCTCATGGAAATCTATGGAAAAGATCCAAGCGAACTCTTTTTGGAGTTTGAAGAAAGTCTTTATCCTGCGTCTATAGGACAAGTTCATAAAGCTAAATTAAAAGATGGTACGCCAGTCGCAGTTAAGGTCCAGTACCCTCAAATGAAGGAAAAAATTCAATCTCAGCTAAAAATCCTTAAGTTAGTTCCTTTAATAGAAACGATTGGGCCAACAAAAAAATGGGGAATGGACCTTGGGAGTTATTATAAATTAATTCAAAACACACTTGAAGAAGAGCTCGATTATAAAAGAGAGGTCGAAAATCAAAGAAGATTTTCTGAATTAAATAAGGATGTTCCCTATCTAAAAACATCTAGGATCTTTGAAGAATACTCCAACAATAAAGTCATCGTCCAAAGTTGGGAGGAAGGGTTATCTATACAAGAAGTTGCTAAGTTATGGAGTCAAGAAGATAGAGATCTCATTGGAAAGCAGTTGATTCAAATTTTCTTTAAAAATCTTTTTATCGATGGATTTTTTCAAGGGGATTGTAATATAGGAAACTATCTTTTCCGAAAAGAATCTTCTGGAAAACCTGTTGCTATTTTTATAGATTTTGGAAATTGTGTAAGCTTTGAAGAAAAAAGAAGACACACTCTATGTCGTATTATTCTTGACACTATAGATGAAGAAAACTTTGATCCTCTCGCTGCTTTTTCACTTATTGGTTTTGATAAAGAAAAGCTAGCACATATAAAAAAGACTCTACCAATCCTTCTTAATGTTATTTTCGAGCCCTTCAAATATTCTTTTAAATACGATCTAAAAAAATGGAATTTAAAAGATAAAGTGGACTTAATTCTAGGCGAGTATAAATGGTGGTTCCGATCTGCAGGGGATACTGTTTTTTTTCAGGTGATTAAATCGTTTTTCGGAACAGTAAATTTACTAGAGACGATTGACTCTAAGGTAAGTTGGAAAAGAGTCTTTGAAGAAAGTATTGATAGCATTACTGATAAGGCGTACGATATCGAATACCCACATCTTGATGATGAATTTTTTAGCTTTAAAACTATTGCCAAAAATCTTAATGTCATCGTTACGGAAAATGAGAGGGAAAAAGTTAATCTCTCCATGCCAGCATCGGCTATTATCAATCTTGAGGACCTCATTGATCAAGACCTACGAGATAAATTAGAAAAGAAGGGCTATGAAATAGAAAAGATTAAAAAAGATGTTTTGAACTCTGGGGCCCCACCTCAAACCGTCTTTGAACTTGAAGAAGGGCCTAAGCATTATATTGTTAGATTAGTTTAAAAACCACCGCAAACAAGATCAATCTTGTTAAAGAGAATATCAGAAGTAAATGGTTTCATAATATATTCAGTTGCTCCTAGTGAAAGAGCTTCTTTAATGTAAGCAGGCTTATTTTCAGTAGTCATCATCATAATAGGAGCGCTTGTAAAATTATCATCTAGATTCTTTTGCAGGAATTCAGGTCCATTCATTACTGGCATATTCCAATCGAGTAGAATAAGCTCTACATCTGGATTTTCTTTAATCATTTCAATTGCCTTTGAACCATCCTCCGCCCAGATAGCTGTATGATTTGCCTCATCTAACATTTGTGACACCATCATAAAAATTGCTTTTGAATCGTCCACTACTAAAACTTTCATCTTAATCTCCTAAGCCCTAGAACCTCTTATTCTTCAAGGCTCTTAACTCTTTTGTATATGTCTAAAAATTTATCTTTCCACTCGTCATCACTCCAAAGCGATTTTTCACTCATATTTTCATCAATACAGCTTCTAATCTCCCAACAAATCTCAATAGAGGTTCTCATAAGGCTTAAGTTAACTTCTACCCACTCCTTAAGTTGATCATTACTTTTAGTAAAGATCCCTTCTATTATATTTTCCCATCTTTCGAGTAACTTTTCGGACAATTTTGATTCTACTAAAGCAGCAACTACCTTTACAACATGAATATCTCTATAAAGACTATTGAAAAAGTTAGCTATATCACCATTATTATCTGCTGTTTCCTTGATAAATTTAGCAATTTTATTTAGTTTATTGAACATCTTCTCACTAAAAGTATTTAAATACTCATCCACAAAATTCTCTGCCATTTTATCAATAATAATAAATTCATTAGAGTCAACATTATTTGTAGAGGAAACCGCTTCAACTTGTGGCTCAGTAGTGGTTTCTGAACAATGTTCAGAAGTGAGATTACTAATCTCTTCTTCCGAAATGGCTCCTAATTCTCTAAGACTTTCAAGAGCGGCTTCACTTAATTCGGTTTCCACATCATCTGAATTGCTCGCTTCCTCTTGAACATCGGAAACTTCGCCACCAACAGATAATTCTTCAGTACTAATATTGAGTTCTTTTAGGCTCTCAAGAGCAGCTTCACTTAATTCGGTTTCACCATCATCTGGTCTGCTCGCTTCCTCTTGAACATCGGAAACTTCGATACCAACAGATAATTCTTCGGTACTAATATTGAGTTCTTTTAGGCTCTCAAGAGCAGCTTCACTTAATTCAGGTTCACTTGAAGATGACTTTTCTGGGGCAGTCTCTTGAGGAACCTCTTCAACAACGCTGTCTAAATTGTCTTGTATATCTTCCCCTGAGTCTTTTCTAATAACGAGGTAATTATTAAGGTGCTCTTCAACAATTTTTACCTCGAGAATACCTAGGTCAGCTAAACACTCTCCTATACCTTTAGTAGCATGGGCTTGAAGCTGTCGTGCTTTTTTTAAAGTTTCAATATCTATAATTTTTTCATTTTTAATGACATTAATAAGATCTTGTTTTTTTTCGTTGATACTATTTAAAACTTTTTTTAAATCTTCCTCTGATGCTAAATTATTATTTTGAAGAGTTTTATAAAGAGAGGGCATACTTTCTTTTTGAAGAGCTAGAGCCTGACCGAGTTGGTCATCACTAATAATTTTTTCTTTAACTAAATACGATCCAAAATACATATGTTCTCTCTCTTAAGTATTCAGTCTTTCAATAAAGGTCCCTATGTCCTTCAACTGTAGAGTTCTAGCACCAATATTTTCTTTATCAATACTGCCTGCCATACCCCAAACTGCAGATGACTCTTTATCTTGAATAAAGAGGTAATGTTTAGTTGTATTTAAAGCAATTGCACCGTTGGTGCCATCTCTTCCCATTCCCGTAAGTACTATAGAAACAAAAGGTCCTTCAAAGTTTTTAGCACAAGACTCAAATAGTACATCTGCTGAAGGTCTCACAAAACAAACCTTCTCATCTTTGTTTAGTCTAATCCTCATTTGACCGCTCACATTGGCTATCGTCATATGGTAATCACCAGGAGCGATATAACATACACCTGGCTGAGCAAATTCATGATCTTCGGCTTCCTTAATCTTCACTCCAGAAATCATATTTAAAGCATCAGCGAGCTTAGTTGTAAAAATAGGAGGCATATGTTGAACCAAAAATATAGGGACTTTTGGTGCTACTTTGATTCTTGTAAAAACTTCCTTTAAAGCATCCGGTCCACCGGTTGAACTACCAATTAAAATCATTTGTGGTTTTTCAGCAACTGTATCTAATGCCTCTTCTAAAGAATAAATCTTTGAAACAGGTTGGTGAGTGATATTAGATTTATCTTTTTCTTCACCTTCTTCTAGTATTGTTGGTTTAAGAACCTGACCTCTTTGTGCAGAAAAGGCCCTAATTTTAGGCATTAGTTCACGCCTAATCATTTCTAAACTATCTTCGATAGTTCCTTTAGATTCTACTTTAGGTACAAAGTCGTTTGCACCATGAGTTAAAGCATCGATAGTTGCTTCTGCTCCTCTAACCGTTAAGGCAGAAAAAACAATAATAACAACTTTTTTATTAAATTTTCTAATTTCTTTAATTGTCTCTAGCCCATCCATGATAGGCATTTCCATGTCAAGAGTGATGACATCGATATCAGGGTGTTGTTTTAAAAAATCTACAGCAACTTTTCCGTTACTCACGGCCTTAAAAACATTTAACCCAGGCTCCTGCGAAAGAGCCTGGGTGATACCGGAACGAAAAACAATAGAATCATCTACAACTAAAATTTTAATCATGGTAATTAGTTCACCTTAATTTTTTGAACATACCCTTTAATTTTATCGGCCATGACACCTAAAGCCTTTGCAGACTCTTGAGTAGATTGTGCATCTCTACCAGTTGTCTCAGCAGCTTGAGAAACTTGTCCAATATTTTCTGTAATTTGAGTTACACCTTCAGCTGACTCAGTTACGATTCGAGTAACTTCGTTAGTAGTAGCTGCTTGCTCTTCAACAGAGGCTGCGATATTAGAAGCAAATTGATTTACTTTTTCAATCGCTTCTGAGATTTCTTGAATCGCAGTTACTGCCGACCTAGAATCACTTTGAATATTTTCGATCTTTTGGGTAATTTCACTTGTTGCTCTGGCAGTTTGCTTAGCAAGTTCTTTTACTTCGTTAGCAACAACCGCAAATCCTTTACCAGCTTCACCAGCTCTTGCAGCTTCAATCGTCGCGTTTAGAGCTAGAAGGTTGGTTTGTTGAGCGATAGAGGAAATAACTTTAATAACGTTTCCAATATCCATACTACTTTCACCAAGTTGCTTGATAATTTCATTTGTACTTTGGGCCATTTTCATGGCCTCTGCAGACATTTTAGAAGACTCTGAAGTCGTTCGAGTGATCTCTTTGATCGCCGATGCCATCTCTTCCATATTACTTGCAACAGTTTGAACTCCAGCATTTACCTCTTCCGAGGCAACAGAAGCTGTATTGGCCTGTGCACTTGTTTCTTCAGCACCAGCTGATAGACTGTTTGCAGTTTGAAGAAGGTTTGAAGCACTAACATTTAGTTCCTCAGAGGCATCCGTTAGGTTACTTACAAGACTTACTCTATCTGTAACTACTTCCCAAGAAACCATTGGCCCAAGAAAATTACCATCGCTATCCTCAACAGAGGCAACATTTAGTGAAAGCTGCTCAGTTCCAAGAGAAATTACTGCTTTATGAGGAAGATTTGCCGGATCAGAAAAAATTGCTCTGGCTTTCTTAGGATCTTTGTGAAGTCTATCAATATTTATTCCAACAAGCTCATCAACTCTTGCTGGTAGACTTGATTCAATCGCTCTTAGAGTCCTGTTCGAAGCTTCGTTAAGATAAATTAAATTTCCATCAGTATCTGCCATCATAGTATTAATGGGTGATTTATCGACCATGCTTTTGGTTCTTGCCATTTCTTGTTCAGTTCGTAGTTTATCTGTTACAACTTCCCAAGTAACCATTGGCCCTAAGTAGTTATCTTTATTATCGAAAACTGGAGATACAAGAAGATCTAGTTTTTCTGGTCCCACCTCAATGATAGTTTGGTGAGGTAGATTTTTTGGATCTCCAATGATCTTTCTTTGATGGGCAGGGTCCTTGTGAAACCAATCGATACTTTTACCTTCTAGATCTTCAACTTTTGCTGGTAAGTATTTTTCAAGAGTTTTTAATGAAGATCTTGTTCTTTCATTCATATAAACGAGGAGTCCATCTGGAGTACTCATCATTGTGTTAACAGGTGATTTGTCAACCATCTGCATAGCTCTTGCCATTTCTCTTTCCAGCTTAACTTTTTGAGTTACAACTGACCAAGAAACCTGAGCACCCATATACTCACCACTGTCATCTAGAACAGCAGTTACTAGTAGGTCAAGTGTTTCTGGACCAACAGAGATAAGAGTTTTGTGAGGAAGATTCCGTGGATCTGAGATGATCTTTCTTTGTACATCTGGATTCTTATGAAACCAGTCAATTGAATTTCCAACAAGATTATCAACCTTATCAGGAAGAAATTGTTGGAGGGTTTTTAACGTGTCTTTAGAAGCTTTGTTCATGTAGACAAGGTTTCCATCTGGGGCGGCCATCATAACGTTTACTGGCGCGGTATCCAGCATTACATCAGAATTGATCTTTTTCTGTTCCATTGTTTTTCTCCTCTAGAATTATTCCGTTTCGATATCTATTATTTTATCTAAATCTATTAATATTTGTAATCGCTTCTCAAGCTTATATACTCCTCTAATATACCCTCTAACTTTTGGATCAATTGTGTCTGGTGTAGCAGAAAAAGTGGATCCCTCTACATCAATAACATCTAAAATTTCATCTACAACAAGAGCGTAGAGTGATTCACCTCGACTCACAATAATATTCATGTGATCATCAGCGATGTTTTCTTCCATTCCAAAAAGTTTCTTAAGACTTATCTGAGTAACGATTTGCCCTCTTAAATTAATCAGACCTCTAATATAAGGAGGTGCTAAAGGGATGGCTGTAACTCTTTGTGGTTTGATGACCTCTTGGACATCCAAAACCGAAATAGCATAATAACCATCACCAATTCGAAAACCACAAAGCTGATTATTCTCAGATAGTGACTTGTTATTAACTAAATCAATTGCTTCGCTCATGACTTATCCTTTTCTATGATGCTAAGAGTTCATTAATGACTCTTAAAACACTATCTCTATTAAACTTTTCTTCGTGGGCATTAAATCCTGCCTTAATACCTTTCTCGAGATCTTTATCAGTAACCGCAGTTGAAAGAGCTAGAATGGGTACATGAGAGCCACTGCCTCTTATCTTTTCAGACATCTCAAATCCGTCCATCACTGGCATTTCAATATCAGTCACAACAAAAGTAAATTTTTCTGGATCACTTTGAAAAATCTCATATCCCTCTTTACCATCCAAAGCTTCAATAACCTCAAAGCCTTGTTCTCTTAAAAATTCACATTCAATTTTTCTATATAATGGAGAATCATCAACTAATAGAACGTGACCTCTTTTATTTGTAATGAGGTTTTCTTGTTTTCTTCGAAGGTTTACCCCGATCTTTTGTAAATCGAGGATATTATGTACATCAAGAAGTGTAATTGTTTTTCCATTTACAAAGATGGTTCCTAGTAGACCATCCCGATCAATAGTATCCGAGTTAATCCTCTCCTCAGAGATCGCAATATCGTGAATTTCATTTACAACAAGTCCAAAATAAAGATCTCTAATCTTCACAACAACACAAGGTAAAACATTATTTTCTCTTTCTTCTTTGCAATCTAGAAGAGATTCTCCATTTAATTTAAGAGATTTTTCAAGATTGACAAGTGGCATTGGAATATTACCATAGCGGATAAGTGGTTGGTTACCACTCCACTCCAAATCCTCAACTGCGAATTCTTCAAGCCTATTCACAAGAACTAGAGGGATACCATATGGTCTGTCATCACCTAGGATTGTAAGTAGAATCTCTTGTCTTTCTGCATTGACGGTAAAATTCTTTTCATCAAATCCAAGCCCCTCTCTATCGCCTTTCGATTTTTGCCCCTTATCTACCGAGTTAAAGAAACCTAGAGCATCTAAGATCAAGGAAACTCTACCGTCACCCATAATGGTTGCACCCGCAAAGCAGTTTAAATCCTTCAATTTTCTACTGAGAGGCTTAACCACAATTTCTTCAGTATCCGAGATTTGATCAACAATCAGACCGTAAATCCTACCATCTGCATTTAAAATAACAATATTAACAGAATCATCTTCATGCTCATTTTTCTTTTCTTCACTAGCTTGTGCAGAAATTTCAGCTTGTGATAAATCACCAACTGTTTTCATATCGCCTTTTTCATCTGCAATTTGCTTTAACCAGGCATCATTAATTTTGTAATTAACTTTTTCAAGCTCGAGCGTATTATTTAGTCTAAAGATAGGTATTAGATCCCCTCTTAATCTAAAAAATTCCGAATTATGGATATCCTCAATTGCTTCGGTTACCTCTGATCCCTCTAGCCGAACAAGTTCAACTAAATTGATTTGGGGTATAGCAAATGTTTCACCAAAACTTTCAACTACTAGAGCAGGAACGATTGCTAAAGTGAGTGGAATTTTTAGTTTAAAAGTTGTCCCTTCTCCTAACCTTGAAAAAACATCAACACTACCGCCGATTTTTTCAATATTACTTTTAACGACATCCATACCGACTCCACGGCCGGAGATGTTTGTTACCTGTTCAGCAGTGGAGAATCCAGGGTTAAAAATAAGATGAAGAATTTGTTTTTCTGAAAGGTCCGCAGCTTGAGCTTCTGTATAAAGGCCTTTCTGAATCGCTTTCTTGAGAATCTTTTTCGGATCAATTCCATTACCATCATCATTGATCTCTATAGTAACCTGACCACCTTCATGATAGGCTTTAATCTTTATATTCCCTTGCTCTGGCTTACCTTTTTTAATCCTCTCAGCTGGGGCTTCAATACCGTGATCTACTCCATTTCGAATTAGGTGGGTTAGAGGATCTCTAATTGCTTCTAGAAGAGTTTTATCAAGCTCAGTATCCTTACCCGAAATTTCAAGTGATATGGTCTTATTTTGTGATCGAGAAAGATCTCGAACAATTCTTTCAAACTTTGAGAGAACCGATCCTACTGGCTGCATTCTCGTAGTCATAATGTCTGTTTGAAGTTCGGTTGTAATAACATTAAGCTGTTGCGCTAATCTCGTAAGAGATGACGAATCCATCGCGTTAGCAAACTGAAGAATTTGGTTTCGATTTAAAACTAATTCTCCAACAACGTTCATGATTTTATCAAGAAGTTGTACATTTACTCTTACGACAGAGTCTTTCAAGCTACCACCACTCGATGAAGAAGAGCTTGATGGTGGTGCTGAGCTAGCGTCTGAACTATTGTTTTCTTGTCCCATATTAGAAACCTCATTGCTGATTGCTTGTGGGGTTGGTTTAGGTGGTTCTACTGGCTTTACTGCTTCTTTTGTTTTTACTTCTACCGGCTCTTTGTTAGGTTCTGAAGTTGCTTCTTTTGTATTCGCTACTGCGGTTGTATCTTGCAGGTCCTCTTCTGTTATTAATTTTGATGTTTCTCTTAAAAGTTCATTTGCGAGTGCACGTCTCTCTAAAACAAATACCAGGTCTCGATGGAGATCTGAATAGTCCACATCATTTTCTTTTCCTATCTCTTCAATTGATTTTAAAATCTCAATAGAAACATCAAAACTATTTAATAATACATCAATAACTATTGAATCTATTTTTATAGTCCCATCTCTAAGGTAATCTAAAATATTTTCTGCTGAGTGAGTAATTTCTTGAAGCTTGGTTAAGCCTAAGAAACTAGCCGAGCCTTTGATTGTATGAACCTTACGATAAATCGCATTAAGTAGTTCTGCATTCTCACCATCTTTTTCATACTGAGTCAGTTCTTCACCAATAACGGAAAGACTCTCGAATGATTCGATTAAGAACTCTTTTACAATAGGCGAATTATCCACGGCCATCAGTTACCTTTTTCCGATAAATTTCAATAATTTTCGGAAAAATAAATAAAAAGCTTTAAGGTTATTTTAATTTTAATTTAAGATAATTATGAGACAGAAAATGATTCCTGATCAATACAGACTAATTGCAAAAGTCGGTTTTTTCATTTGTATTGATATAATGAATTTGTACAGTACGACAATCTACTTCATTTGAGTAAACATTTTTTGGATAGCATTCTGGTTTTTGATTAAGATTTTCAAAATGCTTTTGATTTTGTCTACACTGAATAAAAGAATCTTTATTTACACAGGCCCAATGTTTGCCCTTACAATTATAAACAAGACCTCTTCCAAACTTTAAAAAATCAGGAGGTGACACATATTCAAAACTCTCTTTCTCAATAGGTTTCGGGCGTTCCTCTTTTTCAGGAACAGGTTTGACTTCAGGGTCCGATACTTGAGTAGTTTCTTCAGACACACCTAAATTTAATTCGTTTGGAATTTCGATTTCATCTGTTTCTTCTTTCACTGTTTTAGGTTCTTCTTTTATTTCTTCTTTTGGATCTTCCTTAAACTCCTTAACAACTGGAGGTGCCTCAGGTTTCTTCACTTCTTTTTCTTTCTTTTCAGCTTGCTTGTCTGCAGTTTTCTTTTCCTCTAATTTACTTTCTTTTTTCTTTTGTTCATCTTTAGATTCTTTCTCGTTTTTTTTCTTTGAAACTTTCTTCTTAGGAGTTTTTTTCTGCTTAGACGTTTTAGCAGGGCCAGTTGGTACAGTTGGCTGCTCTTTAAGGACAAGCTCATCTAGAGCGAAATAAATTACTGCGCCAACCGCTAATATCTTAATTAATCTAGATCTTTTCTTTTTCTTTTCATCTTCATCATCTTCATCATCTTCATCATCTTCATCATCTTCATCATCTTCAT